>JAIYCD010000284.1 GCA_027488195.1 Acetobacteraceae bacterium | reverse complement strand
GCTTCACGCGAAGCCCCGCCCGAACCCCTGGAGGAGGTGGAGGCCTTCTTCGCGGGCGGGGCCAACGGCTCCCTCGTCCTGCCCCTCGGCGCGCCGGACCGCCGGACGCCCGCCATCGTCATCCTGGCCGATGGCGAAGCGCCCGATGGCCGCGCCTCCCTCTATCTGGACCAGCTTCTCGGCGCCGGTCTCGCGGTGCTGGAAATGACCACCTTGCCGCAGGATTCGCTGGAGGCGGTGCTGGGGGCGCTGGCCCGCCACCCGCGCGTGCTGGGCGAGCGGATCGGCCTGCTCGGCTTCGGCGTCGGCGCGCGCCAGGTGGCGGCCCTGCCCGAGCCGGTGGCGGCCCGCGCCCTGCTCTATCCCGGCTGCGCGGGCCTCGCACCCGCCGTGGTGCCGGGCCAGGCGGTCCTGCTGATGCATGGCGACGCCGATCCCGCGAATGACGCGCCTTCCTGCGCCGGGCTCGCGGCCGGCCTCGACGGCGCCGGCGCCACGGTTCGCCTGCGTGTCCTGGCCGGCGCCTCCTATGCCTGGGACCGCCCTGCCTTTGCCGGCGAGGGCCATGCGATGCTGCCCCGGCCCGACGGTCCGGGCCGGGTGCGGGCCGAAGCCTGGCCCGCCATGGCCGCCCTCTCCGCCGCCGAAGTGGCGGGCTTTTTCGCGGCGAGCCTGCTCGGCCGGCGGCCGTGAGGGGCGCGCTGGCGGCCAGCCTCGCGCGCATCGGCGATTTAGGGCTTTTCGCGCCGCCGCTTATCTTCCTGCTGGGCTTGGCCCTGCCGCCGCTCGCGCTGCTGGGCCAGGCGGTGCTGGTGCCCTGCGTGATCCTGCTGCTGGCGATGAGCGTGGGCCTCGCGGAGCCGGGCCGCATCGGGGCGCGGGAATGGCCGCCCGTCCTGCTGCTGACCGCCTGCAACCTGATCGCCACACCCATCCTGGTGCATGGCATCGCCCTGGGCTGCGGCTTGGATGAGGCGGGGGGCTGGCTGGTGCTGGTGGCGGCCTGCCCGGCGGCGGGCGGGGCGGCGCTGGTCGCCTCGCTGCTGCGACTGCCGGTGCGGCCGCTGCTGCTGACGCAACTGCTCTGCTTCTTCGCGCTGCCGGTCACCGCACCGCTGATCGCCGGGCTGGTGCTGGAGGGCGCGGTGGTCAGCGCCCAGGCGCTGTTCTGGCGGGTGATGCTGATGGTCGGCTTGCCGGCGCTGCTGGGCTATGCGCTGCGCCGGGCCCTGGGCGAGCGTCGCCGGGTGGTGCTGGCCCGGCCCATGCGGGGGCTGGGCGTGCTGGCCCTGGGCGGCATCGCGCTCTCCATCGCGGCCGGGCTGCCGCGGCTGGAGCTTCCCGCCCCGGTCTGGGGCGAGGCGCTGCTGGGCCTGCTGCTCGCCTCGGTGATGGGCGCGGCGCTCGGGCTGCTCGCGGCCGGGGTGATCGCGCGCGACTGGCTGCCGGGCTTTGCGCTGGGGGGCGCGGTGCGCAATGTCAGCCTGCTCTGGAGCGCCACGCTCGGCCTCGCCCCGCCGGAGGGCGAACTGATCATGATGCTTGGCACGCTTTGGACGCTGCTGCTGCCAGCCTTGCTCGGGCTGCGGCCGGAACGGCGGCTGCGCCGCGCCCTCGCCCTTGCGATGCTGGCGCTCGCCATGCTCTGAGCCACGCCAAGGTTGCGGACGACTCGCCCGCCCCTGTATGGTCCGCCTTCAGGGACAGCGAACACATCATGAACGACCTCTTCGCGGGGCGCGGCGGGAAAGCCGCCGCCTCCAGCTACAACGCCGCCGATATCGAGGTTCTGGAGGGGCTGGAGCCCGTCCGGCGGCGCCCTGGCATGTATATCGGCGGCACGGATGAGAATGCGCTGCACCACCTCGCCGCCGAGGTGCTGGACAATGCGATGGATGAGGCCGTGGCCGGCCATGCCGACCGCATTGACGTGGTGCTGGAAGCCGGCAACTGGATTTCCGTGCGCGACAATGGCCGCGGCATCCCGGTGGACCCGCATCCCAAGTTTCCAAAGCTGTCCGCCCTGGAAGTGATCCTCACCACGCTGCATTCCGGCGGCAAGTTCTCCGGCAAGTCCTACGAGACCTCGGGCGGCCTGCATGGCGTGGGCAGTTCCGTCGTGAACGCGCTGGCCGAGGCGCTGGAGGTCGAGGTCGCGCGCGGCGGCGAGCTGTTCCGCCAGACCTATGCGCGCGGCAAGCCCACCAGCAAGCTCAAGCGCGAGGGCGAGGTCCGCAACCGCCGCGGCACGCTGCTGCGCTTCAAGCCGGACCCTGAGATCTTTGGCAGCCTCGCCTTCAAGGCCGAGCGGCTGTTCAGGCTCTGCCGCTCCAAGGCCTATCTCTATCGCGGCGTCGAGATCCGCTGGAAATGCGACCCGGCCCTGGTCGCGGGCAGCGAGACGCCGGCGGACGCCGTGCTGCATTTCCCGGGTGGCCTCTCGGACTTCCTGGCCACCGCCATCGCGGGGCGCGGGCCCGTGGTGCCCACCCCCTTCGCCGCCACGGCCGAGTTCCCCGATGGCGCGGGGCGCTGCGAATACGCCATCACCTGGCTCGAACAGGGCGATGGCTTCCTCTCGACCTATGCCAACACCATCCCGACGCCGCAGGGCGGCACGCATGAGGCGGGGCTGCGCGCGGCCCTGCTCAAGGGGTTGCGCGCCTATGGCGAGATGAAGAAGGAGAAGCGCGCGGCGAGCGTGACCGCCGATGACCTTCTGACGGGCCTGGCCGGCATGCTCAGCGTCTTCATCCGCGAGCCGCATTTCCAGGGCCAGACCAAGGACAAGCTGACCAACGCCGACGCCCAGCGCCTGACCGAGAACGCGATGCGCGACCGCTTCGACCATTGGCTGGCCGCCGACCCCGCGAGTGCGGACAACCTCCTCGCCTTCGCCATCGAGCGCGCTGAGGAGCGCCTGCGCCGCCGGGCCGAGAAGGAGACGCCGCGCAAGAGCGCGACGCGCAAGCTGCGCCTGCCCGGCAAGCTCACGGATTGCTCGCGCGAGACGCCGGAGGGGACGGAGATCTTCCTCGTCGAGGGCGACAGCGCCGGCGGCTCCGCCAAGCAGGCGCGCGACCGCGAGACCCAGGCCGTGCTGCCGCTCCGCGGCAAGATCCTGAACGTCGCCAGCGCCTCGGCCGAGAAGCTGCGCGGCAACCAGGAGCTGAAGGACCTGATCGAGGCGCTGGGCTGCGGCGTCGGCGAGAAATTCGACATCGCCCGCCTGCGCTACGGCCGCGTCATCATCATGACCGACGCCGATGTGGATGGCGCGCATATCGCGGCGCTGCTGATGACCTTCTTCTACAAGGAAACGCCCGAGCTGGTGCGCCAGGGCCGCCTCTACCTCGCGCAGCCGCCGCTGTTCCGCCTGCAGGCCGGCGGGCGCAGCGTCTATGCGATGGATGACCGCGACCGCGAGCGGCAGATGAAGAAGAACTTCAAGGCCAACCAGAAGGTCGAGGTCAGCCGCTTCAAGGGCCTGGGCGAGATGCCCGCCCAGGTGCTGAAGGACACCACCATGGGGGCGAAGAACCGCGTCCTGCTGAAGGTGATCCTGCCGCCGGAGGATCGCGCCAAGACCGCCGATCTGATGGAAGCCCTGATGGGCCGCAAGCCCGAGCTGCGCTTCAAGTTCATCCAGGACAATGCGGCCAGCCTGGATGCGGAGGCCGTGGACGCCTAGCTGGAACGGAGCCGCGTCAGCCGCGCGGCCCAGGAATGGCCCATCACCCGCAGGAAGAGGCCCAGCGCCGCGCGAATCAGCCAGGCGCCTATAGCGGCCACCCGCACCTGCCGCGCCGAGCGACGGCCCCAGGCGGCATGCCAGGCCGCCGCCTCCTGGCCTTCCAGGATCGCCCGCGCCGCCGCCTCGCCTGAGGCCAGCGCCATCGCCATCCCATCGCCCACGAAACTGGGAATGACGGAGACCCGGTCCCCCGCGCGATAGGCGCCGGGCAGCCCGCCCGGCTGCTGGAAGCCATAGGGCACGCCGGCCACCGCCAGCGGCCGCGCCGCGAGGTCGCAGCCCGCCGCGATCCGCGCGTTCATCGTCGCCGCATCGCGCGGGATCGGCCCCATCAGCGCCGCGCAGAGATTGGCCCGCCCGTCCGGTCCCGGCTGCAGGCCCGCATAGCCGCCCTCGAAGCGCAGCAACGCGACCTCGGGCGGAAGATCGAGCCCGTCCAGGTGCTGCCTGAGCCCGACGGCGCCGATGGGGGCCGCGAGGATGAGGTGGGTGACGGAAGCGCCCTCCTCCTCCAGCCCGAGGGAGGGGCAGGCGCGCTCGGCCAGCGCCGGGGCCTCGGCCTCGTAGCGGGCCATGCGGGCGGCGGTGCTCCGGGGGCGGTTCACCCCTTCAGGGTTCCGCGCGCCCGGTGGTTGCAGCGCCGGTGCGCCGCCTCAGAGCGGCTTCTGCGCGCGCTCCAGCAGGCGGGTGAAGAAGCCGGGCTTCTTCGGCGCCTCGGCCGTGGTGGTCTTAGCGGCCTCGGCCGCCTCGGCCTTGGCGCGCTTTTCCTTGTCGCGCAGCCAGGCCTCCAGCGTCATGCCGGCCTTGGCGGCCCGCTTGGCTTCATACGCCCGCTGGCCTTCAGTGAGCTGCTTCGCGTCCATGTTCCGCTCCGGGAGAAACTCTTGCCCTCTATGTGCCCAGGCGCGGGCTTGCGGCAAGGGACCGGCTGCGCGTAACCGGGGCCGCATGGATGCAAAGGTGAAGGCGCATATCTGGGTCGCCATGGCGATCCGGATGTCGGACATGGCGGGCCGCCCGGCGGTGGTGCTGCGGCGGGGCGACCCGGATTCGGGCGGCATGCTCTGCGTGCTCGATGGGCGGGATGGCCAGGTGGTGCTGGCCCAGGCGCGCGACAGCGAAAGCCGCCCCGCCTGGGTGCGCGGCACGGGCGAGGCCCCGGTGCCGCCCGCCACCGCCGATGCCTATGTGGAGCGCCAGGTGAAGCGCGACCCCGACCTCTGGGTGCTGGAGTTCGAGGCGCCGGATTACTTGCCGCCCTTTGAAGCAAGAATAATTTAGACCGCCCTCAGACGCCGGGCGCCGGCCGCTTTGCGGCCGGATGGGTCTGGGAGGTGTTCTCCTCAATCCGGCCGGATGTCATTCTCCCGGATCACCCGGCCCCAGACGTCGATCTGCCGGTCCAGGAAAGCGCCGAAGGCCGGCCCGCCCTCGTTGCGCATCTCGATGCCCATGATGGTGGTCAGCCGCTCGCGCACCTCGGGCACCTCGGTCGCGCGGCGGGCGGCGGCCTCCATGCGGGCCAGAATCGCGGGCGGCGTGCCGGCAGGCGCGAGGATGCCCCAGAAGGCCTCGGCCTCCACGCCGGGCAGGCCAGCTTCGGCCATGGTCGGCACATCGGGCAGGCTGGCGCGGCGGCGCGGGCCCAGCACCGCCAGCGGCCGCAGCACCCCCTGCCGCAGATGCTCGACGAAGATGGTGCCCGTCGCCGCCACCAGATCCGTCTCGCCCGCCATGGCCGAGGTCGCGAGCGGCCCGCCGCCGCGATAGGGCACATGCGTCAGCTGGATGCCCGCCGCGCGCTGCGCCAGCACCATGCCGAGATGCGCGAGCGAGCCATTGCCGATCGTGCCGTAGCTGATCGCATCCGGCCGCGCGCGGGCG
>JAIYCD010000014.1 GCA_027488195.1 Acetobacteraceae bacterium | reverse complement strand
TGCGACGGCCCGGTGACGATGAAGACCGACTGGTTCGAGCTGCGCGAGGCACGGCTGCATCTGGCGCCCTACACCTGGCCGCGCTTCCCCATCTCGGTCGCCTCCTCCACCACGCCCTCGGGCGCGCTGGCGGCGGCGAAGCACGGGTTGGGGCTGATCTCGCTCGGCGCCGGCCTGCCCGGCGGCCCGCAGAAGCTGGCCGAGCAATGGCGCATGGCCGAGGCCGAGGCCGCGAAGCACGGCCAGACCATGGACCGGAAGAATTGGCGCCTCGTCGTCAACATGCATTGCGCCGAGGATGACGAGCGCGCCATGCGGGATTGCCGCATCGGCGAGCGCCTCGAGACCGAGACCTATTTCGGCGAGACGCTGGGCCGGCCGCCCACCCGCACCGAGGACCCGCTGGGCGACGGGCTGAAGGCCGGCACCACGCTCGTCGGCAGCCCGGAGACGGTGGCCAAGGGGATCGAGCGGCTGATCGCCTTCAGCGAGGGCGGGGCCGGCGGCATCCTGTTCCGCGCGCATGAATGGGCCGATCGTGAGCAGACGCTGCGCAGCTTCGAACTCTTTGCCCGCTGGGTCATGCCGCGCTTCCAGGGCAGCTTGCGCATGCCGACCGAGAGCCGGGAATGGTGCTACCAGAATCGCGAGGGGATCTTCGCGCCCAACCTGCAGGCCTTGAAGAAGGCCTTCGTGGATGCCGGCCAGGCCGTGCCGGAGATGGAGCGCCTCAAGCTGCGCGTGCGCCAGCCGGGCGAGTAGCCTCCTCCAGCGCGCGCGCCTGATATTCGATGCGCGCCGAGATGGCGGTGAGGCTCTCTACGCTCGCCTTCACCTCGGCGGCTGCGCTGCGGGCCACGCGCGTCGCCAGGATCTCGGCCCGCGCGGTCGCATTGGCGCCCCGCTCCTCGGAGGCGGCGATCAGGGCGATGAGTTGCTGGCTGTGGGCCGCGACGCGCTCCACAGCGTCCAGCGTCTCGCGCTGGTGTTGCAGCAGCATGGCACTCCCCTCGCGCAGGATGCCGGCGAAGGCGGTGACCGAGCGGCGCATTTCCTCCATCTCGGCCGGTGAGGGGCCGGCCGCCGGGCGGCGGCGATGGGCCAGCAGGGTGAGGACCACGCCCGCCAGGAAGCTCAAACCAGCAAGGCCAAAGCCCAGCGCCTCTGGCAGCGCGACCTCCCAGGTCGCGGCGGCGGCGGCCGAGGGCGCGGCGAGGCCCAACGCCAGCAGCCATGGCAGGAGGCCGAGCGCGGGCGTTGGGGGCGGGCGATGCGTCATCGGGCAAGGTTAGGCCGCGCCCGGTAAAGAAAGCCTTGCCAGCACCGCTTTCGCGGATTGTTAAGGACCGCCTGCCAGTCTCCGCGCCAGAATAGCCCGGAGAGTGACCAGGATGGTCCCGAGCCCAGCCCGCTGCCCCTTCACGCCGCTGCTCGCGATGCTGGACGCGCCGCCACGCCTCCTGCTGCACGGCCCAGCGCCGGCCAGCCTTGCCGCGCTGCTGCACGCAGGCCGCGCCACCGGGCACGCAATCGAGGCGGATGCACCGCTTGGCCCGGACCTGCCCGAAGCGGATCTGCTCTGGGTCAGCGATCCCGCGGCGCTGTCAGGGCTCGGGCTGAGCGAGACCCGCCCCCGCTGGGTGGCCTGGCCGCAGGCGGCACCTCTGCCGCCTTCCGCCCGGGAACACCTCGCCTTCTATGCGATCGCCCCGCTCGGCCCAAACCTGCTCGCGCGCCGCATCCCACCGGCCCGGATCAGCCCCGAGGAGGCAGCCGCCCTCCAGTCTCGCACCGCGCGGCTTCCTCGGGCCGAGGCGTTGACCCTGCTGCGCCTCCTCGCCCCGTGCCATCCGCCGGCACGCGCCGCGTTGCGCAAACGCCTGGCCGATGCGGGCTGCGCGGGCGAAGCCCTCGCCCTGGCCGCTGATGACACCGCGGCGCAACAGGCCGCAGCGGAAGCGCTGGAGGGGTTCAACCGGGCCCTTGCCAACGGCGACCTCGCGGATGCCGAGCGCCTCGCCGCTGCACTCGCGGCCTATCAGCCGGACAATCGCGCGGTGCTGGAAGCAGCCCTCGCCTGCAACCGCAACCTGGGCCAGACCGCCCGGGCCCGGCGCTACGCCGCGGCGCTGCTGGCGATCGATCCGCATCACGCCGGCGCCAACCTGGTCCGGCTGGAACAGGCCGAGGCGGCAGGGGACCGGGCCATGGAACTCGCCGCCCGCAGTGCCCTCGCCCTCGCCCCGCCGGACGCGCTGCACCCACTGCGCCGCCTGCATGAGGCGCACCGCGCCCTCAGCCTGCACCTGCTGGGGCCGGTCGATGCGCAGGGCCGCGCCGCCATGCAGGCGCTGGTCGCGGCCGCGCGCGGCGTGGAGCCGATGGAACTCCCGGAGGGCGAAGCGCGGCACTGGGCCCGGCACTACCGCCATCTCGCCGAAGCCGCCGATGCGGCGTTGCTGCATCGCGAGCCGCCTCTGCTGCCCGTGGAGACGCTGCATCGGGCGGAGGGCCGCCCCCTCGGCTGGGCCGGGCTGCGCCGGCAGGTGCGGGGTGCGAAGCTCGCTTTCGTCGTGGCAGCGGACCCCGCCTATCTGCAGCTCTATGGCCGCGCCTATCTCGGCTCCATCCTGCGCCACGCCGACCTGCCGGTCGTCATCCTCGTGCATGTCATCGGCGGCGCCGTCACCCTGCCCGAGCTGATCCGCCTGATGGACATGCCCGATCAACGCATCGTCTACAGTGCCGATGATTTCGCCCCTGCCGCAGTGGCCACCCAATGCCACGACAGCGACGGCCCGCGTGCGCTGCCCGTGGCGCATTTCCAGTGCACGCGCTTCGCGATGGCGCGGCGCGCGCTGGAGGAGCTGCGCCTTCCCATCCTCGTCTCTGATATCGATACGGTGCTGCAGCGCGGGGTGACCGAGTTGGTCGACCGGTTCAAGGGCTGCGACGTGGTGCTGAACCGCAACGAGGCGAGCCGGGCCTTCGGCAGCCACATCACCGCCAACCTGCTCATGGCCTTCCCGACCAAGGCGGGCCTGGCCTGGCTCGCGGAATTGCAGGGCTATCTGGAGGCGGCGCTGGCGGCCCCGCATGTGACGCGCTGGATCGACCAGTGCGGGCTCCAGGCCTGCTGGAGTGCCGGCACGGCCCGCTTCGGCTGGTTCGATACAACGGCCGACATCAACAACGTGATGTACCCGCGCTGGATGCCCAACCCGTTCCTGTTTCTCTCGCTGTTCCATGGCTTCGACATGGCAAGCCTGCCGAAGGACGCCTGATCAGGGCCAGAGGCGCCCATCGGCCGCCAGCGGCCGCACCGCATGGCGACGGGCCAGCCGGGCGCGGTAGAAGGCATGATAATCCGTCCGGGCCAGCATCTCCTCCGCCTCATGGTCCAGACCGGCACCGATTTCGAGATAGGCGTCGAGGTTGTCGAGCCTCGGCTCGGGCGTGCGGCCGGCCTCATGCGCGCGGGCGGCCGTTTGGAACAGCGCCTCCAGCCGCGTCACCAGCTTCTCCATGTTGAACAGGTCACAACGGGCGCGCCGGGCGGCGAGCGTCTTGCGATGCCGGGCCAGCTCCGCCGGTTCGCGGGCCAGGGCGATGGCGCGGCAGACATATTCATCGGGCGTGGCGCAGACCATTTCGGGCAGGCCCGCTGCACGCACCAGGCTGCCGCAGACACGTGAAGCGAAGCTGCGGCCAGAGAGCGTCAGCACGGGGACACCCAGCCAAAGCGCATCCGAGGCCGTGGTGTGTGCGCCATAGGGCACGGAATCCAGGAAGAGATCGGCCAGGCGGTAGCGCGCCAGATGCTCGGCGTTGGCGAGCTTGGGTGCGAAGATGATGCGCTCCTCCGCGATGCCTCGCGCCGCGGCGAAGGCCTGGAGGTTGGTCCGCATCTCCTGGCCCGAATCCAGCAGCCAGAGCACGCTGCCCGGCACGCCCAGCAGGACCTGCACCCAGCGCTCCATGGTGAAGCGCGAGAGCTTCTGCGCGGCGTTGAAGCAGCAGAGGACGAAGCCCTGCTCCGGCAGGCCGGCCGCGGCGCGGGTGGGTGTCTCCGCGATCACGCGCTTGCGGTCATTGGGTTGGTAGCAGGGCAGGCGCAGCACGCGCTCGGAGTAGTGCAGCTCCGCCTCGGGCGGGATGATCCAGGAATCGGCGATGATATAGTGGTGCCAGGGCGTGCCCAGCGTGCCAGGATAGCCCAGCCAGTTCACCTGCACCGGCGCCGGCCGCCGGGCAAAGATGGCCGTGCGTGCATCCCGCGTATAGCCATTCACATCCACCAGGATATCGATGCCATCGGCCGCGATGCGCGCCGCCGCCGCATCATCCGAGAGCGGGCGGATATCCACCCAATGCTCGACAGCCGCCTGGATGCGCGCCTGGAGCGGCGCGCTGGAGGGGGGGCCGCAATAATAAGCCGTGACCTCGACGCGCGAGCGGTCATGCAGCTCGAAAACCTCGGCCATCAGCGTGCCAATCGCGTGGTCCCGCAGGTCCGACGAGACATAGCCTACGCGCAGCCGCCGGCCCTTCAGCGCGATGGGCGCATCCCGGCGGTCATGCCGCGAGAGGTCTTGCGTCTCATCGACCAGGCAGCGCGCATAGTGATGCGCGAGGCCGAGCTGCAGAAGCGGGTCATCCGTGTAGGCCAGCATGGAGAGCGGGCTGGTCCCCCGCAGCAGGCGCCGGGACTCCGCCGCATCGCTCGGCGGCAGGACCGGCCATGCGCATTGGACGAGGCGCAGCGCCATGAACTGCTCGATCACGTCGCGCTGCTCGGGCTGCAGTTCCAGGCATTGCCGCAGCACCGCCTCGGCCATGGCGGGCTTTTGATGCTCGCTCAGCACGCGGGCGATCTGGCGCAGCGCTGTCAGCTTGTAGGCGATGGCCGCGCCGGTGACGGCGACGACGCGTTGGACAACCCCCTGCCACTGGTCGATCGCCTCTGGGATGGCCCCCGCACGCTCGAGGAGCCCACCGAGATTGATGCTCGCCGGCAGGAAATCGGGGTTGAGCGCGAGGCAGGCGTGAAGGGATGTCCGTGCCGCCTCCCCTTGTCCCAGCTCGCTCAGCAGGCACGCATGGTTGAAATGGGCGATGTAGAGCTGCGGGTTCCCCGACTGGGCCGCGATCCATCCGGCATAGAGGCGGCAAGCCGCCGCCCCGTCACCGGCGGCGGCCAGGCGTTGTGCCTCAGCCACCAATTCCTGCAGGGTCATCGTGAGGGTGTCAGACATCCTGTCCTCCTCTGTTCAGCCTCAGAGCCCGAGATAGGCCGCGATCTGCTCATCCGACATGCTGCCCACCTGGGTCGTGTCGAAGCCCGCGAGCTGGGTCTCGCTCAGTGCCGCGATGTTGGTGGTGGAGAGCTGGTCGATCTGCGTGCTGCTCAGGGCGCGGATCTGGGTGGAGGTCAGCGGCTCCAGATTCGTGGTGGTCAGGGCGCCGATCACAGTCGTGGTCAGCGCGCCGATCTGCGAGGCGCTCAGCGACGAGAGCTGGGTGGATGAGAACTCACCGATATCCGTGCTGGAGAGGCCCTGCACCTGGGTGCTGGTGATGCCACGCAGCTGCAGCGTGCTCATGCCCTCCACCTGGGTGGCATCCAGCGCGGAGATGTTGGTGGCACTCAGGGCCGCGATCTGGGAGACTCCGAGCGCACCCACCTGCGTGGCGCTCAGCTCGCCCACATCCGTCGCCGTCAGCCCGCGGATCTGCGTCGCCGTCACGCCGCCGATCTGCGTGGCGGACAGCGCCCCCATCTGCGTCGCATCCAGTGCAGACAGGCCCGTCGCCGTCAGGCCACCGATCTGCGACGC
>JAIYCD010000199.1 GCA_027488195.1 Acetobacteraceae bacterium | reverse complement strand
TGCCGCCTATGACAAGGCCTTGGCCGGGACGGAGCTGGCCCCGCCCGTGCGGCGACCGGGGGCGCATCATGTCTTCCATCTCTACGTGCTGCGGCACCCCAAGCGCGATGAGCTGATGTTCTCGCTGAAGGCGCGCGGCATCGGCACGGGCATCCATTACCCCATGCCCGTGCACACCCAGCCCGCCTATCTGGATCGCGTGGCGCTCGGCCCGGCCAATTGCGCGGAGACGGCCCGCGCGGCGCAGGAGGTCTTCAGCCTGCCGATGTATCCCGAGCTTTCGGATGAGGCGGTGGCGCGGGTCTGCCAGGCGCTGCGCTCGCTCTGAACGCGGGGCTGATCTTCGCGCTGGCGGCGGTCTTCGAGATCGCCGGCTGCTTCGCCTTCTGGGCGGTGCTGCGGCAGGGCGCCTCGATCCTCTGGCTGCCGGCGGGCCTGGGGTGCCTCATCGCCTTCGCCTGGCTGCTCACCCTCGTGCCGGGCGAGATCGCTGCCGGGCGGGCCTTCGCGGCCTATGGCGGGATCTACATCGCCGCCACGCTCGTCTGGCTCATGCTGGTCGAGGGGCTGCGGCCGAGTGGCTGGGACCTCGCGGGTGTGGCACTTTGCCTGACCGGGACCGCGGTGATCCTGCTGGGGGCATCGCGTCAGGTTTAACGCAACTGTTATTGGCGCGGTCCCGATCGGGAGGTACGTCACGGGGGCCGAATCGGGAGCGCCCTTATGAACCGCCGCCAACTCTTCGCCACCACCGCTGCCTTGTCCCTTGCCGTCCAGGGGCCTGCCGCGGCACAGCCGCGCCCGGCGAATGTGATCTTCTTCCACCCCGACGGCTTCGGCGTGAATGCCTGGGGCGCGGTGCGGATGGTGACCGTCGGCCCCGATGGCCGCACCGAATGGGACCGGCTGCCGCACAGCGCGGTCTATCTCGGGCACATGAAGGACGGCCTCACCGGCACCTCGCATGGGGGCGCCACCACCCATGCCTTCGGCGTCCGCGTCCAGGCTGACAGCTTCGGCATGGATGGCACGACCGCGATCCGCAGCCTCTCGGGCTTCGAGGGTTCGATCGCCCGCGAGGCCATGGCGCGGGGCAAATGGGTGGGCCTGGTCAATTCCGGCGCCGCCTATGAGCCCGGCACGGCCGCCTTCGTCGCCAGCACGCCGCGCCGCAACAGCCTGGCCGAGATCACCCGCCTCGTGGTGGAATCCGGCGTCCAGCTGCACCTGGCCGGCGGCGAGCGCTGGTACCTGCCGCGCGGCATGCAGGGGCGCTTCGGCGAGGGCGCGCGCGAGGATGGGCTGAACCTGATCGAGCTGCTCCGCGGCCGGGGCTACACCATCGTCTTCACCCGCGAGGAACTGGCGGCGGTGCCGGCCAACACCGAGAAGCTCTGGGGCATCTTCGCCCAAGACCACAGCTTCCACGACCGCGATGAACAGACGCTCGCGCGCGAAGGCCTGCCGCATTACCTCCCCACCGCACCCAGCATCGCCGAGATGAGCGAGGCGGCGCTGCGCCTCCTCTCCCGCGCGCCGGATGGCTTCCTGCTGGTGGCCGAGGAGGAGGGGACGGATAACTTCGGCAATGTGAACAACGCGGCGGGCGCCATCGAGGCCGGCACCCGCGCGGATGCCGCGATCGGCGTGTTCCGCCGTTTCGTCGCCGCCAACCCCTCCACGCTGATGCTGACCACCTGCGATTCAGATGCGGGCGGCATGCAGGTGATCGGGCCGGGCCGCCAGCAGGCCATCATCCGGGAGGGCGTGAACCTGCCGGATCGCGACCGCAATGGCGCGCCCTTCGACGGCCAGCGTGGCCCGGCCACGGAGGCCTGGCTCTCCGCGCCCGATCGCAACGGGGTGCGGCATCCCTTCGCCATCGCCTGGTCCACCCTGACCGATACGGCGGGCGCCATCCTGGTGCGCGGCGTCGGCCTGAATGCGGAGCGGATCAGCGAGGCGGGCACGATGGACAATGTGGACATCTACCGCCTGATGTATCGCACGCTGTTCGGGCGGGAGGCGACCTGATTTGTCCGGAGGAGTTGCTGGCCGCGCCCACTGCGCCTAGATTTCCGGCGTGCAGGGGAGTGCCGCCATGTCCATCGCCACCTCATCGGAAGCCGCCCGTGCGACGCGGCGCCCCGTGAACGCCAATGGCGTGCCGATCCATACCACCACCTATATCGGCACGAATTGGACGAACCGCACGGCGGACAGCCCGCCGCCGCCCGAGCCTGGCGCCTTCTATCCGATGGCCTTCCTGGTCGAGCAGCCGCCCGGTTCCGTCGTGCAGTCGCATTTCCACGCGGCCGACCAGTTCCAGGTGGTCGTGGCGGGCGGCGGCCATCTCGGCCGGCATCCGGTGCGGCCGGTCACGGTGCACTACACCAATGCCCTTACCGCCTATGGGCCGATCACGGCGGGCGAGGCGGGGCTGCATTACTTCACGCTCCGCAATGGCTATGACCCCGGCGCGCGCTATGTGGCGCAGGAGGCGGCGGCGCTGAAGGCCATCCCCGGCCGCAAGCCCTGGCAGACCACCACCGCCCCGGTCGAGCCCGCGCCCGCCATCACCGGCGCCGCCCGCGTCGAGGAAATGCTGGAGCCGCGTGCCGACGGCCTGGGCGCCTGGCGCCATATCCTGCCGCCCGGTGCGCGTTTGACCGGCCCCGACCCAGCCACCGGCATGGGGCAGTTCTGGGTGGTGACGGCGGGCGCGCTGGACGGCATGCCGCCGCTCTCCCTGATCTTCGTGAACCCCGTGGATTCGGCGCGCGAGGCGGTGGCCGGCGCCGAGGGTGCGGAACTCCTGATCCTGCAATATCCGCGACGAGCCGCCGACGCCTGATCCTTGGGCAGGCCGGTGCCGCCGCGCATGTTTTGCGGCGCGGAAGCGCTGGCGGCGCCGCCATCCGCATTCCAGGCTGGGATCGCCGTTCCAAGGGGACCCGAAGATGCTGACCCGCCGCGCCCTGCCTGCCGCCGCCCCCCTCCTCCTTGCCGCACCGGCGCTGCGCGCCCAGACGCGCACGATCCGGCTGGTGATTCCCTTCGGCGCGGGCGGCATCACCGACCTCGTCGCGCGCATCCTGGCCGAGCGCGCGGCGATGGAGCTGGGCGTCACCATCGTCGCCGAGAACCGCGCCGGGGCGAATGGCAACATCGCGGGCGAATATGTGGCCCGCGCCGCGCCTGATGGCACGACGCTGCTGATGGCGTCCCTCGCCATGTTCGCGGTGAACCCGGTGATCTATCCGCGCATGAGCTACGACCCGTTGACGGATTTCGCCCCCGTCACGCTGGCTGCCAGCACGCCGCATGTGGTGGTGGCGCATCCCGGCAGCGTGCCCGCGGGCTTCGGCGCCATGCTGGCAACAGCGCGCAGCCGGCCGGAGGGGCTGAGCTGGGGCACGGCCGGCGCCGGCAGCAGCCCGCACCTCACGCAGATCCTGCTCCAATCGCTCTCGGGCGCGCAGTTCCTGGCCGTGCATTTCCGCAGTGGCGCGGCCAGCGTGCAATCGGTGCTGGCGGGCCAGGTGGCCCTCACCGCCGAGGCCACGCCCATCGTGGCCGAGCATGTCCGCGCCGGCACCCTTCGCGCCCTGGCGGTGGCGGCCCTCGAGCGGCTGGCCCTACTGCCGGAGGTGCCGACCTCCGCGGAAGCTGGGCTGCCCGGCCTCGAGAACGGCTCGACCTCCGCCATAGTGGCACCCCGTGGCACGCCCGAGCCTGTGCTGGCGCGCCTCGCCGAGGGCTTCCGCGCCGCCATGGCCGCCCCTGAAACCCGCGCGCGACTCAGCCAGCAGGGCACGATCCCGCTTGGCGGAACCGGCGCGGAGTTCACCGGCCTCATCACGCGGGAGGTGGCGCGCTGGCGGCCCTTGCTTGCCGGCATCCACCCGGGCTGACCACCGGATGGCCGGGCGCGCGGAACCATGGTCACATCGCGCCAGCATCGCCTGATCGGAGACATGATCGTGAGTCAGTTCATCTGGGCAGGCCGTCTGCTCGCCATCCACATCACCGAGCAGGCCGCGGCCGACATGCAGGAGTTGCCGCAGGCCAAGCTCATCGCCGGCGTCGGCATCGAGGGCGACCGCTACGCCACCGGCCGCGGCACCTACAGCAAGAAGCCGCAGCCCGAGCGCCAGGTGACGC
>JAIYCD010000194.1 GCA_027488195.1 Acetobacteraceae bacterium | reverse complement strand
GCTGGATGATGCCGAGCCCGTCGCGCAGCCATTGCACCGTGGCGCCCGCCATGAAGATCGAGCCCTCCAGCGCATAGGCGCGCTTGCCCTGCAATTGCCAGGCGATGGTGGTGAGCAGGCGGTTGCGGGAGGTGACAGCCTCCTCTCCCGTCACCAGCAGGGCGAAGCAGCCCGTGCCATAGGTGGATTTCATCATCCCCGGCGCAAAGCAGGCCTGGCCGATGGTGGCCGCATGCTGGTCGCCGGCCATGCCCAGGATGGGGATGGAGCCACCCAGCAGCCGAGTCTCGCCGAAGGGGGCGGCGCAGTCCCGCACTTCGGGCAAGAGGCCCATGGGCACGCGGAACAGGGCGCAAAGCTCCGCATCCCAGGCCCCCTTATGGATGTCGAAGAGCATGGTGCGCGCCGCATTGGTCGCATCCGTCGCATGCACCCGGCCTTCGGTCAGGCGGAACAGCAGAAAGCTCTCCACCGTGCCGAAGCAAAGCTCGCCCCGCTCGGCCGCGGCCCGCGCGCCGGGCGTGTTGTCGAGCAGCCAGGCCAGCTTGGTGGCGGAGAAATAGGGATCGAGCAGCAGGCCGGTCCGGGCGTTCACCAGCGCCTCATGCCCGCTCGCGCGCAGCCCCTCGCAGATGGCGGCAGTGCGGCGGTCCTGCCAGACGATGGCGCGGCTGACGGCGCGGCCCGTGGCGCGTTCCCATAGCAGCGTGGTCTCCCGCTGGTTGGTGATGCCGATGCCGGCCACGTCCCGCGCCGCCCCACCCGCGCGCGCCAGCGCCTCGCGCAGCACGGCGAGGCCATGTGCCGCAATGTCCTGCGGCTCATGCTCCACCCAGCCCGGTGCGGGGAAATGCTGCGGCAGCTCGAGCTGGGCCGTGGCCACTGGCAACAGCGTCGCGTCGAAGGCGATGGCGCGGGTCGAGGTCGTACCCTGATCCAGGGCAAGCAGCAGGGGCATGGCATCCACTCCCAGGTGTTCGCGGCAGGAGAGGAAGGATTTCCGGCAGGGTCAACCAGGGTTTGACGCCTTGCGGCCGGGGCCCGACAATCGCGCCTCAATCGAGGAGCCGCCCCATGCCCGTGAACAACCGCATCGCCGCCCTGGCGCCCGAGATCGCCGAATGGCGCCAGACCATCCATGCGAATCCGGAGCTGGGCTTCGAGGAGCACGCGACCAGCGCCCTGGTGGCCGAGAAGCTCGCCTCCTGGGGGATCGAGGTGCATCGCGGCATTGCCGGCACCGGCCTCGTGGGCGTGCTGCGGAACGGCAATTCCGGCCGCTCCATCGGCCTGCGTGCCGACATGGACTGCCTGCCGATGACCGAGGAGACCGGCGCGCCGCATGCCTCCAGGACGCCCGGCAAGATGCACGCCTGCGGCCATGACGGGCACACCGCCATGCTGCTGGGCGCCGCCAAATATCTGGCCGAGACGCGCAATTTCGACGGCACGGTGAACTTCATCTTCCAGCCGGCCGAGGAAGGCCCGGGCGGCGGTCGCGTCATGGTCGAGGAGGGTCTCTTCGAGCGTTTTCCGTGTGACAGCGTCTACGGCATCCACAACGATCCCTCGCTCGCGCTGGGCGAGACGTCCATTGTGGCCGGCCCGATCCTCGCTTCGGCCGACACCGTCACCTTCAAGATCCGGGGCCTCGGCGGCCATGCGGCGCGGCCGCACATGGCGATCGACCCCGTGCTGATCGGCGCGCAACTGGTCGTGGCCTTGCAGGGCATCGTCTCGCGCCGGGTGGACCCGCTGGACAGTGCCGTGCTGAGCCTCTGCATGTTCCATGCGGGCAGCGCGTCGAACGTCATCCCCGAGACGGCCGAGATCAAGGGCACCATCCGCACCCTGAAGAAGGAAACGCGGGCCGCCATGGAGCGCCACATCAAGCGCATCGCGGCCTCCGTCGCCGAGGCCTTCGAGGCGCAGATCGAGGTGGAGTGGAAGTCGGGCTACCCCGTCACCGTGAACCATGAGCGCGAGGCCGACCTCGCCGCCCAGGCGGCGGCCCGGGTCTTCGCGCCCGAGGGGATCATCCGCAAGCGCCCACCCATCATGGGCGCCGAGGATTTCTCCTACATGCTGGAGAAGCGCCCCGGCGCCTTCGTGAAGCTCGGCCAGAAGGCGCCCGACGGGAAGGGCGGCATGCCGGTCCACCATCCGAAATACGACTTCAACGACGATGCCGCACCCTATGGCGTGGGCTTCTTCAGCGCTCTCGTCGAGCAGGAACTGCCGCGCGGCTGAACCCGCGCCGCGGAACCCCGCTGCCGCTGCGGTGATGCAAGCTGCCGGCCGGGACCGGCGAAACGCTGAGCGCCGGCGGCCCGCTGGCCGGCGCGATCACCCTGACCGACCGAGGCGCGGCCTCAGTGCGAGCCCGCGAAGGCGAGCATCATCGCATAGACCTCGCGCGTGACGCTGGAGAGGGTGCGGCCCAGCTCTTCCAGATCGGCCACCTGGTCCACGCGCTTGCCGAACTTCTCCTGCTCGGCCGCCGTCAGGATGAAGGGGATGATGCCGGTGGAGCGCGCCAGGCCGATCATCAGCGAATCATGCGGCTCCGGGATTTCATTGCTGAGGAGCACGGCGCGCAGGCGGGCGCGCACTTCCATCACATCGAGCTCGCCTTCGGCGGCCTTGGGGTAGCGCCGGTCGGGGAAGACCCAGAGGAAGCGCCCCTCCTCCTTGCGCAGCACACCCTTGGCGACGAGGTTGTCCAGCAGCTGCCCGCGCAGGCGGTCCGCATTGCGGCCGATCTGGACGATCCAGTGGCGGCTGTCGCGCTGACCGGGCGTGGTCGCGATCATGGTCAGCGCCTCATCCATCACCGGATCGCCCGAGGGCTTGGTGCTGGTCACCATCAGCTTCTCGAGATCCGTGTCGATGCTGCCATTGAGCGAGAGCTGCATGAGGATGGCGCTGGCCACCGCGTAATCCCCGGCGGGCGCCGGCAGGCCGATCGGGCGGCCCGACTTGTCGTCGAGGAGGAGGAGGATGATCTCCTCGGGCATGGTGAGCTTCATGGGCAGAGCCTCCGACTGGTTGCCGCGATGTTGTTCGCAGCCGCTTCGTCTGTCCAGGGTGAGGCTGGCACATGAATTGCTGGCAATGCGGCAGGGCCGGACGTTCCGGCCCGCGAAATCCCAGGCGAAAGGCACTCCCCGATGGATATCGGCGTCTTCATTCCCATCAACAACAATGGCTGGCTGATCTCGGAAAACGCGCCGCAATACATGCCGAGCTTCGAACTCAACAAGGCGGTGGTGCAGAAGGCCGAGGGCTATGGCCTCGATTTCGCGCTCTCGATGATCAAGCTGCACGGCTTCGGCGGAAAGACGCAGTTCTGGGACCATGGGCTGGAGAGCTTCACGCTGATGGCGGGCCTCGCCGCCGTCACCAGCAAGATCAAGCTCTTCGCCTCGACCGCGGTGCTGACCATCCCGCCCGCCATCGTGGCGCGCATGACGACGACGATCGACAGCATCTCGGGCGGCCGCTTCGGCATCAACATCGTCTCGGGCTGGCACAAGGTGGAATACAGCCAGATGGGGCTGTGGCCGGGCGATGCGCATTTCGGCAAGCGTTATGATTACAGCACGGAATATGTGCAGATCCTGAAGGAGCTCTGGGAGAACGGCGAGAGCAATCTCAAGGGCGAGTATTTCCAGATGGACCATTGCAAGCTCAGCCCGCCGCCTAGCAAGCCGATCAAGATCGTCAGCGCCGGGCAGTCGGATCGCGGGATGGAGTTCGGCGCCACCTATTGCGACTATAATTTCTGCCTGGGCGAGGGCGTGAACGAGCCGACGAAATCCGCCTCGGTTCCCGCCCGCGTGCTGGAGCATGCGAAGAAGACCGGCCGCGATGTCGGTGCCTACATGCTGTTCATGGTGATCTCGGACGAGACGGATGCGGCCGCCATGGCCAAGTGGGATTCCTACGAGAAGGGCGCCGACCGCGCGGCGCTGGCGCATCTGCTGGGCCATGCGGCGCATGATGTGGGCACAGAGGAAAGCTCGCTGGCGACGGTGGTGCAGCGCAACCCCTCGCCGATCAACTTCAACATGGGCACGATCGTGGGCAGCTATGCCTCCTGCGCGCGCATGCTGGATGAGGTGGCCGCCATGCCGGGTGTGGCCGGCATCATGCTCTGCTTCGATGACTTCATCAAAGGCATGGATGACTTCGGCCAGAAGATCCAGCCGCTGATGGAGTGCCGGAAGGACCGGCTGGCCATGGCCGCCTGAGGAAAAAAAGGCGGCCCGGATGCCCGGGCCGCCCTCTGATGGAAGGCCGGGGCGCCGCGCGGCGCCCCGGCTTTTCTGGCTTAGCTCGCCGCCTGGATGTTGTAGCGTTGTGCCACCTGGCGGGCCGTCGCCAGCTCGCTCGTCATGATGTTAACGAAATCCGGCCCGGTCGGGATCGGATTGCGCGGCAGGGTCTGCAACTCGGTGGTGCGCGTCACGATGGCCGGGGTGCGCATCACATTCGGCATCTCGCGCATCATCCGCTCGGCGATGGGGGCGGGCAGGCCGCGCGGCGCGGAAATGCCCACCCATTGCGTCTGCACCAGGCTCGGGAAGCCCAACTCCACGAAGGTCGGCACATTCGGGAAGGCCGGCAGGCGCTGCGGGGTGGAGATGGCGAGCGCCCGCAGCGTGCCGTTGTTCATCGCCTCCACATTGGTGGTGATGGGGTCGATCAG
>JAIYCD010000307.1 GCA_027488195.1 Acetobacteraceae bacterium | reverse complement strand
CTCTCCTTCGGAGGATCCGGCCGCACAGCGGCCGGCGCGCCCAGACCAACCTCACCGCCAGCGCGCCTATGGCGGCGCGAAGCCAAGCGCGCGGAGCGCGCGCCCGGCGCCTGAGGGCAGGAATTACGACCTTCTGCGGCGTTCCGCCGCCTCTTCACGCCGCATGTCCACCAGGAACTGGAACTGCGCATGCGTGACTTCGCGATAGCCCGTGCCGCCGCCGCGCTCGATCTGCTGGTAGATCGTCGGGTGCGCCTTCGGCAGCGCCAGGTGGAAGTTCACGATGTCGTCGCGGAAGGCGCGCGGCAGGTTGGTGCGCATGGTGATCGGGCCGTTGATGATGGGCTCGCTCTGCCAGATGATCCTGAGGTCGCGCATGTTCAGCATGCCCTTGTCCACCATCGCGCGCAGATTGCCGCGGGTGAAGCCCTCATTCACATCGCCCTGGCCCGAGGCCCAGGTGACGGCGGCATCGAACTGGCGCTGCAGCACGGCGACAACGGCCTGCTCATGCCCGCCGCCGAAGCCGGTGCGCGAGAAATACTGCCCGCTCTCGACGCCGATGCCCTGCCGGCGCAGCGCGAAGCGCGGCACCAGGTAGCCCGAGGTGGAATTGGCATCGGCCCAGGCCAGGCTGCGGCCGCGCATCTGCTCGAAATTGGTGATGCCGCTATCGGCGCGCGTCACCATGACCGCGATATAGCTGATGGAGCCGTCACGCTCCTCGGCCACCAGCACCGGCTCCACACCGCCATTGGTGTCGATCCAGGTGCCGGCATAGACGGAGGGGCCCATGCTGGCGAACTCGATCTGCCCGGCCGAGAAGGCCTGCAGCACGCCGGCATAGTCGCTGGCGGCGAAGAGGCGCACGGGAACCTGGAAGGTCTCCTGCAGCAGGTTCTGGTAGGCGCCGAAGCGGCCCATGCGATCGGCCTCGTTCTCACCGCCGAGGAGGCCGATGCGGATCTGCGGGACCTGCGCGGCCCAGGGGCGGCGGCCCGCCTCGGGGAAGGCCACATCGGCATCGAGCGTGCGGCGCATGCGGGTGCCGGCGGCGGCCTCGGGCGCCATGGTGGCGGGTGCCGCGGCGCGCTGGGCGGCGGCGAGGCCCGGAATGGCGCTGGCGCCAAGGGCCAGGGCGCCGAGATAACGGCGGTTGATCATGCGGATTCTCCTTGCTTGTGTCAGGCCAGCGCCGCTTGCTGCGGCACGGCATAGGCCGGGCTGGCATTCACCGCGGCGGCGGCTTCCGCCTGGAACTCCGCCTCGGTGATGCCGTAGATCTGGGTGATGCGCGCGGAATCCAGCGCGCTGGGCGCACCGTCGAAGACAACGCGCCCCTGCTGCATGGCGATGACGCGGTTGCAGTATTCGCGCGCGGTATCCAGGTGATGCAGGTTCACCAGGACGGTGATGCCATCGCGGCTGTTCACCTGGGCCAGCGCATCCATCACGGTGCGGGCATTGCGCGGATCGAGGCTCGCGATGGGCTCATCGGCCAGGATCAGGCGGGGCTGCTGCATCAGCGCCCGGCAGATGGCGACGCGCTGCTGCTGCCCGCCCGAGAGCGTATCGGCGCGTTGCAGCGCGGTGCTGAGCAGGTCAAACCGCTCCAGCGTGGCCAGCGCCATGGCGCGCTCCTCGGCCGAGAACTGGCAAAAGAGGGAGCCGAGCCGCGCCATCACGCCATGGCGGTGGTTCAGCCGGCCGATCAGCACATTGGTCAGCACATCCAGGCGCTGCACCAGGTTGAATTGCTGGAAGATCATGGCGCAGCCGGTGCGCCAGTCGCGGAGCGCCCGGCCCTGGAGCGCGGTCACGTCCCGGCCTTCAAAGCGGATGCGTCCCTCGGAGGGCTCGGCCAGGCGGTTGATCAGGCGCAGCAGGGTGGATTTGCCGGCGCCCGAGCGGCCGATGACGCCCACCATCTGCCCCGCCGGGATGGAGAGGCTCACGCCGTCCACTGCCCTCACAGGGCCAAAGCGCCGTGTCAGCCCCTCGATCTCAAGCATGTCTGCAACCCCTCTGCCGGGGCGCCGATTAGTCGGTGTATGTTGCGTTCACATGACGCTTCGGCAAAGCAAATGTGACGCTCGCCCGACGCCAACAAAAGACGGAGAAACCCCATGCCATCACGCCGCGCCTTGCTGGCCACGCCGGCCTTCCTGAGCCTGCCCGCTGCCGCACAGGACGCCTTCCCGAGCCGCGCGCTCGCCATCGCCTCCGGCTATGCGCCGGGCGGGGTGACCGACGTGACCAGCCGGGCGGTAGCCGAGCGCATGGCGCGCGAATTGGGTGTTCCCGTGGTCATCGAGAATCGGGTGGGCGCCGCGACGGCGGTGGCCAACACGCATGTCGCGCAGGCCAGGCCCGATGGCTACACGCTGCTGATGGGCACCTCCACGCTCGCCATCAACCCCGCTCTCCAGCCCAACCTGACGCCGCGCGAGCCGATGCGCGAGCTGGTGCCCATCGGCATGGTGTTTCGCACCGCCTTCGCCCTGCATGTGAACCCTGCCGTGCCGGCCCGCACGACGGAGGAATTCATCGCCTATTGCCGCGCCAATCCGGGCCGGGTGAATTTCGGATCGAGCGGCACGGGCGCCGTCAACCACCTGGCCCAGGCGCTGCTGGTGGCGCGCACCGGCATCGACGTGGTGCATGTGCCCTTCCGTGGCGGCGCGCCCGCCCTGCTGGAACTGCGCGCCGGCCGCATCCAGGCGATGTTCCAGGCCCTGCTCGAAGCCCTGCCCACGATGCGCGAGGGTGCCACGCGCGGCCTCGCCATCTCGTCGCGCGAGCGCAACGCCCTGGTGCCCGACCTGCCGCCGGTGGCCGATGCCGTGCCGGGCTTCGAGGCGGTGTTCTGGCAGGCGCTCTTCGCCCCCGCCGGCACGCCCGCACCGGTTCTGGCGCGCCTCGCTTCCGCTTTGCGCGCGGCCACGGAAGATGCGACCCTGAGGTCGCGGATGGCGGAGCAGGGGGTGGATATCGTCACCGGCGACGCCGCTTCCGTCCGGGACCTTCTGGCCCGCGAGACGACCATGTGGGGCGACCTGATCCGCGGCGCCAATATTCGACCGGAGTGACGATGATGCGCCTTCTCCCGCTCGGCCTGCTGCTCCTGCTGGGCGCCTGTTCCAATGTGGACACCTCGCCCGGTTCCTCCGGCGTGCCGGACATGCCCTTCGGCCCGGCCAGCTTCCAGCGCGGCTACCAGACCACGGGGGGGCAGATCATCCTCGACCGCGAATTGACGCCGAATGACCCGCGCCGGTTCGACCTGCCGCCTTCCAACAACCCGCGCCCCTTCGCGCCACCGCCCGCCGGCGATCCGCGCCGCCTGGGCTGGTAGCGGCGCCGCCAGCCGGCCATGGACGGCGCGGGGCGGCTTGCGCCAGGATGCTCCCCCAAGAACGACCAGGGAGGATCACCATGCTCGGCCTGATGCAGGAGCACCCGCTGCTCGTCTCCTCGATCCTGCGCCATGCGGCGCGGCATCATGCGGGGGCGAAGATCGTCTCGGTGGATCCCGAGGGCGGCGTCACCCGCGGCACCTGGCCGGAGGTCGAGCATGGCGCCAAGCGCCTGGCTCAGGCGCTGGCGCGGCTTGGCGTGAAGCCGGGCGACCGTGTCGCCACCATGAGCTGGAACGCGCGTGCGCATCTCGAGGTGTATTACGCCGTCTCCGGCATGGGGGCCGTGCTTCACACGGTGAATCCGCGCCTCTTCGCCGACCAGATCGCCTATATCCTGGCCGATGCCCAGGACGTGGTGCTCTTCGTCGACCCCTCCGTGCTGCCGGCCGTCCAGGCCGTGGCCGACCGCCTCCCTGCCTCGCTGCGCGCCGTGGTGCTGATGGGCCCGGCGCCGAAGCCCGACCTGCCGGTGCCCGTGCTCGACCAGGCGGCACTGATGGCCGCCGAGGATGGCGACCACGACTGGCCGGAGCTGGAGGAGCGCGCCGCTTCCTCGCTCTGCTACACCTCGGGCACCACGGGCATGCCCAAGGGCGTGCTCTATTCGCACCGCTCCACCGTCCTGCACGCCATGTCCGCCATCCAGGCGGATGTCTTCGCGCTCTCGGCGCGGGATATCGCGATGCCGGTGGTGCCGATGTTCCATGTGAATGCCTGGTCCATTCCCTATGCCTCGGCCATGGCGGGCGCCTCGCTCGTGCTGCCGGGGCCGAAGCTCGATCCGGCCAGCCTGTTCAAGCTCTTCGAGGAGGAGCGCGTCACCTTCTCGGCCGGGGTGCCGACCATCTGGACCATGCTGCTGGCCTGGCTGCGCGCCGATGCATCCAGGAAATTCAGTGCGCCGCCGCGCCTGGTGGTGGGTGGGACGGCGCTGCCGGTCGCCATCACCGCGGGCTTCCAGCGCGAATACGGCATCCCCATCCTGCACGCCTGGGGCATGACGGAGCTGAGCCCGCTGGGGGCGCTGAATGCGCGCAAGGCCGAGACGGCGGATTGGGACGAGGCGCGCTGGCTCGACTACAGCCGCAAGCAGGGCCGCCCGCCCTTCGGCGTGGATTTCCGCATCCTGGACAGCGCGGGCCAGCCCATCGCGCGGGACGAGGCGGCCTTCGGCGAGCTGGAGGTGCAGGGCCACTGGGTCGCCGCCAGCTACTTCAACCACCCGGATGATCCGGCCTTCAGCGATGATGGCTGGTTCTCCACCGGCGATGTGGTGACGGAGGATGCGCTGGGCGCCATCGAGATCGTGGACCGCGCCAAGGATGTCATCAAATCCGGTGGCGAATGGATCAGCTCCATCACGCTGGAGAACCTGGCGCTGGCGCATCCGGACGTGGCGTTGGCCGCCGCCATCGGCGTGCACCACCCGAAATGGGATGAGCGGCCGCTGCTGCTGGTGGTCCGCAAGCCTGGCACCGCGCCCACGCCTGAGAGCATTCTCGCCGTGCTGGAAGGCAAGGTGGCCAAATGGTGGATGCCGGACCGCGTGGAATTTGTGGAGAGCCTGCCGATGACGGCCACGGGCAAGCTCTGGAAGGCCGAGCTGAAGCGCCAGTTCAAGGATTATGCGCTGGAGGGGTGAGGCCCCTTGCGGGGCAGGTTGCCCCTTTTCTGCCCAGGCAAAGGCGCCGCCGGATGCAAGCCACGCGCGCCCCCCCCTTGCGCCCCGTGCCTATCGCTGATGCCATGCGCTGCTCATTTTGGGAGAGGCTTCATGAGGTTCACGCTCAAGGCCATGGGGCTCGGCTTCGCCGCTGCCCTCATGGCGCTTCCCGCCGTCGCGCAGCAGGCACCGCTCAAGACGCTGCGCATCGCCATGACCGCGGCCGATGTGCCGACCACGACCGGCATGCCCAATAATGGCTTCGAGGGGATGCGCTTCCTCGGCTATCCCGTCTTCGAGGGCCTCGTCCTCTGGGATCTCTCGCGCGCCGATGCGCCGGCTGGGCTGCGTCCGGGCCTCGCGGAATCCTGGCGCCAGGACCCGGCCGACCCGCAGACCTGGCTCTTCACGCTGCGCGAGGGCGTGCGCTTCCATGACGGCACGCCCTTCAACGCCGATGCGGTGATCTGGAACCTCGAGCGCTACTTCAACAATCAGTCGCCGCAATTCGAAGCGCAGGGCTCCGCCATCACCCGCGCCCGCATCCCCATCATGGAGAGCTACCGCAAGGTGGATGAGCGGACCATCGCCTTCCGCACCAACCGCGTCGCCTCCTACTTCCCCTACATGGCGGTCTATATCCTGTTCACGAGCCCGCAGAGCTTCGAGCAGGGCGGGCGGGACTGGGCGCGCGTGGCGGCCCTGCCGCCGGCCGGCACCGGGCCCTTCCGCCTGAGCCGCTTCGTGCCGCGCACCTCGGCCGAGCTGTCCAAGAATGAGGGCTATTGGGACCGCACGCGCATTCCGCGCCTGGATCGCGTGCTGCTGCTGCCCATGCCGGAAGCGACGACGCGCCTCGCGGCCCTGCGGTCGGGCCAGGTGGACTGGATCGAGGTGCCGCCGCCGGACGCCATCCCTTCGCTGCGGACGGCCGGCTTCAACATCACGACGGGCAGCTACCCGCATGTCTGGCCCTGGTTCTTCCAGATGGGGGGCGAGACGCCCTTCCGCGACGTGCGGGTGCGCCAGGCGCTGAACTACTGCGTGGATCGCGCGGGCCTGGTGCAGTTGCTGAACGGCACGGCCGAGCCCTCTGTCGGCTGGCTGAAGCCCAATGACCCCAATTTCGGCACGCCGCAGCACCGCTACAGCTTCGACCCCGCCCGCGGCCGCGCCATGCTGGCGGAAGCCGGCTTCAACGCCCAGCGGCCGCTGCGCTTCCGGGTGATGATCTCGACCAGCGGCTCGGGCCAGATGCTGCCGCTGCCGATGAACGAGTTCCTGCAGCAGAATCTCCGCCAGGCCTGCGGCGTGAACGTCACCTTCGAGGTGACGGAGTGGAACACGCTGCTGCAGGCCACGCGCAGCTCGCCCGGCGCCCCGGTGCTGGCGGGTTCGCTCGCGCTCAACCCCTCCTCGCCCTCCAGCGACCCGAGCGTGATGGCCCGCTACTTCCTGCAGGCCTTCGTGCCGCCCAACGGCTTCAACTGGCCGCAATTCAATGATCCCGAGTTCGAGACGGCCTTCGCGGCGCTGGAACGCGCGAGCAATGAGAGCGAATTCAACGCGGCCTATGCGCGGGCGCATGCGCGCATCGTGGACAATCCGCCCTGGCTGTTCATCGTGCATGACCTGAACCCGCGCGCCATGCATCGCCGCGTGCGGAACTTCACCAGCGCGCAATCCTGGTTCCAGGATCTCGTTCCGGTCGACATCCAGTAGTTCCCCGTGACGTCGCTTCGCGCTGTCACGGGGCACCCGGATTGGCGCTGAGCTTGTGATCTGGGTTCATCTTCCGGTGGCAAAGCCACCGGGGGGCTTCGGGGGGCGGATCGCGGTGGCGGTCCGCCTTTCTTGCTTTGGGGGTGCTATGCCCCCTCGCGGTTTTCCCGGATCATGGACGCGTTGTTCTGGAGGGAACCCCGATGATCGTCGATGTCCGCATCTACACCTGCCTGCCGAACCGCATGGCGGATTTCGTGAAGCTCTATGAGGAGAAGGCCTGGCCGCTCCAGCTCAAGTACCTGGAGAATTGCCTGGGCTGGTACACCACCATCGAGGGCGAGCTGAACACCGTGGTTCACCTCTGGGGCTACAAGGACCAGGGCGACCGCGAGCAGCGCCGCGCCGCCATGGCGGCGG
>JAIYCD010000021.1 GCA_027488195.1 Acetobacteraceae bacterium | reverse complement strand
GGCCTGCCCTGCGGCGAGGAGGCGAACACCTCCAAGATGCTGGCGGCCGATGCGGCCTGGGCGGCGGCCGAGGCCTGCGTGCAGACCCATGGCGGCTTCGGCTTCGCCGAGGAATATGATGTGGAGCGCAAGTTCCGCGAGGCGCGGCTCTATCAGGTGGCGCCGATCAGCACGAACCTGATCCTGAGCTATATCGGCGAACACGTGCTCGGCATGCCGAGAAGTTATTAAACGCCCTCAAACGGCGGGCGGCGGCTCCGCCGCCTTGCCTTCGCGCCGCGTAGCGTGCGCGAGTGGTAAGCTCAGTCTGGGCGCGGCGGCCGCGTTGCGGCCGCATCCTCTGTGGGCGGCGCAGATCTTGGGAGATCGGCGCCGGTTGGCGGCCTAAACCGCCGCCGTGACCACGATCTCCACCAGGTCCGCGCCTTCCAGCGCCACACCCAGGCAGGCGCGTTGCGGCGGTTGGGCCATGTCCACCCACTCATCCCAGGCCTGGTTCAGCTCATTCTTCCGGGACATGTCGGCCAGATAGACCATCGCCGTGATGATCCTGGCCTTGCTGGTCCCCGCATCGGCCAGGTTCTGGTCAATCGCCGCCAGCGCCAGGCGCGCCTGCTCCAGCATCGAGGCCGATTTCACGGGCGAGGTCGCGACCGTGGTCACGATGCCGTTATGGATGACGGCACGGCTGCGGCTGGCCACCTTGCCGGGAATGCGGGTGATCATGCGGCGGCGGCCTTCTTCTTCGGGGCTTTCACGGGCTTCTCGCCGGCTTCCAGCGCGCGCTGGGCCGCGATGAATTCCGGCCCGCAGGAAAGCTTCTGCGCCAGCGCGCCCTCGGGCTCCACCACGCGCCAGAAGGGTGAGACGGCGCTGGGCAATTCGCCCGCCGCCACGCGCTCCAGTGCGGATTCCGCCACCACGCGCAGGAAGATCGCGGTCGAGGTGGGGCAGGTGGCCTCGGCCTTGTTCTTCTTGGCCAACGCGTCGCGCATCGCCGCCACGTCCTTGGTCTTGCCGGGCGGGATGGCGCGCAGATAGGCGTCGATCACCTTGGGCGAGGTGATGTACAGCCGCGCCCCCTCGCGGATGCCCGCGAAGGGCTTTTCCAGCACCGTGATGCGCGCGGGCTTGGCGGCCCGGTATTTCTCGCCCCAGGAGGTGGTCATGGCGTCAGGCAATGCGTTTTGGGCATGGTCGTGGTTCCTCGATCATGACCCGGCGGGTGGAAGAACCCGGCCGGGGAGCGATGTCCCGGCAATGCGGGAAGCTTAACCTTTTCGCCCGGCAATGGCAGTCTCACGCAATATGGGGCGGTTGGGCGTCCCCGGAAAGCTCGGAGGGTGAGCATGCCACGTTTGACACGTCGCGCCATGCTCGCGGGCGTCGCGGCCAGCGCTGCAACCGCCATGGCGGCGGAGCCCGTCGCCCTGCTCATCCCCTTCGCCCAGGGCGGTGCCACGGACCGGCTCGGGCGGCTCCTCGCACCCCACCTGGCGCAGGGCCTCGGCACCACCGTGACGGTGGAGAACATGCCGGGCGAGAGCGGCCAGGTGGCCATGCGCCACCTGCTGGCCACGCCACCCGACGGGCGGCTTCTGGTCATCGGCAATCCCGGCCTCTTTGCCTTCAACCCGCATCTCTTCCCGCGCCTGGCCTATGACCCGCTGACGGACCTCGCACCGGTCGGGCTGATCGGCACCAACCCGATGGTGCTGCTGGCGAGCCGCCTCTCCGCCATCACCGATGTGCCGAGCCTGCGCCGCCACGCGAGCCAGGGGCACCTGTCCATCGGCAGCGCGGGCCGCGGCAGCGCGCTTTTCATGGGCGGCGTCATGCTGATGCGGGCACTCGGCGATGGCGGGGAACTCATCACCTATCCGGGCGGCGGGCCGGCGCTGGAGGACCTCCAGGCCGGGCTGCTGGACGTGATGGTGGACCAGGCGATGACCGCCGTTCCCGCCACGCATCTGGGCGCGCGCGCGATCGCCGTGCTGGGTCCGCACCGCCTGCCGGAACTCGCCACCGTGCCCACCGCGGCCGAGATCGGCCTCGCCATGCCAGCGCTTTCCATCTGGAACGCGCTCGCCGTGCGCGCCGGCACGCCGGCCGCCGTGATCGCGGCCCTGGCCCGGGCCTTGGAGGCCGCGCTCGAGGATGAGATGCTGGCCCGCAGCCTCGCCGCCGATTCCGTCGTCATGCCCGAGGGCATGGATCGCGGGCCGGTGGCGGCGGCGGCACTGATCCGCGCGGAGCACGCCCGCTGGGGCGCCTTCATCCGCGCGGCACGAGTGGAACGAGAGGGTTGAGGAACGTGAGTGGCAAACCTTTGGCCGGCCTGCTGGTGGTCTCGATGGAGCAGGCTGTGGCGGCCCCCACTTGCTCGATGAAACTCGCCGATGCCGGCGCGCGCGTCATCAAGATCGAACGCGCCGAGGGCGATTTCGCCCGCGGCTATGACGCGGCCTGCAAGGGCCTCTCCACCTATTTCGTCTGGCTGAACCGCGGCAAGGAGAGCCTGCGCCTCGACATCAAGCAGCCCGAGGACAAGGCGCTGCTGGCGCGCCTGCTGGAGAAGGCCGATGTCTTCATCCAGAACCTCGCGCCCGGCGCCATGGCCCGCGCGGGCTTCGGCTCGGCCGAGTTGCGCGCCAAGCACCCGCGCCTCATCACCGTGGACATCAGCGGCTATGGCGAGGATGGCGAATATGCCGGGATGAAGGCCTATGACCTGCTCGTCCAGGCGGAAAGCGGCCTCACCTCCGTCACCGGACGGCCCGAGGGGCCGGGCCGCGTCGGCGTCTCGGCCTGCGACATCGCCTGCGGCATGAACGCCCATGCCGCCGTCCTCGAAGCCATCATCGAGCGCGGCATCACCGGGCGCGGCAAGGGCATCGGCGTCTCCCTCTTCGACGGCATGGCAGACTGGATGAACGTGCCGCTGCTCTACCTCGAAGGCACGGGCAAGGAGCCGCAGCGCATCGGCCTCGCTCACCCCTCGCTCTGCCCCTATGGCGCCTTCGAAACCCGGGACGGCTCGCTCATCCTCATCTCCATCCAGAATGAGCGGGAATGGGCGCAATTCGCCGAACACTTCCTGCACGACAAGAGCCTCACCGAACGCGAAGGCTTCCGCATCAACGTCGAACGCGTCGCCCAGCGCCCCATGGTGGACGCCCATATCGCCGGCGTCTTCAAATCCCTCGACCGCGACGCCTGCGTCGAACGCCTGACCCGCGCCAACACCGCCTATGGCTTCGTCAACAACGTCGCCGGCCTCGCCCAGCACAAGGCACTGCGCCGCATCACCGTCGAGACCGAAAAAGGCCCGATCCCACTCGCCGCGCCGGCCGCCCGCTTCAGCGACGGCCCCCGCGCCTTCGGCCCCGTCCCCCGCCTCGGCGAACACGACGCCACCATCCGCGCCGAATTCGCCGCCTGAGCGCGCAAGCGCTCGGTGCCGCCGGTGAGGCTGGGAAGGGCGCTGCCCTTCCCAGACCCATCCCGCCAAGGGCCGGGTGGCCCTTGGAACCCAGGACGGGGCTTGTTGAGGGAGGGGGCGGGCTCGCCCTTGATCAAGCGCGCGCCCTCGACGCCCCCTCCCTCAACAAGCCCTATTCTTGAAGGGGTCCACGGGGCCCTGGCCCCTGGCGGGGTGAGGTTTGGAGAGGGGCAGCGCCCCTCTCCAACTCACGCGCGCTCCCGGCACTTGCGCGCTCAGGCGCTGAAATCGGGTGCCGGTTGGCCGTTCGCGATGGCGTCGAGGAGGGCGATCTGGCGTGGGAGGCAGAGGCTGTGCAGGTCGTAATGGGTTTCCGCGTGGCGTCGTGCGGCGGCCTTGAGCGGGGCTTGTGCGGCGGGGTCGGCCAGCATGGCGGCGAGGGCTTCGGCGATGGCGTCGTGGTTGAAGAAATCCACGAGGCGGCCGTTCACGCCATCCTCGATGACCTCCTGCACTGGGGCGGTGGCGGAGCCGAGGATTGCGGCGCCGCAGGCCATGGCGTCGAGCATCGACCAGGAGAGGACGAAGGGATAGGTCAGGTAGAGATGGGCGCGGGTGACGCGGAACAGGCTCAGCAGGTCGGGGTAGGTGACGCGGCCAATGAAGTGGATTCGGCTGAGGTCGAGCCGGCCGTCGAGCTCGCGGAGCATGACTTCGCGCCAACTGCTGCCCTCGGCGGGGGCGCGGCCGTAGGAAATTCCGTCGCCGCCGACGATGACCATGTGCGCTTTCGGGCGCATCCGCTGGAAGGCGGGCAGGGCGCGCATGAATTGGGGGAAGCCGCGATAAGGTTCGAGGTTGCGCGCGACGAAGCTCGCGACCTCGTCCTCCGGCGTCAGGATTCGGCCATCGGGCAGGGTGATGGTTGCGCGCCCGCGTGGTGAGGCGATGGTCGTGTCGATCCCCTCATGGATGACGGAGATCCGGCTCCGCGCCCATTCCGGATAGCGGGACCATTGCCATCGCGTGGGGGAGACGCCCCAGTCGGCGGCGTCGAGCTGGATGAGCTGGATGGTATTCTGGACCCGGGTGCGTGCGGCCTCGTCGAGGCTGATGGCGATGCCGGGTGGGTCGAAGCCGATATCGCCGCCGCTCGAGCGGAAGAAGTATTCCCAGTAGAGGAGCAGCTTTGCGTCGGGGAAGACGTCCTTCAGAAAGAGGGCCTCGCCCCAGCCGGGATGGGCGCAGATCAGGTCCGGCCGGAAGCCCTTTGCGCGGAGCTCGATGGCCGCGCGAGCGGCTGCCTGGCCGTGCCGGATATGGCCTTCTGTCCGCACCAGATAGGGGTGCGGCATGGTCTTGCCCGGCTCAGGCGAGCGGTAGCGTAGCTGGGTGATGCCGGGCAGCCCGGGTGTGTCGGTCTGACCGAGGGCGATGACCTTCGTGCCCTTCCGCTTCGCCATGGCCGTCGCCAGATGGCGATACTGGCCCGGGAAGTTCTGGTGGAAGAAGAGGAGCTGCACCCCGCGCCGCTATCGCAGGATGGCTGGCAGATCGAGGCCCTTCTCCCGCGCGCAGTCGAGCGCGATGTCATAGCCCGCATCGGCATGGCGCATCACGCCCGTCGCTGGGTCGTTCCAAAGCACGCGGGACAGCCGGCGCGCGGCATCCGGCGTGCCGTCGCACACGATCACCATGCCCGAATGCTGCGAATAGCCCATGCCCACGCCGCCGCCGTGATGCAGCGAGACCCAGGTGGCGCCGCTGGCCGTGTTGAGCAGGGCGTTCAGCAGCGGCCAGTCGGAGACGGCGTCGGAGCCGTCCTTCATCGCCTCCGTCTCGCGGTTCGGGCTGGCGACGGAGCCGCTGTCCAGGTGGTCGCGGCCGATGACGACGGGGCCGATCTCGCCGCGCGCCACCATCTCGTTGAAAGCGAGGCCGATGCGGTCGCGATCGCCCAGGCCCACCCAGCAGATGCGCGCGGGCAGGCCCTGGAAGGCGATGCGCTGCTTCGCCATGTCGAGCCATTGGTGCAGGTGCGTGTCATGCGGCATCAGCTCGCGCACCTTGGCGTCGGTCTTGATGATGTCCTCGGGGTTGCCGGAGAGGGCGGCCCAGCGGAAGGGGCCCACGCCGCGGCAAAACAGCGGGCGGATATAGGCCGGCACGAAGCCCGGGAAATCGAAGGCGTCGGCCAGGCCCTCATCCTTCGCCATCTGGCGGATGTTGTTGCCGTAGTCGAGCACGGCCGCCCCCATCTTCTGGAAATCGAGCATGGCCTGCACATGCTGCACCATGCTGCGCTTGGCGGCGGCATAGACAGCGGCCGGATCGCTCTCGCGCTTCTGTTGCCATTCGGCCAGCGTCCATCCGGCAGGCAGGTAGCCATTGCCCGGATCATGCGCGCTGGTCTGGTCGGTCACGATGTCGGGCACGACGCCGCGGCGGACGAGTTCGGGGAAGATCTCGGCGGCATTGCCGAGCAGGCCGACACTGATCGCGCGCTTCTCGGCGGTGGCGGTGCGGATCATGTCGAGCGCCTGATCCAGGTCATCGGCGCGGTAGTCGAGGTATTTCGTCTCCAGCCGCTTCTCGATGCTGCTGGGCTGGCACTCCACCGCCAGCACGCAGGCGCCGGCGAAGACGCCGGCCAGCGGCTGCGCGCCGCCCATGCCGCCGAGGCCGCCCGTCAGGATCCAGCGCCCGGCGAGCGAGCCGCCGAAATGCTGGCGCCCGGCCTCCACGAAGGTCTCGTAGGTGCCCTGCACGATCCCCTGGCTGCCGATATAGATCCAGGAGCCGGCCGTCATCTGGCCGTACATCATGAGCCCCTTGCGATCGAGCTCGTTGAAATGCTGCCAATTGGCCCAGGCCGGAACCAGGTTGGAATTGGCGATCAGCACGCGCGGCGCATCGGCATGGGTGCGGAACACGCCGACCGGCTTGCCGGATTGCACGCAGAGCGTCTGGTCCCCCTCGAGGGTCTTCAGCGCGGCCACAATGCGCTCATAGCTGTCCCAGTCGCGCGCGGCGCGGCCGATGCCGCCATAGACCACGAGCTCGCCCGGGCGCTCGGCCACCTCGTCGTCCAGGTTGTTCATGAGCATCCGCATCGCCGCCTCGGTGGTCCATTGGCGGCAGGTGATGTCCAGGCCGCGGGGGCTGCGGATGGCGGGGGCGTTGCGGAATCGGGTCATGACACGGCACCGGCTCAGGTTGATGGGGCAGACATAATGGGAAGGCGCGCCGCTGGCCAATTTCCCTGGAACCGGGCTAGGAAGCGGCCATGTCCGATGCAGAACTCGCCGATACGCCCCCCGATCGCCTGGCGGCCGATCCCAAGAGCCCCTTCCATGATGCCAAGGCCCTGGAGCGGGGCGTGGGCATCATCTTCAAGGGGGTCGAGCGCACCAATGTGGATGAGTATTGCGTGAGCGAGGGATGGGTCCGTCTGGTCATGGGCAAGCAGATGGGCCGCAATGGCCTACCGCTGACCATGAAGATGCAGGGCGAGGTCATCCCCTATTTCCGCGACCGGCCGCATCCCAAGGGCTGATCCAGGCTTCACATTAGTGTGAGACTGTTTGCCCTTTGATCCGTCGTCTCGGAAATTGATGATTTGGAACGTCCTGCGGGCAGCTTTTGACCACATGGGTGCGGAGATTTTCCTTGCCGTTGTAACTCCGGCATGCAGGATGATCCTGCGGCACCGGGCCCTCGCCTGATGCGCGAAGCGGGCGCGCTTACGATGCGCCCTGCCGCTCCGGGATGAGGAACAGCGCGTTGCGTCCAGTCTATCCGACCATGACCGCCCATAATGCCGGCGAAGAACCTTGGCGCCTGGATCGCCTGGCCCGTACCGATGGCCGCGTGCGGGAATTGCTCCGCATCCTGACGCGCGAGGCGCCGGACGATGAATCCAGCCTGGGCGAAGGCGTTTGGGTGCGTCACGTGACGGCGCTGCATGATGACCGCGGCACGCTGGTTGCGCATATCAGCAAGTCGCTCGCTGATTCCTCCTGGCTGCCGGTGATTGGCGCGGTGGTGAGCCGCGCCTGGAACGGCGAGGATGAGGGCAACGTGGCTTTTCAGGTGATCGGCAGCGGGGCTCCGATGCCGCTGGGCGAGATCCTGCAGCCCGAAGGCCCCGCCTGAGCGGCCCCGGCAAGGCCGCCATCATCTGGCCGCAGGACTGAGGCTTGGTACGTCCCGAGTTGAACGCCGGGAAAGAAAAGCCCCTGTCTGCCCCACCGCCTTCCGTCCATCCCCCTTTCCCTCCTGGGCCTTCCGCGCTCATTGGCGCCGCGGCCGCCGCCCTGCTGGGCGCCGGGATCATCCTCGGCGTCTTCGGCTGGGGGATCCTGCCGCCCTGGCATGTCGGCTGGATGCTCTCGGGGCAGCTCGGGCCTGATCCGGTGCAATACTGGCTGGGCTGGACCTTCTTCCGCGACGCGCCCTGGGGCTGGCCCCCCGGCATCAGCCCGAATTTCGGCATGGAGCTCTCATCTTCCGTCTTCTACGCCGATGCGATCCCGCTGCTGGCCATGCTGTTCAAGGCGCTCCGGAGCGTGGTGGAGATCGGTCAGTACTGGGGGCTCTGGCTCGTCGCCTGCGGCGCCCTGCAGGGTTGGCTCGCCTGGCGGCTGATCGGGCTCTGGACCGATGCGCCGCTCGCGCGGCTCGCGGGCGCCATGCTCTTCGTGCTGCAGCCCATGCTGCTGAACCGGCTGGGCGGGCATTTCGCGCTGGGCGCCCATTTCCTGCTGCTCTGGGGGCTCTGGTTCGCGCTGGTGGGCGCGGGGCGCTGGCGCTGGGTGGCGCTGGTCCTCGCGGCTTCGCTCATTCATTCGTACCTGCTGCCCATGGTGCTTGGCCTCTGGGTCGCCGATTGGTGGAGGCGGCGGAGCTGGGCCGAAGCGGTGATGGTGCCGGCGGCGGGGCTGCTTGGGCTCTGGGCCGCCGGGTTCTTCCTGCTGGCGGCGGGCCATGGCGGGACGATGTATGGCGGGATGCAGCTCGACCTGCTGGCGCCCTTCGACCCCGCCTATTGGGGCCGCTTCCTGCCCGACCTGCCGGACCCCGAGCACCCCGAGGTCGCGGGCAGCTATGCGGGGCTCGGCGCGCTGCTGCTGCTGCCCTTCCTGGCCTGGGCCCGTCCCACGCGGCGGCATCTTCCCTTGCTGCTGGTGCTGCTGGCCATGCTGGCCTTCGCCATCACGCATCGGCCCTCCATCGCGGGCGCGCAGTTCACGTTGATCCCGCTGCCGGAGCGGCTGGTGCAGCTGCTGGGCGCGTTGCGCGCCTCGGAGCGCTTCTTCTGGCCGGTCGCCTATGCGGCGATTCTGGCCGGGATCGCGGGGCTGCTGCGCGCGGTCGGGCCGCGCTGGGCGGGGGCGGCGCTGACGGCGCTGCTGCTGGTGCAGGCGGCCGACATGCGGCCGGGCCTGGCACGGCTCGCGCATTTCTTCCCCCCCACTGCCGCCGAGGTGCCCCTGCGCCTCGCCGACCCGTTCTGGGCCGAGGCCGCCACGCGCTACCGCGCCATCCGTGCCGTGCCGGCGGCCAACCAGGGCAGGGCCTGGGAGGAGATCGCCGTCTTCGCAGCCACCCACCGCATGGCTACGGATGCGATCTACCTCGCGCGCAGCGATGCGGGCCGGGTGGCGGCGCTTCGGGCCGAGATCGCGGCGCGGCTCGCTGAGGGGCGGCCGGAGCCGGGCGTGCTCTACGTGCTGCGGGATGCCGAGAGCCTGGCGCTGGCGCGGGCCGGCCTTCGCCCGGGGCGGGACCGGCTGCTGGAGGCCGATGGCCTGCACGTTCTCGCACCCGATTGGCCGTGAGCGCGTTACCTTCGCGTGGTGCTTGACGAAGAGGAGCGTATCCCCACCCTCTGGGGCATCATCCTGCCCAGGAGAGACCCATGCTGATCCGCCGCCGCCGCGGTTATGAAATCCCCGAGAGCCAGGTGACGCCCTAGGCCCCGGTGCTGAACCGCCGCGCGCTGATGGGCGCGGGCGCGGCCCTTTTGCCCAGCGCGGCACTGGCCCAGCAGGCGGCCGGCGTGGTGCCGCCTCTGCCCGAGGCCCAGCGCAACCTGCGCTACCGCCCGGAGCGCGAGATCACGCCCGAGCGCGAGGCGACGACCTACAACAACTTCTATGAATTCGGCACGAGCAAGAACATCGTGCGCGAAGCGAGCCGCATGCCCATGCGCCCCTGGACCATCCAGGTGGACGGCATGGTGGCCAAGCCCGCGACCTTCGGCGTGGATGACCTGATCCGCCAATTGCCGATCGAGGAGCGCATCTATCGCCTGCGCTGCGTCGAGGCCTGGGCGATGACCGTGCCCTGGACGGGCTTCCAGCTCTCGGAACTGCTGAAGCTGGTCGAGCCGACGTCCGCAGCCCGCTATGTGTCCTTCACCACCGCGCAATTGCCCGCGGTGATGCCCGGCCTGCGGCAGAGCTGGTATCCCTGGCCGCATGTCGAGGGCTGCACCGTGGCGGAAGCCATGAACGAGCTGACCTTCATGCCCATCGGCATGTATGGCAAGCCGCTGCTGGCGCAGAATGGCGGGCCGTTCCGCGTGGTCTTCCCATGGAAATACGGCTTCAAGTCGGGCAAGTCCGTCGTGCGGATCACGCTGACCGATCGCCGGCCGGAGAATTTCTGGTTCAAGATCCAGCCCTCCGAATATGGCTTCTGGGCCAATGTGAACCCCGAGGTGGCGCACCCCCGCTGGTCCCAGGCGACCGAACGCCTGCTGGGCTCGGGCGAGCGGGTGCCGACGCGGCTGTTCAACGGCTATGGCGAGTTCGTCTCGGGACTCTACACCAACCTGCAGCGGGAGCGGCTCTGGGCCTGACGCCGCGCTACCTTCCCATCGTGTGGAATTCGGCATTGGGCCGCATGCTGGTGACGTTCGCCATGCGGTTCGACATGCCGAAGAACGCCGCGATGGCCGCGATGTCCCAGGCGGCCTCCGCATCGAGGCCATGCGCGGCCAGGGTCGCGAAATCCGCCTCGCCCACCCCATACGCCTCGAAGGCGGTCTTCATGGCGAAATCCAGCATGGCCCGCTGCCGCGGCGTGATGTCCGCCTTGCGGTAATTCACCGCGATCTGGTCAGCGAGAAGCGGGTTCTTGGCGCGGATGCGCAGGATCGCGCCATGGGCCACCACGCAATACAGGCATTGGTTCGCGTTGCTGGTGGCGACGATGATCATCTCGCGCTCGGCCTTGGTGAGCGGCCCGGGCCGGTCCATCAGCACGTCGTGATAGGCCATGAAGGCGCGGAACTCCTCGGGCCGATGCGCGAGGACCAGGAAGACATTGGGGATGAAACCCGCCTTTTCCTGCACGGCGAGCAGCCGCTCGCGGATATCGGGCGGCATGTCGTCAAGGGCGGGGACGGGGAAGCGGCTGATCGGGAGTTCGGACATGGCCTCAGTCTGCGCCGGCGCGGCCCGGCTGGCGAGGGAAGGATGTGCCTTCACCGCGGCGGCGTGATCTCCAGCGCCGCCCAGGCGGCCTGCGCATCCTCCACGAAGCGGAGAAGCTTCAGCTCGCCAGGGTCGATCATGCCCTCCTCGGCCAGGGCATCCCAGTTCACGATGCGCCGCCAATAGGCCTCATCCACCAGCACGATCGGCACATGGCCGAGGCGCTGGCTCTGCCGCAGCGTCAGCAGCTCGAACAGTTCGTCCAGCGTGCCGAAGCCACCGGGGAAGACCACCAGCGCGCGGGCACGGATGGCGAGGTGCATCTTGCGCAGCGCGAAATAGTGGAACTGGAAGGTGAAGGCCGGCGTCGTGTAGCGGTTCGGCTCCTGCTCATGCGGCAGGCGGATGTTGAAGCCGATGCTGGGCGCGCCCGCATCATGCGCGCCGCGATTGGCCGCCTCCATGATGCCCGGGCCGCCGCCGGTCGCGATCACGTGGTCCCGCGCGCCGGCCACGGGGTGCAGCGCGCCGCCCCGCTCGGAGGTGATGCGCCCGAAAGCCCGCGCCTGCGCATACCAGCGCGCCTGGGCGGGCGGGCCATCCTCCCGCACGCGGGAACTGCCGAAGACCACGATGGTGGAGCGGATCCCGGCCGAGCGCAGCGCGTCATCCGCCTTGGTGAACTCGACCTGGAGGCGCACGCCGCGCATGGCGGGGCTGAGCAGGAAGTCGCGGTCGAAGAGCGCCAGGCGATAGGCGGGGGAGTGGGGCTCGTCTTCGGTCATGGGCCGTTCCTTCCGGCTGGAGAATGGGCCGGATGGGGCGCATGATGCGCCCTGGAAGGCCGCCGTCCAAGCGCAGCCAGGAAGGGAAACAGGCCATGGAGGTCACGCTCACCTTTTGCGGCGCCGCGCGCACCGTCACCGGGCTTTGCCTGCTCTTCGAATGGGGGCGGCAGAAGGTGCTGGTGGATTGCGGCATGTTCCAGGGACCGAAGACGCTGAAGGCGCTGAACCACGAGCCCTTCCCCTTCGATCCGCGTGAGATCGCCGCGGTGCTGTTGACGCACGCGCATATCGACCATTCGGGCCTGCTGCCGCGCCTGGTGAAGCAGGGCTTCACCGGCCGCATCCACGCGACCGCACCCACGGTGGAGCTGTGTTCCTGCATGCTCCCGGATTCCGGGCATATTCAGGAGAGCGAGGTGCGGATGCTGAATCGCCGCAACCGCCATCGCGGCCAGGAAGAGGTCGAGCCGATCTACACCGCGGCGGATGCCGAGGACACGCTCGCCGCCTTCAGCCCGGTCAGCTATGCCGAATGGATCACGCCGGTGGGCGGGCTCAGGGCGCGCTGGTGGAATGCCGGGCATATGCTGGGCTCCGCCTCCATCGAGTTGGAGTTCGAGCGCGAGATGCGTGTTCTCGTCTCCGGCGATATCGGGCCCGACATCAGCGCCATGCAGCCCGACCCGACCGGCCCATCAGGCGGCGTCGACCATCTGGTCTGCGAGAGCACCTATGGCGACGAGGACCGCCCCGAGATCGATCAGGCCGCCCGCCGCGCCGCCATCGCCGAGATCGTCCGCGATGCGGCTGCGCGCGGCGGCCCGCTTCTGATCCCGACTTTCGCGGTGGAGCGCGCGCAGGAGGTGGTGATGGACCTCGTCGGGCTGATGCAGGCGGGCGAGGTCCCGGAGACGACGATCTACCTCGACAGCCCGCTCGCGACCCGCGCGACCAAGGTCTTCGCCCGCCACGCGTTCGACCTGGAGGAGGGCCAGGCGCTGCGCGCCGCTCTCACCTCGCGCCGGCTGGAGCATGTGGTGGATGGCGAGGCGAGCCGGCGTCTCGCGCGGCAGGAGGGGTTCCAGATCATCCTGGCGGGCTCGGGCATGTGCGAGGCGGGGCGGATCCGCCACCACCTCAAGGCGCGGCTGTGGGATCCGCGCTGCGTGGTGGCGCTGGTGGGCTTCCAGGCGGAGGGCACGCTGGGGCGCCTGCTGCACAATGGCGTGAAGCGCGTGCGCATCCAGGGCGAGACGATCGAGGTGGCAGCCCGCATCGCCATGATCGAGGGCTATTCCGGCCATGCCGACCAACCGGAGTTGCTGCGCTGGATCGAGGCCCGCGGCCCGGTGAAAGGGGGGGTGTTCCTGGTCCATGGCGAGCCCGAGGCGATGGAGGTGATGGCCGGCGCCATCCCGGGGATCAGCCCCGCCCGCATCATCCGCCCGGTGCTGGACGAGGCCTTCCGCCTGGCCCCCGGCGCCATACCCGAGCGGCTGCCTGCCCGCCCGGGGCGCCGCAGCCACCCCGAGAATGTGGGGCGGCCGGATTGGCACAATGAGCGCGCGGCGCTGCTGCTCGGCATCGAGGCCGCGATCGAGCGGGCGGAGGACGAGACGGAACGCGCGGCGCTGATCGCGCGGCTGCGCGGGGCCTTGGGCTAAAGCAGCGGTAGCAGCTTGCGCATGGCGCTCGGCAGGCTGCGCGCGGCCTGGTCGAGCGGCGTGCCATCGGGCAGCGCCGGCACTTCGGCGCGCATGACGCGCATCGTCAGGTCGCGATGCGTGAAGCCATGCTGGGCCTCGCCCGGCCGTGCCTGCCAGGGAAGCTCCGGGCGGGGCGCATGGGCCAGGGCCTCGGCATCGGTCCAGGGGGAATCGCGCCAGGGCGTGCCCGGCAGGCCCAGCATGCCGCCGAGCAGGCCGCTCTCCGGCCGGCGCTCCAGCAGGATGCGGCCCATGGCATCCACCAGCGCGAAATGCACGCCATGCAGCGGCTTGCGCGCGGCCTTCGGCGATTTGCGCGGCAATTCCGCCGCCATGCCACGCGCCGCCGCCCGGCAGCCCTCGCGCCAGGGGCAGATGGCGCAGGCCGGGCTGCGCGGGGTGCAGATGGTGGCCCCCAGGTCGAACAAAGCCTGCGCGAAATCGCCGGGGCGGTCGCGCATTTCGGGCTGCGCGGTGAAGCCATCGGCGAGGCGGCCGAGTTCCGGCTTGGCCTGGGGCAGGGGGGTCTCGATGGCGAAAAGGCGGGACACCACCCGCTCCACATTGCCATCCAGCGGCACCAGCGGCTCATTCAGGGCTATCGCGCCGATGGCCGACGCCGTGTAGGGCCCGATGCCGGGCAATGCGCGCCAGCCCGCGGAATCCGGCGGAAACCCGCCGGCCGCCACAATGGCCCGCGCCGCCGCATGCAGGTTCCGCGCCCGGGCGTAATAGCCGAGCCCCGCCCATTCCTCCGCCAGTTCCGACCAGTCGGCGGCGGCGAGCGCCGCCACATCGGGGAAGCGCGCCAGGAAGCGGGCATAGCGCGGGCCCACCGCCGCCACGGTCGTCTGTTGGAGCATGACCTCGCTCACCCAGATGCGGTAAGGGTCGGTGGGGCCACGCCAGGCGAGGCGCCGGCCCGAGCGGTCATACCAGGCGAGCAGATCGGCGGAGGAGGGGTGTTGCCCCAGGGGAGATTTCATTGGCCAAGTCAGAGACGCCCGCCCCTTTTGTGTCCAGGGGGGGCACGCAGGAACTCGGCGCGCTGATCCCGCGCGCGACGCGCCCCGCCTTCCGCAAGCGCAGCCCCGATGCCGCGCAGATCCTGGCCGATTGGCCCCAGGTGGTGGGCCCCGAGATCGCCCGCATGGCCGAACCCGTGCGGCTTTCAGCGGGCACGCTGACGCTGGCCTGCTCCGGCCCGGCAGCGATGGAGCTGGGCATGGGCGCACCCGCGCTGATGCAGCGCATCAACAGCCATCTGGGCCGGCTGGTGGTGCGCAAGCTCGCCTTCATCCAGCGCCTGCCGCGCGCGGTGGAGGCGCGGCCGAAGCGCCCCACCCCCGGCCCGCTGCCGCCGCGCGTGGAGAAAAGCCTGGAGAGCGTGCCCGGCGAGGAGCTGCGCCTGGCGCTGGAGCGGCTGGCCAAGGGCGTATTCGCCCCGAAGCCTTAGCAAACCGCCTCATCCAAAGCCGAGAAACACCGCCAGGCTGCGATTCAGCGCCATCGTTTCGTCATCTGAAAGCCGCCCGATCACGCCGCCCACACGGTCGCGCCGGATGCAGGTCAGCTTGTCCACCATCACCCAGCTCGGCGCCCGCAGCCCCAGGCTTTCGCTGGGCGCGAGGGGCAGGCGCAGCAGCGCCGCATCCTGCGGCACCGAGGTCAGTGGGCAGACGACGAGGCTCAAGGTCCCGTCGAAAAGGTCGGACTGCACCACCACAGCCGGGCGGGGCTTCGAGGTGTCATCCCCGGCGCCGCGATCGGCGACGAGCACAACATCACCGCGGCGCATGGCGTGCGGGAATGTCGTCCTGATCCTCGGGCCAGTCGGTGTTGCGCTCAATGAAGCCCATCACCGCCTCGAACCCTTCGCGATCCTGATCCACCAGCCGCGACTGGCGGCGGGCCTCTTCGGCGAACCCGGGGGCGCGGGTGTCGGGCACCCAGATCTGGATCGGGCGCAGGCCGCGTCGCCGAAGCTCGGCGCGATGCGCCGCGACCCGCTTGCGAACATCGGATGCCGGCATGGGTGCAACCTCCTGGTTCTGTTTCATGTAACGCAAGCCCGGGGCGCCCTCAACGGCAATCCTTCGTCACCCTCTCCCAGGTGGACATCCCGCCCCCCCTGCGTCATCTCTTACGCGACAAACCACCGCCGGAGGCAGGCCATGCAGATCACCCGTCGCCATCTTGGACTCATCGCGGCCGCCACGCCGGGCGTGGCGCTGGCCCAGGCGGCCGATCCGCGGCTGGGCGTCCGCAGCACCGGCCAGGCCTCGGCGCCGGTGACCGTGATCGAGTTCTTCTCCCTCACCTGCGGCCATTGCGCGGCCTTTCACAACCAGGTCTGGCCCCAGGTGAAGCTGGAACTGGTGAACACCGGCCGCATCCGCATGGTCTGGCGCGATTTCCCGCTGGATGGCGTGGCGCTGGCCGCCGCCGCCATCGCCCGCGCCCTGCCGGAGGACCGCTACGAGGCCTTCATCGGCACGCTCTTCCAGACGCAGGACCGTTGGGCCTTCGCCCAGGGCCGCCAGACCGAGGAACTGGCCCGCATCGCGGCGCTCGCCGGCATGGACCGCGCCAACTTCGACGCCGTCCTGGCCGATGAGGCGCTGCGCCGGGGCATCCTGGAACAGCGCGTCGCCGCCGAGCGCGAATTCCAGATCCGCGCCACGCCCTCCTTCGCGTTCAACGGGCGCATGCACAGCGGCAACCTGCCCTTCGCGCAATTCGCCCGCCTGGTGCAGGACGCGCCCCGCACTTGAGCGAAGCCACGCCGGAGCTTTCCGGCGATCTTCCCACTCCCCGCCGGCTCTCCGCCACGCTGACCGGCCTGCGCGTGGCCGGCTTCAAGAGCTT
>JAIYCD010000325.1 GCA_027488195.1 Acetobacteraceae bacterium | reverse complement strand
TCGCCGAACAGGCGGTGACGGCGGGGCAGGATGATCCCTCGCGCTGGTCGCGCATCCGGGTGGCCACCAAATATCCGAATATCGCGCGCCGCCACTTCTCCGCACGCGGCGTACAGGCCGAGATCGTCCACCTCAATGGTGCCATGGAGCTCGCGCCCTCGCTGGGCCTCTCGCGCGTGATCGTGGACCTCGTGCAGACCGGGTCCACGCTCAAGGCCAATGGCCTCGTCGAGACGGAGGTGATCGCGCATGTCACCTCGCGGCTCATCGTCAACCGCACCGCCTTGAAGACGCGGCCCGAGGAAATCGCGGGCTGGATTGCGCGTTTCAGGGCGGCTCTCACTTAAGACCCAGGGGCGCTGCCCCTGGACCCCGCCAAAGGCCGAGGGGCCTTTGGAAACCATGAGTCAGACATGCAATTCATCCGCACGACCGACGCCACTTTCGAAGCCGCCTTCAGCGCGATCCTGGAGGACGGGCGCGATACGACCACGCGCGTGGATGCGGCCGTCTCCTCCATCATCGGCGAAATCCGCGCCGAGGGCGATGCGGCGCTGCTGCGCCTGACCAGCCGCTTCGATGGCTGGACACCCGCCGATACCACCGCGCTGCAAGTCACCATCGCCGAGATGGACGCGGCCGTCGCGAGCATCGACCCCGCGCTGATGGAGGCGCTCGACCTCGCCGCCACGCGCATCGAGGCCTTCCACCGCGCGCAGATGCCCGCCGACCTTGTGCTGCCCGGCGCCGATGGCGTGGCCCTCGGCCTGCGCTGGAACGCGCTGGACGCCGTCGGCCTCTACGTGCCGGGCGGCAAGGCGGCCTACCCCTCCTCCGTGCTGATGAACGCCATCCCCGCGCGCGTCGCGGGCGTGGCGCGCCTCGCCATGGTCGTGCCCACGCCGGGCGGCGCACTCAACCCGCTGGTGCTGGCCGCGGCCCGGCGCGCGGGCGTCACGGAAGTATGGCGCATCGGCGGCGCGCAGGCGGTGGCGGCACTCGCCTGGGGCACGCAGAGCATCGCCCCGGTGGACCGCGTCGTCGGCCCCGGCAATGCCTATGTGGCGGAAGCCAAGCGCCAGGTCTTCGGCCGCGTCGGCATCGACTCCATCGCCGGCCCCTCCGAGGTGCTGATCATCGCCGATGGCACGAACAACCCCGCCCATGTGGCGATGGACCTGCTGGCCCAGGCCGAGCATGACGAGGCCGCGCAATCCATCCTCATCACCAATGACGCGGTTTTCGCCGAGGCCGTGGCGCGGGAGGTCGAGGCCGCGCTCACCACCCTCCCCCGCCGCGCCATCGCCGGCGAAAGCTGGGCGAAGCACGGCGCCGTGATCCTGGTGCGCGACTGGGAGGAGGCGGTGTCCCTCACCAACCGCCTGGCGCCCGAACACCTCCAGATCATGACGCCGGACCCGCAGGCGCTGTTCTCACGCATCCGCCACGCCGGCGCCGCCTTCCTCGGTCGCCACACGCCGGAAGCCATCGGCGACTATGTGGCCGGCCCGAACCATGTCCTGCCGACGGGGCGGACCAGCCGCTTTGCCTCCGGCCTGTCGGTCTTCGACTTCCTGAAGCGCACCACCTGGGTCGAGGCCAATGCGGCGGGCCTCGCCGCCATCGGCCCGGCCGCGGTGAAGCTGGCCGAGGCCGAGGGCCTGGGCGCGCATGCGGCGAGTGTCGCGATCCGGTTGCAAGGGAACAAAGCGCCATGAACCTCGCCCGCCTCCTCGCCGCACGCGCGGCCGCCGGCAAGCCCATCACTGTCGGCGTCATCGGCGCGGGCAAGTTCGGCGCCATGTTCCTCGCCATGGCCGCGCGTTCGCCCGGCATCCATGTGGCCGTGATCGCCGACCTCTCGCCCGCCAAGGCGCGCGAGAACCTGACCCGCATCGGCTGGGCGCCCGAGCAATCCGCCGCCACCACCCTGGACCGGGCCCTCACCACCCGCGCCACCTTCGTCACCGACAACGCCGCCCTGGTGAATGATCCGCGCATCGAGGTGGTGGTGGAATCCACCGGCAACCCCGCCGCCGGCATCCGCCACGCGCTCGCCGCCATCGCGGCCCGCCAGCACATCGTCATGGTGAATGTGGAGGCCGATGTCCTGGCCGGGCCGCTCCTCGCCGCCAAGGCCACCGAGGCGGGCGTGGTCTATTCCATGGCCTATGGCGACCAGCCGGCCCTGGTCTGTGAGATGGTGGACACCATCCGCGCCATGGGCCTGCCCATCATTGCCGCCGGCAAAGGCACGAAATACCTCCCCGCCTTCCATGCCTCCACGCCCGAGACGGTCTGGGGCCATTACGGCCTGACGCCGGAGCAGGCGGCAGCGGGCGGCATGAACCCGCAAATGTTCAACTCCTTCCTCGACGGCACGAAATCCAGCATCGAGATGGCCGCCATCGCCAATGCCACGGGCCTTCTCCCGCCCGAGGACGGCCTGGCCTTCCCGCCCTGCGGCGTGCAGGACCTGCCGCACATCCTCCGCCCCCGCGCCGAGGGCGGCATCCTCCCGCAAAAGGGGATGGTGGAGGTGATCAGCAGCCTGGAGCGCGATGCGCGCCAGGTGGTCGGCGACCTGCGCTGGGGCGTCTATGCCGTCTTCGAGGGAGAGACGGACTATATCCGCCGTTGCTTCTCCGAATATGGCGTCCACACCGACAGCACCGGCCACTACGCGGCACTCTGGCGGCCCTACCACCTGATCGGGCTGGAGCTGGCGGTGAGCGTGGCGAGCGTCGCCCTGCGCCGCGAGCCCACCGGCTGCGGCGAGGCCTGGCGTGGCGACGCCGTCGCCACCGCCAAGCGCGCGCTCAAGACCGGCGAGATCCTGGACGGCGAGGGCGGCGCGATGGTCTGGGGCAAGTGCATCCCCGCCGCCCGCAGCCTGGCGGAGAACGCCCTGCCCATCGGCCTCGCCCATGGGGTGAAGCTGCTGCGCGACCTCCCCGAAGGCGCTGTGCTGCGGCAATCCGACGTGGCCCTGGACGGCGCGCTCGATGCGGTGCGGGTGCGGCGCGAAATGGAAAGCCAAGCCCGCCCCCTGTTGGCCGCCGAATAGGCCCGCTACGCTTCCCCGAAGCAAAGCGGAGGAAGCGTCTTGAAAAACCTGTTCGACCTGACCGGCAAGGTCGCCATCGTCACCGGCGGCAGCCGCGGCATCGGCCGGGCCATCTGTGAGCGGCTGGCCCAGCATGGCGCAAAGGTGGTCGTCAGCTCCCGCAAGCTGGATGCCTGCCAGGAGGTGGTGGACAGCATCACGGCAGCCGGCGGCACGGCCATGGCGGTGGCCTGCAACATCGGCCGCAAGCCCGAATTGCAGGCGCTGGTGGACGCCACCATCGCCGCCTATGGCCAGGTGGATGTTCTCGTCTGCAATGCGGCGGTGAACCCCTATTTCGGCCCCTCGCAGGACATCCCCGACGAATCCTACGACCGCATCATGAACTCCAACGTGCGGAGCAATCTCTGGCTCTGCCAGATGACCATCCCCGGCATGGCGGCGCGCGGCGAGGGTTCGGTCATCATCGTGAGCTCGATTGGCGGCTTCCGTGGTTCGCCGCGGCTTGGCATCTACGGCGTCTCCAAGGCCGCGGACATGCAGCTGGCCCGGGCGCTCGCCACCGAATGGGGCCCGCGCGGCATCCGCGTGAACGCCATCGCGCCCGGCCTGGTGCGGACCGATTTCGCCCGTGCGCTGTGGGAGGATCCGGTGAACCTGAAGAAGCGCACGCGCGATACGCCGCTCCTGCGCATCGGCGAGCCCGACGAAATCGCGGGGGCGGCCGTCTTCCTCGCCAGCGCCGCCTCGGGCTTCATGACCGGGCAAAGCATGGTGATCGATGGCGGCGTGCTGGCCGGTCCGCCGCTCATCGAGGATTGAGCGGCCATGGGATCGCTGACCCGGCGGGGGGCCCTGGCGCTGCCTGCCGCGTTTGCCCCGCCCGCGCTGCGCGCGCAGGAGGCGTGGCCCGCCCGCCCGCTCCGCCTCGTCGTGCCCTATGCGCCCGGCGGCGTGACGGACCAGCTCGGCCGCTTCATCGCCGAGCGCCTTTCGCGCGAGTTGGGCCAGCCCGTGGTGGTGGAGAACCGGGCTGGCGCCAACACCATCATCGGCACCCAGGCGGTGGCCCAGGCCGCGGGCGACGGATACACGCTGCTGATGGCCTCGGGTGCCAGCATGGTGCTGAACCCGCTGCTCTATCGCCGCCTGCCCTATGACGCCGACCGCGACCTGTCACCGCTCGCCGCAATGGTCGAGACGCCGCTGCTCATGGTCGTGCCGCCGTCGCTACCGGCCACGAATCTCGTTGAGTTTGTGGCCCTGGCGCGGCAGCGGCGCCTCAACGTCGCGACGGTGGGCGTGGGAAATCCCATCCACCTGGCGGCCGAGTTGTTCCGCAACGCGGCGGGGATCGAGCTGGAAAACGTCGTCTATCCCGGCAGCGCGCCGGCGCTGACCGCGCTGATGGCGGGCGATGTGCAGGTGATGTTCGACGTGATCCTGACCGCCCTGCCCTTGGTGCAGGCCGGCCGCCTGCGCGCCCTGGCGGTGACGACGCGCGAGAGGGTGCCTGTGCTGCCGCAGGTGCCGAGCATCGCGGAGCTGGGCTTCCCCGACTATGAGGCGACGACCTGGTTCGGTGTCGCAGCGCCCCGCTCCACGCCGGAGTCAATCAAGGCGCGCCTGCGCCAGGCGCTGGCCGTCGTGCAGCGTGACAGCGCGTTCCAGGAACGCTTCGGGGGCCTCGGGCTGCTCGTCCAGCCCGTGCGCGACGAGGCCGCGCTCACCCGCATGATCGAGGGCGAGCGGCGGCGCTGGTCGCGGATCATCCAGGCGCGGGGCATCGTGCTGGATTAGATCCTGATCCGCTCGCGCGGATCAGGACATGTCGCATGCTCAGCTGTTCGGCCCGCGGCCGAGACCAATGGGCTGCCAGCGCTGCAGCTTGGTGTTCTGCAGCACCGCCGGGTTCACGCAGCTCATCGGCCACTTTCCTTGCAGCACCAGCGAAAGCTCGCCGCCCACGCGGCGCTTGCGCGCCTCATCGAACCGCGCCGAGGCCGAGGCCGTATGCGCGGAGAGGATCACATTATCCATGCTGAGGATCGGGTTGTTGTGGCTGGGCGGCTCGACCTCCAGCACGTCCAGCCCCGCATAGGCGATCCATCCCTCGCTCAGCGCCTTGATCAACGCGGCCTCGTCCACGGTCGGGCCACGGCCGACATTGAGGAAGATCGCGCTCTTCTTCATCAGGCGGAAGTGCTTCTCCTGGAGCAGCTTGTTGCACTCCGGCCGGGCGGGCGCATGCATGGAGACGAAGTCGGACTG
>JAIYCD010000087.1 GCA_027488195.1 Acetobacteraceae bacterium | reverse complement strand
CGACTGCGGGATGGGGGGCTAGCCGAAGCAGTCGCTGAGGCTTTCCAGGGTTCCCTCGCCATAGATCGCCTGGTCATTGTCGGCGAAGGTCTTGAGGATGGCGAACATGATGTCCTGCTTGCGCAGGATGGAGGCGTTCTCGACGCCCAGCTCCTCCGCGAAGGCGAGGAGTTCGGGCGGCGTCTTCGCCTTGAGTTCAGAGAGGTGCATGAAGCATCCGAGAGATAGGTCGCAGAGGGGGATCACCGGGGGCGATATGATTGGGGCCCCGAGATTCGCGCCATGCGGTGGGCGCTGGCGGATTCGGCGATCGGGAGGGAGGGATCGGCCAGGACGACCGACGCAGGGAACCTAGGGAGGCGCGGCCCCCGCGTCAACCGCCGTCTTGGTGGCGCTCAGAACGGCTTTACGATCACCATGATGACGATGACGATCATCAGCAGCGTCGGCACTTCGTTCATGTAGCGCCAGTGGCGCTGCGGGAAGGCCCGCTCATCGCGCTCGAAGGCCTTGCGGTGCTTGGCCAGGTACATGTGGAACCAGGTCATCGCCAGCACGCAGAGCAGTTTCACGTGCCACCAGCCCGAGGTCCAGGAGACGACGCCGGGTGTGGCCACCAGCACCAGCCCGAGCAGCCAGGTGACGATCATGCTGGGGTTCATGATCGCCCGCAGCAGCAGGCGCTCCATCTTCTTGAAGCGCTCATGCTCGACGCCACCGCCCTGCGGAATTTCGCAGTGATAGACATAGAGGCGCGGCAAATAGAACAGCCCCGCCATCCAGGCCATCACGGCCATGAGGTGGAAGGATTTGACCCAGAGATAGGCGGGCGCAAGGAAGTCCAAGGTCAGTTCCCCCTAAGGATGGCGGCGATGAATTCGTCGAGATCATCGCCCGGAAAGAGATGGCCGGGAATGCCCGCGGCATGGGCGGCCTGCATGTCGCTCTCCCGGTCGCCCACCAGGAAGCTGCCCTCTCGCCGCAGCGGAAAATGCGCCAGCCAATCCTCGATCATCCCGGCCCCCGGCTTGCGGCGCGGGCTCGCGCGCCGATAGCGCGGGACCTCGGCGGCCGCGTGGAAGGGGCAATAGGCGAAGCCGTCCACTCGCGCTCCCGCCGCCCGCGCCGCATTGGCCATCCAGTGGTGCAGCCGGCCCACCGCCGCCTCGTCGTAATAGCCCCGCGCCACCCCCGCCTGGTTGGTGACGACGCAGACGGCGAGCCCCGCCGCGTTCAGCCGCCGCAGGGCCGCCATCACGCCCGGGATCCAGCGCACCTCCTCGATCCGGTGCGGGTAGCCCGTATCCTCGATCAGCACGCCGTCGCGATCCAGGAAGGCGCAGGGGCGCCCCTCATCCATGCCTGTCATGGCCTCCCGGATAGCATGGCGCGCCGGTGCTGGTCTTCTCGCGCCGACAGGATTAGAGCTTCGCCCATGCAGCCCGTGACCCGCCGCGCCGAGATCGCCCGCAAGACCGCCGAGACGGACATCACCGCCCGGCTCGACCTCGATGGAAGCGGCCGCGCCGAAATCGCGACCGGCATCGGCTTCCTCGACCACATGCTGCACGCCCTCACGCGGCACGGCCTGCTGGACCTGGCGCTGACCGCCAAGGGCGACCTGCACATTGATTTCCACCACACGGCCGAGGATTGCGGCATCGTGCTGGGCCAGGCCATCAAGGCCGCGCTGGGCGAGAAGCGCGGCATCACCCGCTTCGGCCACTGCCTGATGCCGATGGACGAGGCGCTGGCCGAATGCGCCATCGACATCTCGGGCCGCCCCTTCCTCGCCTGGAGCGTGACCTTCACCCGCGACAAGGTGGGCGAGATGGACACGGAGCTCTTCGAGGAGTTCTTCCGCGCGCTCGTGATGAATGCGGGCCTGACCTGCCACATCACCCAGAAGGCCGGCACCAACGCGCACCACATCGCCGAGGCCTGCTTCAAATCCTTCGCCCGCGCGCTGCGCATGGCCGTCGAGCCCGATGCGCGCCAGGCCGGCGCCATCCCCTCCACCAAGGGCGTGCTGGAGGGCTGATGCGCAGCTGGACCGTCCATCTCCCGCCCGGCGCTGGCCGCGGCTCGGTGCCGGCCACGGGCCTCGGGCGGCCGCCGATGCTGATTCCGGAGGGGTTCAGCTTCTGGGCCTTCCTGTTCGGGCCCTTCTGGCTGCTCGCGCATCGCGCCTGGCTCGTCGGCGTCGTGGTGCTGTTCGGCCTCATCGTGCTGAACCTGATACCCGACCCCTATGGCATCGCCGCCGCCCTCGCCGCGCATCTGCTGCTCGGCTTCCAGGGCCAGGATCTGCGCCGCTGGACGCTGGCGCGGCGCGGCTGGAGCCTCGCCCATGTCGTGCAGGGCCGCGACGCCGAGGGCGCGTTGGCCCGGCTGCTGCAGGCCGAGCCGCGGCTGCTGCCGCTCTACGCCGCCGAGGTGGCGCGATGAGGGTCTCGGTCATCGATCCCGGCTCGGGCAACCTCGCCTCCGTTTGCCGCGCTCTGGAGCGCGCCGCCGATGGCCCGATCACCGTGGAGGTGACGCGCGAGCCGGAGACGCTGATCCACGCGGATCGCATCGTGTTGCCCGGCCAGGGCGCCTTCGCCGCCTGCCGCGCCGGCCTCGATGCGCTGGAGGGCATGGTGGGCGCGCTCTATGAGCAGGTGCAGGTGCGGCGGAAGCCCTTCCTCGGCATCTGCGTCGGCCTGCAATTGCTGGCCGAGCGCGGGCTGGAGCACGGCAGCACGCCGGGCCTCGCCTGGCTGCCGGGTGAGGTGGCCGAGATGGACCCCCGCGCCCCGGACGGCTCGCCCCTGCCCCTGCCGCAGATGGGCTGGAACACGCTCGACTTCACGCCCGGCGCACACCCCGTGCTGGAAGGACTGCTGCCCGGCGACCATGCCTATTTCGTGCATTCCTACGCCTGGCGCGGCGGCGAGGCCTCCGATGTGCTCGCCACCACCGATTACGGCGGCCCGGTGCCGGCCATCCTCGGGCGCGGCAATGTCGTCGGCACGCAATTCCATGTCGAGAAGAGCGCCGGCGTCGGCCTGCGCATCCTCGCCAACTTCCTGCGATGGGCACCATGAACACCGAACCCGCCGTGGTGCATCGGCTGGAGGTGGAGCGGGTGGACATGCTCGAGCCGCATGACCTGGCTGATCTCTGCGAGGCGACAAATGCGGCCATCGTGGAAGGCGGGGGCTTCGGCTGGGTGGAGGCGCAAAGCCGCTCCGCCCTCGAACGCCATTTCCGCGGGGTGATGCTGGTGCCCGAGCGGGAATTCTTCGTGGCGCGGCTGGATGGCCAGGTGGTCGGCAGCGCCCAGATGGTCCGCCCGCCGCGCAACAACGAAGCGCAGGGCTTCGCGGCGCAACTCACCCACGCCTTCATCGCCCCCTATGCGCGCGGCTTCGGCCTGGCGCGGCTGCTGGTCCGCCGCGTCGAGGAGCGCGCGGCCGCCATGGGCATCCGCGTGCTCAACCTCGACGTGCGCGCCACGCAGGAGACCGCGATCACGCTGTTCGAGCGGCTGGGCTATGTGCGCTGGGGCAGCCACCCCGCCTATGCGCGCGTGGGCGGCGAGACGGTGGCCGGATATTACTATTACCGCCTGCTGGAGCCGCAGCACGGCCGCAGCACGGCCGATGCATTGGGACAGATCAAGACGTGAGCGGCTTCACCCTCTACCCCGCCATCGACCTCAAGCAGGGCCGCGTCGTCCGCCTCCAGCGCGGCGACATGGCCCAGGCCACCATCTATGCCGAGGACCCGGCCGAGCAGGCCCGCGCCTTCGCGGCTGATGGCTTCCAGTGGCTGCATGTCGTGGACCTCGACGGCGCCTTCGCCGGCAAGCCGGCCAATGCCGAGGCCGTGGCCCGCATCCTGGCCGCCAGCCCCAACCCGGTGCAGCTCGGCGGCGGCATCCGCAACATGCCCACGGTGGAGGCTTGGCTCGGCGCCGGCGTGACCCGGGTGATTCTGGGTTCCGCCGCCGTGAAGGACCCGCAATTCGTGCGCGAGGCCTGCCGCCATTTCCCCGGCCGCGTCGTGGTCGGCATCGATGCGCGCGGCGGCATGGTGGCGACCGAGGGCTGGGCCGAGACCAGCACCCTCCCCGCGCTGGACCTCGCACTCAGGCTGGAAGACGCGGGCGCCGCGGCCATCATCTACACCGACATCGACCGCGACGGCATGCTGAGCGGCGTCAATGTCGAGCAGACGCGCAACCTGGCCATGGCGCTGGACACGCCCGTCATCGCCTCGGGCGGCGTCGCCTCCATCGCCGATCTGGTGGCGCTCAAGGCGGTGGCGGCGGATGGTATTTCCGGCTGCATCCTCGGCCGCGCCCTTTATGACGGGCGGATCACCCCCGCCGAGGCGCTGGCGCTGGCGGCGGCGTGATCCGCACAGCCGTCCACGCCGACCTGACGGGGATGCTGGACCTCTACCAGCACCTGAACCCCACCGACCCGCGCGTGACGGAGACGACGGCCGCCCCGGCCTGGGCCGCGATGCTCGGCTCCGACCTCCTCCGCCTCTTCGTCGCGGAGGAGGACGGGCTGCTGGTCTCCAGCTGCACCCTCGTCATCGTGCCCAACATCACGCGCGGCGCGCGCAGCTATGCCGTGATCGAGAATGTCGTCACCCATGCCGGGTATCGCGGGCGCGGCCTCGGCCGGGCGGTGCTGGCGGCGGCGGTCGAGGCGGCCTGGTCGGCGGATTGCTACAAGGTGATGCTGGCCACCGGCTCGCGCCAGGGCTCGACCTGGAGCTTCTACGAAGGTGCCGGCTTCACCCGCGCGACCAAGACGCATTTCGAGATGCGCCGCGCCTGAGCTTCCACCGTCGCCAAAGCATCGCTTGACGCACTACGAAAAACGCCCCATCCGCATGCCCCCAGGATCATCCGGATGCCTGGACAAACCTAGGATTCATCCGTGCTCGCGCTCCGCATCATTCCCTGCCTCGACGTGAAGGAAGGCCGCGTCGTGAAGGGCGTGAACTTCGTCTCCCTCCGCGACGCCGGCGACCCGGTGGAGCAGGCCCGCGCCTATGACGCGCAAGGCGCCGATGAGCTGACCTTCCTCGACATCGGGGCCACGCATGAGAACCGGGACACGATGTATGACGTCGTCTCCCGCACCGCGGCCCAGGTCTTCATCCCGCTGACCGTGGGCGGTGGCGTGCGCAGCGTGGAGGATATCCGCAAGCTGCTGCTGGCGGGCGCCGACAAGGCCAGCATCAACAGCGCGGCCGTGGCCGAGCCCGACCTCGTGCGCCGCGCCGCCGAGGCCTTCGGCAGCCAATGCATCGTCGTCGCCGTGGATGCGAAGAAAGTGGCCGAGGGCAGGTGGGAGATCTTCACCCATGGCGGCCGGCGCGAGACGGGGCTGGACGCCGTGGACTGGGCGCGCCGCATGGCGAGCCTGGGCGCGGGCGAAATCCTGCTGACCTCGATGGACCGCGACGGCACGAAGCAGGGCTTCGACCTCGATCTGCTGCGGCGCGTGACGGCGGCGGTGCGGGTGCCGGTCGTGGCCTCGGGCGGCGTCGGCGCGCTCGAGCATTTCGCCGAGGGCGCGCGGGCGGGCGCCACCGGCCTGCTGGCCGCCAGCGTGTTCCATGACGGCGTGTTCCGCATCCAGCAGGCCAAGGATGCCTTGGCGGCGGCGGGCCTGCCGGTGCGCCGCGTGCGGGAGATGGCGTGATGGCGAAGGCCACGAAGAAGAAGGCTGCGGCCAGGGCGCCGAAGACCGACAAGGTCGCCAAGCCGGCCAAGTTGCCGGTGCCCAAGAACATCCCCGTCAAGAAGACGCGCATCCGCAAGGCCGTGCTCAAGGCCGAGGCCGCGCATCTGAAGCCCCTCGTCCTGCCCGAGGATGGGGACGCCGCGGTGCTGGACCGGCTCTGGGCCACGATCGAATCACGCCGCATGGCGGGGAATGCCGCGACCTCCCATTCGGCGCGGCTGATCGCGCGCGGCACGCCCAAGGTCGCGCAGAAGCTGGGCGAGGAAGCGGTCGAGCTGGTGATCGAGGCGGTGGCCGGCAACCGCCCCGCCATCATCAGCGAGTCGGCCGATGTGCTCTATCACCTGATGCTGCTGCTGGTGGATGCCGGCATCACGCCGGGCGAGGTCTGGGCCGAGCTGCGCCGGCGCGAGGGCATCTCGGGCATCGCCGAGAAGGCCTCCCGCCCGCGGCCCAAGGCGCTGCTGGCCATCGCGCAGACGACGAAACTTCCGTAGCGCGTCAGCGGCGGCTGAGCGTGACGAGGTAGCGGCAATCCTCCGTCTCGGAGGGATTGTGGAATTCGCAGTCGCGCGGCGTCGTCAGGTCATAGGCCAGCGCATCGCCGGGGCCGAGGGTGGTTTCCTCCTCGCCCTCGCGGATCACGAGCCGGCCCGCCTCCAGCCAGACCACCTGCCCGCGCAGGAAGCGGTAGGAGGCCGCCGGATAGGCGATGCGCGCGCCGGGCGGCAACTCCACCTGTACCAGCTCGGGCTCCGCCCCGGGCGGCGAGAGGGCGCGGCGGCGATAGCCGGTGCCCGGATCGGTCCAGAGCTGTTGCGTGGCGGCACGAGACACGCGGCCGCCCCCTGCATCGCCCTCGGCGCGGGCCAGCAGGGCCGAGATGGTCAGCCCCAGCGCGCCGGAGAGCCGGCCCAGCAGGGCGGCGGTCGGGCTGGCCTCGGCCCGCTCGATTTTGCTGATCATGGCGCGGGAGACGCCGGATTCCGCCGCCAATGCCGCGATGGACCAGCCGCGCGCCTCCCGCTCGCGCCGGATGCGGCGGGCAAGGAGATCGTCCAGGCCTGACATGATAGTGGACATGTTGCTTATTTAGTGGAAAGTACCACGCATGACCAGCATCGGCCATAATGGCGGTCCGCCGCTCGAGGATGAGGGCACGGCCTGGCGCAGCTGGGTCTGGCGGCGCGCCCACAAGAAGGCCTGGAAGACCCCGCCGCGCGAAGTGGCGCTGCGCCGCCTGGCCCGCGCCGAGGAGCTGGGCCTGACCTACAAGGAATACACGCTCGAGATCCTGGAACGCGGGACGTATCTGTAAGTCCCTTCCCAAACCACCCGGCCGCGCCCGGCGCTTGAGGGCGCAAAGTCATTCCCCCCGCAAGGGCCGCGCCATCAACGCGTTCAGCGCGCCCCGCACGTCGAGCCGCCCTTCCAGCATCGCCACCACGGCCGCGCAGATCGGCAGCTCCACCCCGGCGGCTTGGGCGCGTTCCAGCAGGGCCGGCGCGGTGGCGATGCCCTCGGTCACGCCGGCGCGGCCGGCCAGCGCCTGGGCCAGCGTCATCCCCCGCCCCAGCGCGAAGCCGAGCGAGGCGTTGCGGCTGGAAGCGCCCATCGCCGTCAGGATCAGGTCGCCGAGCCCCGACAGCCCCGCCGCCGTCTCCGCCCGCCCGCCGAGGCCGGTGACCAGCCGCGACAATTCAGCGAGGCCCCGCGTGATCAGCGCCGCGCGCGCATTCTCGCCCAGGCCCGCCCCGGTCGAGATGCCGGCCGCGATGGCCAGCACATTCTTCGCGGCGCCGCCCAACTGCACGCCCAGCACATCCTCGCTGCCATACAGCCGTAGCGCCTGGCCCGAGAGCAGCGCCTGCGCCGCTGACACCAACCCCCCATCCCGCGCCGCGACCACGCTCGCCGCCGGCAAGCCCGCCGCCACCTCATGCGCGAAATTCGGCCCCGACAGGATGCCGCCCGCGAGGTCCGGCCGCGCCTCGGCCAGCACTTCCAGCGGGAGGCGCAGCGTGTCGGATTCCAGCCCCTTGCAGACAAGCAGCAGCGGCGGCAGCCCCCGCGGCAGGGCGCTGAGCACCGCCCGCAGCGGCTGCATGGGAACCGCCAGGATGCCGAGCGTGGCAGCGCCCGGCGCCAGGTCATGCGTGACGCGCAGCGCATCGGGGAAGCCCGCCCCCGGCAGCAGCCGCGCATTCACCCGGGCGCGCTGCATCTCCTCCGCCCGCGCCGCGTCCCGCGCCCAGAGCGTGACCCCATGGCCGAGCCGCGCCGCGTGGATGGCGAGCGCGGTGCCCCAGGCCCCCGCGCCATAGACGATGACCTCACTCATCGGCGATCCGCGTCCATGTCCATCCAGCGCCCTCCTCCGTGGCCAGGGCCACGCGCAGCGCCTCCAGCATGGCGCAAGCCGCCGCCTCGAAGCCATAGGGCGGATTGACCACGACCAGGCCGCAGCCATTGAGCCGCGCGGCATCCAGCGGCTCGCGCAGATGCAGCTCCGCCGCCACCACGTCCCGCACGCCCGATCCGGCCAGCGCCGTGTGGAAGGCGCGGACCGGCGCGCGTCCCTTGATGGGATACCGCCGCCTGCACCAGCCCCCGCGCGCGGCGCGACATCTCGGTCATGGCCGCCGTCAGCCGCTCATACTCGCCCGGCTGCTCGAAGGGCGGGTCCATGAGGACAAGGCCGCGCTTCTCCGGGAAGGGCGTCAGCGCGCGCACCGCCTCGAAGGCGTCGCGCTTGTGCACGGCCACGCGCGCATCGCGCCGGAACAGCGCGCGCAGCGTGGCATGGTCGGCCTCGTGCAGCTCGACCAGCGCGAGGCGGTCCTGGGGGCGCAGCACGGCAGCGGCCAACGCGGGCGAGCCGGGATAGCCGCCATCCGCGCGCACCAGATCCAGGTAGTCCGCCAGCGGCCCCTCGGTGATGCCGGAAAGCCGGCCGATGCCGCCCTGCCATTCGCCGGTGCGCTGCGCCTCGTCGCTCGCCAAATCGTAGCGGCCGATGCCGGCATGCGTGTCGAGCACGCGAAAGGGCGCTTCCTTGCGGGCCAGCGCGCGCAGCAGCCAGACCAGCAGCGCGTGCTTCATGCAGTCCGCGAAGTTTCCGGCGTGGAAGGCGTGGCGGTAGTTGATGTTCAGGCCCTCACGCGGTGAGCGTCAGATGGGCAGCGTCGCGCCATGCGGGATGTCCTGCCCGAGCAGGGCCAGGATGGCTGCCCCCACCTCCTCCGGCTGGCGCAGCTTGGCGGGGTCTTCGCCCGGAAAGCCGGCCGCGCGCAGCTTGGTGGCGACCGGGCCCGGATCCACCAGCGCGACCTTCAGCGGCGACATCGTGACCTCGGCCGCCCAGCACCGCACGAGATTGGCCTGGGCCGCCTTGGCGCTGCTGTAGAGGCTCCAATAGGGCGTCGGCTCCTCCACATGCGCGTCATGCAGGAACAGCGCGCGGCCGGCGGGTGCCGCGCGCAAGGGCGGGTCGCAGGCGCGGATCAGGCGATAGGCGGCGGTGGCGTTCACGGCCAGGCTCTCGCCCCAGTCGCGCGGCGGGATATGCGCGGCCGGTGTCAGCTTCGCCAGCAGTCCCGCCGCATGCACCAGGATGTCCAGCCGGCCGAAGCGCTGCACGATGGAGGGGCCCAGCATGTCCAGCTGGTCCGCTTCCTTGATGAAATCGAGCGGCAGCAGCGTGGCGGAACCGCCAGCGGCACGGACCAGGTCATCGGTTTCTTCCAACCCGCCCTGGCTGCGTGCCGTCAGCACGACATGCATGCCAGCCCCGGCCAGCGCCAGCGCCGTGGCGCGGCCGATCCCGCGCGAGGCGCCGGTGACGAGCGCGACCTGCCCGCGCATGCTCAAGCGCCGACCTTCAGCAGGCTGCCGCGCGCCTCGGTGTTGTCGGTGCGGTCGGTCAGCGGGATGGCGTAGTCGCCGGTGAAGCAGGCATCGCAATAGGCGGGTGCGGCCGGATCACGCCCCTCGCGGCCGAGCGCGCGGTAGAGCCCGTCGATCGAGATGAAGGCCAGGCTGTCCACGCCGATCAGCTTCGCCATGGCGGCGAGGTCATGCTGGGCGGCGAGAAGCTCCGTCCGCTCGGGGGTGTCGATGCCGTAGAAGCAGGAGTTGATGGTGGGCGGCGAGGAGATGCGCATATGCACCTCGGCCGCACCGGCCTGGCGCACCATTTCCACGATCTTCTTGGAGGTGGTGCCGCGCACGATGCTGTCATCCACCAGGATGACGCGCTTGCCCTCCAGCATGGCCTTGTTCGCGCTATGCTTCAGCTTCACGCCGAGGTGGCGGATCTGGTCGGTCGGCTCGATGAAGGTGCGGCCCACATAGTGGTTGCGGATGATGCCGAGCTCGAAGGGAATCCCTGCCTGCACGGCATAGCCCATGGCGGCCGGCACGCCGCTGTCTGGCACCGGCACCACGACATCGGCCGCCACATCGCTTTCGCGGGCGAGTTCGGCGCCAATGCGCTTGCGCGTCTCATAGACCGGCGTGCCCTCGACCACGGAATCGGGGCGCGCGAAGTAGATGTATTCGAAGATGCAGAAGCGGTTCGCGGCCTTGGGCAGCGGCTTCACCGAACGGATGCCGGTATCGTCGATGATGACGACCTCGCCCGGCTCGATGTCGCGCACGAATTCGGCGCTCACGATGTCGAGCGCGCAGGTCTCGCTGGCCAGCACCCAGCCATCGTTCAAACGGCCCAAGACCAGCGGGCGCACGCCCAACGGGTCGCGCGCGCCGATCAGCGCGCCATTGTGCAGCGCGACCAGGCTGTAGGCGCCCTGCACCTGCTTCAGCGCGTCGATCAGCCGGTCCAGAACGGTGGAATAGAGGCTGATGGCGATGAGGTGGACGAAGACCTCGCTATCCGTCGTGGACTGGAACAGGCAGCCGCGGCGCACGAGG
>JAIYCD010000210.1 GCA_027488195.1 Acetobacteraceae bacterium | reverse complement strand
TCATGCGGTTCACCGCCGCCGCGTCATGCGTGGGGCTTTCGCACTCCACCCAGGTGCGGAGGCCGGCCAGCATGGCCTCATTGTCGAAGGGCAGGTCGAGCTTGGCTTCCATGGAAGTTCCCCTTGGTGTCGTATGTCGCGGCTTTGCGAAGGAATGAAGGATGCGTCTGCTCGTCGCCAATGCCAACACCACCGAGGCCATCACGCAGATGTGCGCGGACGCCGCCCGGGCCGCGGCCAGCCCAGGCACCGAGATCATCGCCGCCACCCCACGCTTCGGCCCCGAGGTGATCAGCAGCCGCGCCGAGAACATCATCGCGGGCCACGCGCTGCTGGCGCTGCTGGCCGAGCATGCGGGAAAGGTGGATGGCGTGGTGCTGGCCGTCAGCCATGACACGGCGCTGGAGGCGGCGCGCCAGCTCATGCCCTGCCCGGTGGTGGGCATGACGGAGGCCGCCTGCTTCACCGCCTGCCTGGTGGGCGGGCGCTTCGGCCTGGTCACCTTCGGCGGCGTGGACACCTATCGCGAGCGCATTGCGCAGCATGGCCTGGCCGGGCGCCTCGCTTCGCTGATCGGCGTGGACGCGACGCCGCAGGAGAGCGTGCGCGACCCAGAGGGGGTACAGCGCAAGGTGATGGCGGGCATCGCCCGCGCGGTGGCCGAAGGAGCGGAGAGCGTGATCCTGGGCGGTGCCGCACTCGCCGGCTATGCGGCGCGCATGCAGGCGCAGGCCAGCGTGCCGCTGCTGGATGGCATGGCCTGCGGCGTGAAGCTGGCCGAGATGCTGGTGGCGCTGAAGCTGCCCAAGCCCAGCGCCGGCAGCTTCGCGCCGCCGCGCGGGCGCAACAGCATCGGCCTCTCGCCCGAACTGGCGGCGATGCTGAAGGGCTAGAAGGGGCTGGGCGGGCGCTTCAGCCCCAGCTGGTCGCGCAGCATCGGCCCCGCATAGCCGGTGCGGAACAGCCCGCGCTCCTGCAGGATGGGCACCACAAGCTCGATGAAATCATCGAAGCCTTCCGGGAAATGCGAGGGCATGACGTTGAAGCCATCCGCGGCGCCGCCCTCGAACCAGGCCTGCAGCGTGTCCGCCACCTGCTCGGCCGAACCGCACAGCACCCAATGGCCGCGCGCGGCACCCAGCAGGTTGTAGACGTCGCGCAGCGTGAGGTTGTCGCGCCGGGCCTTGTTCAGCAGCGACTGCGTGAAGCCGTGGCTGCCCTCCTTCAGGGGCACGGCGTTCAGCGGCGCGTCCATCTCATGCGCGTCGAGATTCACGCCGAGCCGCTCGGCCAGCAGCATCCGGGCATTCTGCGGATTGATGAAGCCTTGCAGCACGGCCAGCTTGTCCAAAGCCTCGCGCTCCGTCCGCCCCACCACGGGCATGACGCCAGGCAGCACCGAGACATCCTCCGCCCGCCGGCCCAGCGGCACGAGGCGCGATTTCAGCGCTCTGTATTGCGCCCGCGCCTCGTCGAAATCCTGCACGACGGAGAACACCACATCGGCACTGCGCGCCGCGAGGTCGAGGCCTGGCTTCGAGCCGCCGGCCTGCAGGATCACCGGCCTTCCCTGCGGCGTGCGGCCGATGTTCAGGGGGCCCTTCACCTTGAAATGCGGCCCCTCATGGTTGAGCGACCTCAGCTTCGCCGGGTCCAGGTATTGGCCGGTCGCGCGGTCGGCCACCAGCGCGTCATCGGCCCAGCCATCCCAGAGGCCCATCACCACATCCAGGAACTCGCCGGCCACCGCGTAGCGGTCGGCATGGTTGGGATGGGTGCGGCCGAAATTGGCACCCGCCAGCGCGCTGGAGGTGGTGACCGCATTCCAGGCCGCACGCCCGCCGCTGATGTGATCGAGCGAGGCGAAGGCGCGCGCGACGCTCCAGGGGTCGCTGTAGGTGGTGGAGACGGTGGCCCCCAGGCCGATATGCGTGGTGCTGCCCGCGAGTGCGGCCAGCATGGTCAGCGGCTCCAGCCGCAGCGTGTAGGAGGGGTGGGCGTGGGCGTCGGCGTAGAGATTGTCGCCCATGAAGATCAGGTCGAAGCAGGCGCGCTCGGCCTGGGCGGCCATGGCGCGGATCGCCGCCATGTCCTGGAAGCTCGTGACGGCGCCCGGCATGCGCCAGCCCGCGACATGGCTGCCGGTGCCGAGCAGGAAAAGGCCGAGGTGCATCTGGCGCATGGGGCGTCCCGTCATGAGGTGCCGGGGGCCTAGCAAGAAGGTGACCAGCGCGGCACGCGGCTTGCTGTGCCTGGATGACAGCCACGTCATCCCGAGAGGTTCCGCATGCGCCGCACCCTGCCCCTGCCGCAAATCCCGGCACATGCAAGTTCCTGCAGCGCAGTGTCGCGCCGGGCGGTGCTGGCGACGGGCCTTGCCAGCCTCGCCATGCCGGCCGTGGCCCAGGCCGCCTGGCCCGAACGCTCCATCCGCTGGGTGGTGCCTTTCCCGCCCGCCGGCACGGCCGACATCCTGGCGCGGCTGCTGGGCGAGCGCGTCTCCTCCCGCCTCGGCCAGCCCGTGGTGGTGGACAACCGCGCGGGCGCCGGCGGCACGGTCGCGGCCAACCTGCTCGCCCAGGCGCGGGGCGACCAATATCTGGTGATGGTGAGCAATTTCGCGCCGCACGCGGCCTCGCCCACGCTGTTTCCCAACATCACCTATGACGCGCAGCGGGACTTCACCCATCTCGGCCTGCTCGGCGCCCTGCCCATGGTGCTGGCGGTGAACCCTGGCTTTCCCGCGCAGGATGCCCAGGCGCTGCTCACCATGGCGCGCGCACAGGGCAGCGCCTTCACGCTGGGCTATGGCGGCACCGGCACCGCCTCCCACCTCATCGGCCTCGCGCTGCAAAAGGCGGCGGGGATGGATGCGACGCTGGTGGGCTATCGCGGCTCGGCCCAGCTGCATGTGGATGTGATCGCGGGCACCGTGCCCGTGATGTTCGACACGCTGAGTGCCGCCATCGGCCATATCCGCGCGGGCCGCATGCGGGCGCTCGCCGTCAGCTCGGCCGAGCGTAGCGCGGCGCTGCCCGCGGTGCCGTGCTTCCCCGAACTCGGCCTCGCCGACGCGGTTGGCATGAACTGGTTCGGCTTCTGCGGCACGGCCGGCCTGCCGCCCGCCATCGCCGATCGCTGGGTGGCGGAACTGCGCGCGGTGCTGGCCATGCCTGATGTGGCGGATCGGCTTGCGGGCATGGGCGTCGAGGGCACCAACATGGACCCGGCCATGATGACGGCGCTGGTCGGCCGCGAGGTGATCCGCTGGCGCGAGGTGATCCGCGCCAATAATGTCACGCCGGGATAGGGCATGATCCGCTGAGGGGGAATCACTGAAGCGGTGGATCCGCGCTCCTGTCAGCGCGGATCACGGTCCAGCCGCGCCTCAGGGCGGGTTCGCCGCGCGCCAGGCACGCCAGGGGGCAAGGTCCACCTCCCGGCGCGGGTTGAGGCTCGGGCCCGTCAGCTCCAGCGCCACCGGCGGGGCCCCTTCCGGCACGGGAAGGCTCAACCGCAGCGAGAGCCGGTCCTGCGGCAGGTCGATCGAGCCGGAGAGGCCGAGCGCCAGCCCCGCCTCGGCCCCCAGCGCCCCTTCGGTCAGCGTCAGGCGCCCTTCGGCCAGGGTGAAGCGCAGCGCGGCGCGCTCGATCGGCGTGGCGCCGCCTTCCAGCGCGGCCGCGAGCCCCGTTCCTGGGTCGGCCCAGCCCAGGGCCGCGGCGGCCGCCGGCGCGTCGAAGCCCTGCACCACGCCGTCGCGCAGCGTCAGGCTCCCCTCGCCCGTGGCGCTCCGCAGCCAGGCCGGCGGCGTGGCGCCCGCCGCCTCCAGCCGCAGCTCGCCCGAGATACGGCCCGCCGCGATGTCGAGCGGCCGGCCGGTCAGCGGCGCGGCCAGCACGATGTCGGCGAAGCTGCCCTCGAAGGCGAGCTGCCAAGGCGCGGCCTGCTGCACCCGCAGCGCCGCCGTGACGCTCCCCCCCGCGAGGCTCGCGCGCCCCTCCTCCAGCCGCAGGGCGGAGGCGTCCGCGCGCAGACGGGCCGAGGCCGCCTCCAGCACCGGCAGGCCCCGCGCCGCCACGCGATCGGCCGTGAGGGCGAGGTCGAGATCGACGCCCGGCCAGGCGCCGAGATCCAGCCCGCGCCAATCGGGCAGCGGCAGGCGCTCAAGTGCCAGGCGACCGGTCAGCGCGGGGCGATCCCCGGCCAGCGCCACCTGCCCGCGCCCGCGTAGTTCGCCCGCCACCAGTTCGAAGCTTTCGGCATTCCAGGCGCCCCGCCCCTCCCCGGGCCGCCAGCCGAGATTGGCGATCAGCGAGAAGGAACCCTCTCCGATCCAGTCCGGGGCCGGGCGGGCGAAGGCCTGCGCCAGCAGCCGGGTGGCACCAGGGTGGCGCGCCGTCAGCCGCGCCTGCACCCGCTGCTGCGGCCAATCGACCGTCAGCTGCGATTCCAGGCGGGCCTCGGCGATGTCGCTCTCCAGCCGCAGCGCCAGTGCATCCAGCGCCCCACCGCCCGAAAGCCGGAGGCGCAGCGGCGCGGCCGCCAGGTCGGGCCGGGCAACGCCGAGGCGCTCCAGCAGCTGGCCCGCCGGGCCTTCCGCTTCCAGCGTCATCTCGCTCAGCCGGGCGGCGGGGACGGAAAGCGTGCCGGCCAGCACGACGTCGAGGCCCAGATGCCGCCCTGCGAGGCGCCGCAGCACGATGCGGCCATTCTCGGTCGCGCCATCGAGTGCCAGGCGCTCCCACAGTTCATCACCAAGGCGGAGCTGCCCGAAGGAAAGGCGCAGCTGCAGGTCGGCCTCGCCAGCCGCATCGCGCAGGGCGGCGACGATCGCAGTGGAGCTCTGGGCCAATTCCAGCCGGTCGAATTCCAGGCCGAGGGCGAGGTTGGGCCGGGCACCTGGCCGCCAGACGAAGCCTCCGCCGATGCGGCTCGGGCCCAGCTGCGCCGCCAGCTCCGTCACCGCGAAGGCGCCGCCCTCCCAGGAGAGCCGCAGGCTGCCCATCGCCGGCCCCTCGGGCGGGGCGAGGCGCGGGGCGAGGCCCGCCGCCGCCAGCCATTCCGCCGGGCGGGCCGCGCGCCAGCGCAGGCCGAGCTCGAGCCGCGTGGCGCCGCCGCCGCCCGAAAGTTCGAGCGTGGTGTCACCCGCCATGCTGGCGCTGACGTGGCCCAGCGTCAGCTGCTCGTTCTGCAGATTGGCGGTGGCGCGCAGATCGGTCAGCCGCAGCGGGCCGAACTGCGCGGCCTCGGCCGAGAGGTCGAAGACGATCGGCACGGCCTGCGCGCCGGCACCGCGCAGCGCGGCCAGCCAGGGTTCGAGGTCGAGGCTGGGGGCGGTCAGCGTCAGCTCGAAGCGCGGCTCAGGCACCAGGCGCAGCAGGGCGCCGCCGCGCACCGCATCGGCGCCGAGGGTCAGTTCCAGTTGGTTCGCCACGATCAGCTCGGCCCCGGCCGCGAGGTTGGCAGTGGCACGGAAGGCACCGGCGGGAGCGGGAATCAGCGCGGAGAGGTCGGGCCCCGCCGCTTCAAGCCGACCGGCGAAGCCACCTTCGGTCAGCAGCACGCCGCGCGCGCGCAGGTTTGCCCCTCCGGCCGAGGCGGTGACGTCGAGCGGCGCCACGCCGGCCTCGCCCGCGCGGCCCAGCACGGCCTGGAAGCGCATCGGCCGCCCGCGCCAGGCGAGGCTGCCTTCCGCCGTCAGACCCTCGCCGATCGTGCCGGCCATGAGGCGTGCATTCACGCCCTCGACCACCGCGCCGCCGATCTGGATGCGGCTTTCCTCAAGCCGGGCGTCGAGCGCCGTCAGCCAGGGGGGCGGGGCCAGGCCCGGCAGTGAGGTGGGTGGCCACGGGAGCAGGATATCGGCGCCGACCAGCGCCAATTCACGTACCTCAAGCCGGCCCAGCAGCAGCGCCCAGAGGTCGAGCCGCAGGCGCAGCGCGCGCGCCGACATCTGGATCTCATCCGCCGCCTGGCCAATGACGATGCGCGACGCTTCCAGCCGCGGCTGCGGCAGCAGGACCAGCGCCACCTTTCCCTCCAGCGCGACCGGTCGCCCAAGCCGCTCGGAGGCGATCAGGGCCAGGGCGTCGCGGTGGCGGTCCCAGTCGAGCCAGCGCGGCAGCAGCCAGGCCGAGGCGCCGCCCAGCAGCAGCAGGCCGGCGGCGAGCGTGAGGAGAAGAAGCCGCCTCACCCCTCTCCCCAACCGCCGCCGCCGGGCGTTTCCACCACCAGCACGTCACCCACCGCGAGATCGGCCTTGCCGGCATTGCCGGGGATGGGCGTCACGCTGCCATCGGCGCGCTCCACCCATTGCCGGCCCGGCGCGCCGTTGGCCCCGCCATGCAGCCCGTGCGGCGCGACGTTCCGGCGCGAGGCCACGACCACCGCCTGCATGGGCCTGAGGAAGCGGATCCGCCGGCGCGAGCCGTCGCCGCCATTCCACTTGCCCTCACCGCCCGAACCGCGCCGGATGGCGAATTCCTCGAGCCGCACCGGGTAGCGCATCTCCAGGATCTCGGGGTCGGTCATGCGGGTATTGGTCATGTGGGTCTGCACGGCCGAGGTGCCGTGGAAGCCGGGCCCGGCACCAGTGCCGCCGCAGGTCGTCTCGTAATACTGATAGGTCGCGTCGCCGAAGAGCGTGTTGTTCATCGTGGCCTGCGCGCTGGCGCAGGCGTCGAGGGCCGCCAGCAGCGCGTTGCAGGTCATCTGGCTGACCTCGGTGTTGCCGGCCACCACCGCATGGCCAAAGGTGGGCGCGAGGAAACTGGCCGGGGGCACGATGATCTCGATCGGCTTCAGGCAGCCATCATTCAACGGGATGTCCTCCCCCACCAGCGAGCGGAAGCAGTAGAGCACGACGGCACGGCAGACCGCCGTGGGCGCGTTGAAATTATCCGGCCGCTCCGGCCCCGTGCCGGTGAAGTCGATCACGGCACGGCGGTTTTCGCGGTCCACACGGACGGCGACGACCAGCGGCGTGCCGTCATCCGTGGTGGTGGCGAAGTGACCGTCTTTCAGCGTGGAGAGCACGCGGCGCACGCTCTCCTCCGCATTGTCCATCACATGGCCCATATAGGCCTGCACGGTGGAGAGGCCGAATTCGCGGACGGCGCGGCGCAGTTCCTGCACGCCCATCTCATTGGCGGCGATCTGCGCCTTGATGTCCGCCACGTTCACATCGGGGCTGCGCGCGGGATAGGTCGCGCCGGCCAGCAACGCGCGGAACTCGGCTTCCCGGAACTGGCCGCCATCCACCAGCAGGAAATCGTCGATGACGACGCCCTCCTCCTCCAGCGTGGCGGAACCCGGCGGCGTCGAGCCAGGGGTCAGGCCGCCGATATCGGCATGATGGCCGCGGCTGCCCACGAAGAAGAGGATGTCCCTCCCCGTCGCCTCGTCGAAGACCGGCGTGATGACCGTGACGTCCGGCAGATGCGTGCCGCCATTATAGGGATTGTTCAGCGCCACGACGTCGCCGGGCTTCAGCGTCTTGCCGCGCAGGCGGATGACGGTGCGGACACTCTCGCCCATCGCACCCAGATGCACCGGCACATGCGGCGCATTGGCGATCAGCTGGCCTTCCACATCGAAGATCGCGCAGGAGAAGTCCAGCCGCTCCTTGATGTTCACGGAGAGGCTGGTGTTCTGCAGCACCACGCCCGTCTGCTCGGCGATGGACATGAAGAGGCTGTTGAACAGCTCCAGCATCACCGGGTCCACGCGGCCGGTCTCGGCCGTGCGGGCCGCGGCGCGTGCCTCGATGCGATGCATCACCATGTGGTTGAGCGAGGTGACGCGCGCCTCCCAGCCGGGCTCGACCACGGTGGTGGCGATGGCCTCGCGGATCAGCGCCGGGCCGCGGATGGCATCGCCCGCGCGCAGCGCCTCGCGGTCATGCACGGGCGCGTCATGCGCCGAACCCTGGGCGAAGAGGGTGACGCGGCCAAGCTCGGGCACCGCCTCGCCAGGGGCGCGGGTCGCGAGCTTCTCCTCCTCGACGGCCTCGCCGGGCATGGTGATCTCGGCGAGCGCGGCCTCGACGATGACCTCGCGCTCGGGGGTCGCGAAGCCGAAGCGGGCGCGGTGCGCCTCGGTGAATTCGTGCAGCACCTCGGCATGGCTGCCGAAGGCGACGGGCAGGAAGGCATCGGTCCCGGCGTAGCGCAGATGCAGGCGATGCGTGGCCTGGAGGCGCGCGCCATCCGCGCCCTGACGGATGAGTTCGGCACGGCCGGCGGCCTCCAGCTCGGCGAGCTTCGCCCCCAGCGCGGCCATGCCCTCGGCGGAGAGCGCGCGTTCGATCGCGGCCTCGCGGATCACGGACTGGTCGGCGAGCCCCATGCCATAGGCCGAGAGCACACCGGCGAAGGGGTGGATGAACACCGTCTCCATGCCGAGCTCATCGGCCACCAGGCAGGCATGCTGCCCGCCCGCGCCGCCGAAGCAGGTCAGCGCGTATTTCGTGACGTCATAGCCGCGCTGGAGCGAAACCTGCTTGATCGCATGCGCCATGTTGGAAACGGCGATGCGCAGAAAGCCCTCGGCAACATCCTCAGGGCGGGGCGCGGTGCCCGTCGCGGCGGCGATTTCGGCGGCAAGTTCGGAAAACTTCTCGCGTACCACGGCGGCATCGAGCGGCTGGTCCCCATTGGGGCCAAAGATCGCCGGGAAATAGGCGGGCTGCACCTTGCCAACCATGACATTCGCATCCGTCACGGTCAGCGGGCCGCCGCGCCGGTAGCAGGCGGGGCCGGGCACGGCGCCCGCGCTCTCCGGCCCCACGCGATAGCGCGCGCCGTCGAATTTCAGGATGGAGCCACCGCCGGCCGCCACCGTGTTGATCGCCATCATCGGCGCGCGCATTCGCACGCCAGCCACCACCGTCTCGAAGGCGCGCTCATACTGGCCGGCATAAAGTGCCACATCGGTGGAGGTGCCGCCCATGTCGAAGCCGATGATCTTCTCGAACCCCGCCATGGCGGCGGTGCGGGCCGCGCCCACGATGCCGCCGGCGGGGCCGGAGAGGATGGCGTCCTTGCCCTGGAAGGAGGACGCCTCGGCCAGGCCGCCTGAGGACTGCATGAAATACAGCTTGATGCGTTGCTGCCCGGCCGATTCACGCCCGACTTCGTCGGACGATCGGACGGGGCCGCCGAGTTCATCGGCCACCTGCGCCACATAGCGCCGCAGGATCGGCGAGAGATAGGCATCCACCACCGCCGTATCCCCACGCGGCACGATCCGCGGCAGCGGGCTCGCCTGGTGGGAGAGGCTGATCTGGGAAAAGCCCTCCTCGGCGGCGATCTGGCCCAGGCGCAGCTCATGCGCCGGATGCGCCCAGGCATGCATGAGAACGACCGCCACGGCACGGATGCCATCGGCATGCGCGGCCTTCAATGCGGCGCGGGCCGCTCCCTCGTCCAGCGGCGCGATCTCGGTGCCGTCCACGGTGACCCGCCCGCCAATCTCGGCGACCCGCTCATGCAGCAATTCGGGCAGCTTCACATTCAGGTCGAACAGGCGCGGCCGCGCCTGGTTGCCGATGCGCAGCATGTCGGCGAAGCCCTGCGGCACCAGCAGCATTACCCGCTCGCCCTTGCGTTCCAGCAGGGCGTTGGTGGCGACGGTGGTGCCCATCTTCACCGCCTCGACCACGCCTTCCGGCAGGGGGGCGCCGGCCGGCAGGCCAAGGATCTGGCGAATCCCGGCAACCGCCGCGTCCTTGTACCGTTCCGGGTTCTCGGAGAGCAGCTTGGCGGTGGAAACTGCGCCGTCCGGGTGGCGGGCCACGATGTCGGTGAAGGTGCCGCCGCGATCAATCCAGAACTGCCACTTCCCGACCGACATGCGCGCACTCCTTTGGACTCCCTCCCGTTTGCAAGGGTGGGCCGGGCCGCGCAAGGGGCATTGCAGGCCGTTTCCCGCAATGCCACTGCCAAAAAACTGCGAGGCATGCTATTTGGCGGAGGCTGGAGAGGGATCGGTTTGGGCTTCTGGGGCAAGATCATTGGGGGCGTGACCGGTTTCATGACCGGCGGGCCGGTTGGCGGACTTCTGGGCGCGCTGGCAGGCCATGCCGCGGATGGAGCCCCGCGCCTCGGCCCCAACGCGGCCAATCTGGCCTCCATGCTCGGCTCGAAGGAGCAGCTTTTCGCCATTTCCGTCGTCGTGCTCTCGGCCAAGCTCGCGAAGTGCGACGGCCCGGTGGTGCGCGCCGAGATCGACGCCTTCAAGCGCATGTTCCGCATCCCGCCCGAGAACATGCGCGACGTTGCCGCCCTCTTCGACGAAGCGCGCGAGACGGCGGCCGATTTCGAGCCCTTCGCCGACAAGCTGGGCGAGGCCTTCGCCCATGACCGCGCCATGCTGGAGGACGTGCTGGGCGCGCTCTTCACCATCGCACGCGCCGATGGCCCGCTGACGCGCGGCGAGGTCCGCTTCCTGCAGCGCGTGCAGGTCGGCTTCCGGCTCGAGGCGCGCGAATGGGAACGCGCGCGCGACGGCCAGGGCCGGCCGGGCGGCAACACCAGCCAGCCACCGGGGGTGGACGCCTATGCCGTGCTCGGCCTGCCGCCCCAGGCGACGGACGAGGAGGTGCGCGCCACCTGGCGGCGCCTGATGCGCGAGAACCACCCCGACGTCCTCGCCTCCCGCGGTGTGCCGAAGGAGCTGATCGACCGCGCCACCGGCAAGGTCGCCGAAATCAACAGCGCCTGGGACCGCATCAAGCGCGAGCGGAAACTTTAAAGGCGCACCCGGCGGTCCCAGGCACTGTTCGGACCGCCTCGCCAGCGAAGCGGCGGGGACCGCATCAAGCGCGAACGGAAACTTTAAAGGCGCCCTTCCCTGTTTCCCCGCCGGCCGGTCATGCTCTAGCCTCAGTCGCCTGAGGAACCTGAACGGCCGCCACGAGCCGGAACCGGAAAGCACGCCATGCCCGACACCCTGCTCCAGCCCGACAGCGACACCCGCACCGAGCATTTCGACGTGCTCATCCTGGGCGCCGGCATTTCCGGCGTGGGTGGCGCCTATCACCTCGCCACGCAGCGCCCGGGCACGAGCTTCGTGGTGCTGGAAAGCCAGCACAGCTTCGGCGGCACCTGGCTCACGCATAAATACCCGGGCATCCGCTCCGACAGCGACCTCTACACCTTCGGCTACCGCTTCAAGCCCTGGGTGGGCCCGCCCATCGCGGCCGCCGCGGAAATCCTGCGCTATATGGGGGAGGTCATCGAGGAGAACGGCCTCGCGCCCCATATCCGCTACAACCACACCATCCACGCCGCCGCCTGGGACAGCGCGGCCAAGCTCTGGAGCCTGACCGCGACGGATACGGCGAGCGGCGAGACGCGGCACTTCACCACCAGCTTCCTCTGGATGTGCCAGGGCTATTACCGGCACGCCGGCGGCTACACGCCCGAATGGCCCGGCATGAGCGACTACCAGGGCCGGATCGTGCATCCGCAGGAATGGCCCGAGGACCTGGACTACACCGGCCAGCGCGTGCTGGTCATCGGCTCCGGCGCCACGGCGGCCACCGTGGTGCCCGCCATGGCGGGCAAGGCCGCGCATGTGACGATGCTGCAGCGCTCACCCACCTGGTTCCGCATCGGCCGAAACGGCATCGACATCGCGGACCAGCTCCGTGAACTCAAGGTGGACGAGACCTGGGTGCATGAGATCGTCCGGCGCAAGATCCTGCTGGAACAATCGAAATTCACCGCGCGCAGCTTCGCCGAACCCGACAGGGTCGCCGCCGAATTGCTGCATGAGGTGAAGCGCATCGTCGGCCCCGACTATGATGTCGGCACGCATTTCACACCGCGCTACCGCCCCTGGCACCAGCGCCTCGCCTATGTGCCCGATGGGGACCTGTTCCAGGCCGTGGCCGACGGCAAGGCCAGCGTCGTCACCGACGAGATCGAGCGCTTCACCGAGAAGGGCGTGCTGACGAAGTCGGGGCAGGAGCTGGAGGCGGACATCATCGTCACCGCGACCGGCTTCCACCTGAACGTGCTGGGCGACATCGCCTTCACCATCGACGGCAAGCCGCTCGATTTCCATGAGACGGTGACCTATCGCGGCATGATGTTCACCGGCATGCCCAACCTCGTCTGGGTCTTCGGCTATTTCCGCGCGAGCTGGACGCTGCGGGCCGATCTCGTGGCCGATTTCGTCTGCCGCCTGCTGGCCGAGATGCAGGAACGCGGCGCCCGCCAGGTCGAGGTGGCGCTGCGCCCCGAGGACCACAACATGCCGCTCCTGCCCTGGATCGACCCGCAGAACTTCAATCCGGGCTACCTGATGCGCGGCATGCACCTGCTGCCCCGCCGCGGCGACAAGCCGGAATGGCAGCACAACCAGGATTACTGGACCGAGAAGGACCAGTTTCCGGCGATCGACCTGAAGGATGCCGCCTTCGTCTACGACCGATGAGCCTCAACATCATCGAGCATCCCTCGCCCAACCACGAGCCACGCCCCCAGGGCGCGGTCGTGGACGTGCTGATGATCCACTATACCGGCATGCGCAGCGGCGCCGAGGCCATCGCGCGCCTCTGTGACCCGGCCGCCATCGTCTCCTCGCATTATGTGGTCGAGGAGGATGGCCGGGTGTTCCGCCTGGTGCCGGAGGGACTGAAGGCGCGGCATGCCGGGGTGTCCCACTGGCGGGGCCAGTCTGCGCTGAACGCGACCTCCATCGGCATCGAGATCGTCAATCCCGGGCATGAATGGGGGTATCGCGACTTCCCCGCGCTGCAGATGGCGGCGCTGGCCGATCTCTGCCTGGAGGTCCTGGCCCGTCATCCGATCCCGCCTTGCAACGTCGTGGGCCACAGCGACGTCGCACCGGACCGCAAGCAGGACCCCGGCGAATTCTTCGACTGGGAGGGGCTGGCGGCCAATGGCATCGGCCTTTGGCCGGCAGGGGACGGCCCGGCGGAGGGCGATCCGCTCGAGTTGCTCGGCCGCATCGGCTATCGCACGGACCTGCCGCTGCCCGTGCTGCTGACGGCGTTCCAGCGCCATTGGCGGCAGGATCTGGTGAACGGCCTGGCTGATCCGGGCACGCTGGCGCGGCTTCAGGCGGTGGCGTCGCTGACGGAGGCTTGACCGCGGCCACCCTTGGGGCGCAACAAGCCCGCGATACCGGATGGCTGGGCGACCGCTGGCGCCGCGAGAGATCGCGGTTCTGGAGGAAAGTCCGGGCTCCACGGAAATACGGTGCCGGTTAATGACCGGCGGGCGAAAGCCCAGGGAAAGTGCCACAGAAAACAAACCGCCCGATCGGCCCCTTTCGGGACCCTGACGGCAAGGGTGAAACGGTGGGGTAAGAGCCCACCGCGCTTCCAGCAATGGCGGCGGCACGGCAAACCCCACCGGGAGCAAGGCCGAATAGGGAGGGCTGTCGGCGGGTTTCGACCCGACCGGCGGGGGTGTTTCCGCCCCGCTCTCCGGGTTGGCCGCGCGAAGCCTGCGGCAACGCAGGCTCCAGAGGAATGGTCGTCCATGGCCTGACAAGGCCAAGACAGAACCCGGCTTACAGGCCATCCGGTATCACTTGCGCGCATGGCCGCGCTCCAGCCGCGCGCCTGGCCACGCCCCAGCTTCCCATAGCTTCAGCTTGGCATTGTTGCGCGATTACCACACCACCCAGCAAACGTGACCGGATGTTTCAACCGTTCGGTAAAGAACGTTCTTACCTTATTGTTTTAAATAGGAAAAATCATAATTCGTTCCTATAGGCGAATCTGTGATATCCCTTGATCACCCATCTCAGACCATCTAAACCCATCTCAGCCCAATACGGATGCTGCAAGCTCGGGGGGGCGAGCGCATCAGGAAAAGGGCTGGTCGGGCGAGCCGACGGGGTTCCGGGGGGGACCTCGTCGGCCGCTGCCCGAGACCTCTGAAAAGCACCCCCCAAACAGGCGACATCAGCTCAGAGAACGGGGGGCATCCAGCGGCACGATGACCCAATTCCGGGGCAAGATCATCAATGGTCTGGACAAGAAGGGGCGCTGCAGCGTGCCGGCCCCCTTTCGCGCCAAGCTGGGCGGCGATGGCCTGGTCCTGCGCCGCGCCGTGAACCCGAACTACAGCTACATCGAGGCCTGGCCGGTCGCGCGGTTCGACGCCGCGAGCCGCGACACGACCCCCCTCAGCCCCCTCAACGCCGAGGAGGACGCCGACGACTACGCCTATGTGGTGGACGTGGCCGAGGTCATGCCCGACCCCGAGGGCCGCATCATCCTCCCGCGCGACATGATCGAATATGCCGGCCTGACCGATGGCGTGGCCTTCCTCGGCCGCCTCAACTGGTTCGAGCTGTGGGAGCCGGCCGCCGCCGAGCGCCGGATCGAGGAAGCCCGCCGGGCGATCGCCGCCCGCGCGGCCGCCGCCGCATGACCCACATCCCTGTCCTCCTCACCGAAGTGCTGCAGCATCTGGCCCCCCAGGCGGGCGAGGTGATCCTGGACGGCACCTTCGGCGGTGGCGGCTACAGCCGCGCGATCCTGGAGGCCGCCCCCTGCACCCTCTGGGCGCTCGACCGCGATGCCGAGGCGATCGCGCGCGGCGCGGCCCTCGCTGCCGCCCATCCCGGCCGCCTGCACCTCATCGAGGGCCGCTTCGGCGACATGCTGGCCCTGCTGGCCGCCCGCGGCGTGACGGAGCTCGATGGCGTCGTGCTCGACCTCGGCGTCTCCTCCTTCCAGATCGACACGCCCGAGCGCGGCTTCTCCTTCCGCTTCGACGGCCCGCTCGACATGCGCATGGGCCGCACCGGCCCCACCGCGGCCGATCTGGTGAACACCCTGCCCGAGGCGGAACTTGCCGACCTGATCTGGGAATTCGGCGAGGAGCGCTTCTCCCGCCGCGTCGCCCGCGCCATCATCAAGGCGCGCGCCGAGGCGCCCTTCACCACCACGTTGCAGCTGGCGGAAGTCATCCGCCGCGCCGTCCCGCGCGACCCCTCGGGCATCCATGGCGCGACGCGCAGCTTCCAGGCGCTGCGCATCCGCGTGAATGACGAGCTGGGCGAGATCGAGCGCGCGCTGGAGCAGGCGATGCGGCTGCTGGCGCCCGGCGGGCGCCTTGTCATCGTCTCCTTCCATTCGCTCGAGGATCGCCTGGTGAAGCGGGCCTTCCAGAAGGCGGCCGGCCGCAGCCCCGGCGCCTCGCGGCATGACCCGGCCATGCTGATGGCCCGCCCTGGCCCCGCCCCCTTCACCCTGCTCACGCCGCGCTCGGTCCGCCCGGGTGCCGCTGAATGCGCGGCCAACCCGCGCGCCCGCTCCGCCCATCTCCGCGCCTTGCAGCGTTCGCCCGAAAGTCACGCCGCATGATCCACCCGCTGACGCTCATCACCTTCGCCGCCTTCCTGGGTTCGGGGCTCTACGTCTTCCAGACCAAGGAGACCGTCCGGAAGCTGGACCACGAGTTGCGCGCCATCCGCATGGAAACGGAGTCGGAGCGCGCCCGCACCCAGACCCTCTCGGCCGAATGGGCGCGGCTGAATGACCAGGACCGGCTGCGCCAGATGGCGGCCGCGCATCTGCGTCACATGCAGCCGATGGAGCCCGCGCAGTTCCAGCGCATCGAGGACGCGCAGCGCCGCATGCCGCAGGCTGTCGCCTTCGCCCCCATCCCCTCAGGCTTCCAGCGCCGCGCCGATGCCCCCTCCGCCCCTGGTGACGTGCTGGTCTTCACGGTCGCGAGCCAGCGGCGCGAGGCGGAGCCCGCGCTGGCGCTCGCCACCCCCCCTGCTCCGCTGCCCGCGCCCGTCGTCCCGCCCGTCGTGGCCGCGCCGGTCGCGGTACCCGCGCCTTCACCGGCCCCCGCCCCCACCGCGGCCATGGTGCCCACGCCGGTCGCGATGACCCAGCCGCCGCGCCCGGCCGAGGCACCCCGCCCCGCCCCGCGGCCCCGCCCCGAGGTCGCTTCCCTGCCGCCCATCGCCGGCCCGTCCCAGGCGCCCGCGCCCCGTCCGCCCGTCGCGCAGGCTCAGGCGCCCGCGGCGCCGCCCATGCGCACCGCGCTCCACGTGCAGCCCGCTTCCACCGGCTCGTTGCTTGGCGGCGGTGCAGGCAGCCTTCCCCCACCGGTGCCCTTCAATCGATGAGCGACCTTCCCCCCCCCTCCCCCGACTTCATCCCGCATCACCGCGCCGAGGGCATCCGCCCGGCCGAGAGCGCCTCCCGCGCGGTCGTGCGTGTCACGGGCAGCCAGGCCACGCACCAGCGGCGCATGCCCGGCCGGCTGCTCGTCGCCTCGATCGGCTTCGGCGTCCTCTTCGTGGCGATCGGCGTGAAGCTGACGGATGCCACGATCCTCTCGCCCGCGCCGTCGCGCATCGCCCAGGCGCCGCGCCTCCCCCCGGCCGAGCCGCCGGTCAGCCGCGCCGCCATCACCGACCGCAATGGCGAGGTGCTGGCTGTCACCGTCCGCGGCACCGCGCTCTACGCCCGCCCCGCCGAGATCGACAATCCGGCCCGCGTGGCCGACCAGCTGGTCCGCATCCTGCCCCACCTGGAGCGTGACCGCCTGCTGGCCCGCATCAGCCCGCCGCGCCAATTCGCCTATCTCGATCGCTTCATCACGCCGCGCCAGCAGCAGGCGATCAACGACCTCGGCATCCTCGGCCTCTATTTCGAAACGGCCGAGCGCCGCACCTATCCGCGCGGGCGGGACGCCGCCCATGTGCTGGGCGCGGTGGACGTGGACGGCGAAGGCATTGCCGGTGTCGAGAAATGGTATGACGAACGCCTGCGCGTGACGCGCGAGCCGCTGCGCCTGGCGCTCGACATCCGCATCCAGCGCGAGCTGCGCGAGGCACTGGAATGGTCCATCGAGCGCTTCAACGCGATCGGCGGCTCGGCCATCCTGATGGATGTGAACACGGCGGAAGTGCTGGGCATGGTCAGCCTGCCCGATTTCGCCGCCGCCAACCTTGCGACCGCGCCCGTCGAGCAGCGCTTCAACCGCGCCGTCACCGGCGTCTATGAGCCGGGCTCCACCTTCAAGCTCTTCACCGCCGCCATGGCGCTGGAGGAAGGCCGGGTGACGATGACCGGCGGCTTCGACGCCTCGCGCCCCATCCGCATCGGCCGGCACGAGATCAACGACTTCAAGGGCAAGAACCGCTGGCTCTCGCTGCCCGAGATCATGGCCTATTCGTCCAACCTCGCCAGCGCGCACATGGCGATGGCGGTCGGCACCACGCGGCATCGCGAGTTCATGGGCCGCATGGGCATGCTGAACCGCACCGGCGTCGAGCTGCCGGAATCGGCGGCGACGCTGGCCCCCTCGCAGCGCAACTGGCGCGAGATCAACACCATGACCATCGGCTTTGGCCATGGCATCTCGGTCACGCCGCTGCACATCGTCAACGGCGTCTCGGCGCTGGCGAATGGCGGCACGCTGCGCACGCCCACCGTCCTCGCCGTGCAGCCGGGCGTCGAGCGCGAGGGCACGCGCGTGATCAGCGAGCGCACTTCCGAGC
>JAIYCD010000334.1 GCA_027488195.1 Acetobacteraceae bacterium | reverse complement strand
GAGGCTGATGGCGATGAGGTGGACGAAGACCTCGCTATCCGTCGTGGACTGGAACAGGCAGCCGCGGCGCACGAGGGCGCGCTTCAGCACGGCGGCATTGGTCAGGTTGCCGTTATGGCCGACCGCGAAGCCGCCGAACTCGAAATCGGCGAAGAGCGGCTGCACGTTGCGCAACGCCGTCTCGCCCGTCGTGGCGTAGCGGTTGTGCCCGATGGCGGCGCGGCCGGGCAGCCCGGCCATCACCTTGGCGTCGCCGAAGATGTCGCCCACCAGGCCCAGGCCCTTGTGGGAGTGGAAGATGCCGGCGTCATCCAGCGTGACGATGCCCGAGGCCTCCTGCCCGCGATGCTGCAGCGCATGCAGGCCGAGCGCGGTGAGTGCCGCCGCATCCTTGTGCCGCCAGATCCCGAAGACCCCGCATTCCTCATGGAACTTGTCGTCATCGCCAGGGAGGGCAGGAAGGGGCATGGCAGTGACCTTCAGCTTCGGTTTCTGGCAGGCGGACGCATCAGGTCCTCCTGCGTGGGCACGCGGCGTTCCGGAGGGGCGGCGATGCGGGGGCGATACTCCTCCGGCATCAGGCCGACAACCCATCGGGCTCCATCCACCACATGGGGCAGCGCACGCGCCTCCTGCACGGCTTCGGGCCAGCGGTCGATGGCGGGGACGAAGAGCCCCGCCAGCACATAGGCCAGAACCGCGATGAAGGCGCCGCGCGCCAATCCGAATATGGCGCCCAGCGAGCGATCCACACCCCCCAGAGGGCTGCGCTGCACGCTGCCCGCCAATGCGTGGATGATGAGCTTCAGCACCACCAGCACCACGAGGAAAACGCTGCCGACGGCCACACCATCGGCCAGCCAGTCGGGTTCGATCGTGCCTTCCATGAGCGGCGTGAGGTGCTCGCGCAGGGTGAAGCCCGCGATGGCGGCGCCGATCCATGCGGCAATGCCGAGGAATTCCCGCACGAAGCCGCGCAGGAAGGAAAGGATGGCGGAGGCCACCATCACGAGGAGAAGGATGCCATCCGCCCAGGTCATGCTGCGATGCCGTGTAGCTTGGGCGGCGATTCCTGTCACCTTGGCCTAATCGCGCACCCGCTTCAGCGTTCCCGCCGCAAAAGGCGCCACCAGATCCGCCAGGTGGCCGACCTCGGTGAGGCGAAGGCCCTCGATCGCGGCGGGCGGCTTGTTGCCGCGCGCCACCCGGCGCGGCAGCACGGCGGCGGAGAAACCCAGCTTCTGCGCCTCGCGCAGGCGTTGCTCGGCCTGGGAGACCTGGCGGATTTCGCCCGAAAGCCCGACCTCGCCGAAATAGACGGCATCCGGGTCGGTCGGCCGGTCGGTGATGGCGGAGGTGAGTGCGGCCGCGACGGCCAGGTCCGCCGCCGGCTCGTTGATGCGCAACCCGCCGGCGATGTTCAGGTACACGTCGGATTGCCCGAAGCTGAGCCCGGCGCGCGCCTCCAGCACCGCCAGCAGCATGGAAAGCCGCCCGCCCTCCCAACCCACCACCTGCCGCCGCGGCGAGCCGCCATTGCTGGGCGAGAGCAGGGCCTGCACCTCGACCAGCACGGGCCGCGTGCCCTCCAGCCCGGCGAAGACCGCCGAGCCTGAGATATTGCCGCGACGCTCGGCGAGGAAGAGCGCGGAGGGGTTCGTGACCTCGACCAGCCCGCCCTCGGTCATCTCGAAGACGCCGATCTCATCCGTCGCGCCGAATCGGTTCTTGGTGGCGCGCAGGATGCGGAATTGATGGCCGCGATCGCCTTCGAAATAGAGCGTGGCATCCACCATGTGCTCCAGCACGCGCGGACCGGCCAGCGTGCCTTCCTTCGTGACGTGCCCGACCAGCACGAGGGCGAAGCCGCGCGCCTTGGCGCAGCGGATCAGCTCCGCCGCGCAGGTGCGGACCTGGGCGACGGTGCCGGGCGCGGAATCCAGCGCATCGAGCCACATGGTCTGAATGGAATCGATGACGACCAGCGTCGCCTCATCCTCCGCCTCCAGGCTGGCCAGGATGTCGCGCAGGGCGGAGGCGGCGGCGAGCGCCATGGGCGCATCGGCCAGGCCCAGCCGGCGGGCGCGCATGCGGACCTGGGCCACCGCCTCCTCGCCCGAAATGTAGAGGACGCGCTTGCCCCCCATCGCCATGCGGGCCGCGGCCTGGAGCAGGATGGTGGATTTGCCGATGCCGGGATCTCCGCCCACCAGCACGGCCGAGGCGGGCACGAAGCCGCCGCCCAGGACGCGATCCAGCTCCGCGATGCCGGTCAGGTGGCGCGGCGGCGGGGCCGATTCGCCGGCGAGGCCGACAAAGCTGATGCCGCGCCCCGGCGGGGCCTTGCCGGCCGGCCCAGGGGAGCGCGGCGCCGTGCTTTCCTCGACCAGGGTGTTCCATTCGCCGCAGCCATCGCAGCGGCCCTGCCACTTCACATGGCTGGCGCCGCAGGCCTGGCAGACGAAACGGGTGCGATCCTTGGGCATGTCGCAGAACGTATATAGAACAAGTGGCGGCCGCAAGTGATCCGGTGACGATAGGCGCGGCCGATCAGCCGCCATGGCGCAATGAATTGGCCCGCAGCCGGCGTGGTCCGTAGCCTTGCGTCATCTTGAGGCGCGGCCGGCCGCCCTCGCCAGGTCGTCGCGCCATTCCCCCCATCCCAGGCGCGGCGGCACCCCCGGCGGGGTTTCCCCCCCGATCCGCCCCGCCGGGGTCCCCCATTCTCACCCCATGCGGCAGGAGGCGCCGAGGCCGCGCCTCAGCGTCTCGGCCGGCAGCCCGGCCGATTGCTCTTGCGGCAGGCGTACCGCGAAAACCATTTCGCCATTGCGGACCAGCATCATGGGCTGGCCGAGCTGCGGCCGCCCGCCCGTCATCAGCACGGGCTGGAGCAGGATCGCCTCGCCGCTGCGGTTGGCGACGGCGACGCGCAAGCCCGTCGCCGCCTGGCCTGGCGCATGCTCATGCCATTGCGGGCTGACCGCCATGACCTCGACGCGGCCCCCGCAAAGCGTGCTCGCACCGAAGGCGGGGCCGGCCAGCAGGCAGACGACGGCCGAGAGGGTGAGAATGCGGCGCATGGGATTGCTCCATCCAGCTGAGAATGGTCCCGTCCTATGGGAAGAAGGTTAACCGCCGCCTAAACCGCACCCGGCTCAATCGCCCTTGAGCGCGGCACCTGCCGCGAGCGGCGCCAGCGGCGCGGCGAGTGCCAGGATCGCCGCCTCCAGCAGGAGATAGGGTCGCGCGCTGAGGCCGCTTGCCGCCGCCTCGATGGCGGCCGCGCCGAAGATCACCGCCGGGATGGAAAGCGGCAGCACCAGCAGCGGCAGCAGCACGCCGCCGCGCCGCGCGCCCAAGGTCAGCGCCGCCCCCGCCGCGCCGAACACGGAAAGGATGGCAGAAGCGAGACCGAGCGCCAGCATGGCGGCCGGCCAGGCCTCGGTCGGCAGGTTGAGCAAGGCCGCGGCCAACGGGGTGGCCAGAACCAGTGGGATGCCGGTGGTGATCCAGTGCCCCAGCGCCTTCACCGCCGCGATCCCAGCCGGATGCAGCCCCGAGAGCAGCAGCTGGTCGAGCGAGCCATCCTCCGCCTCGGCGCCGAACAGGCGGTCGAGCGGGAGCAGGGCGGCCAGCAGCGCGGCAGCCAGCAGCACGCCCGGTGCCAGCCGCGCCAAGAGGTCGGGCGAGGGGCCGACGCCGAAGGGGAACATCGCCGCCACCAGCACGAAGAACATGACGGCCGAGAGCGTATCGGCCGGGTGGCGGATGGCGAGGCGCAGCTCGCGGAGCAAGAGCGCGATCACGCGCCCCCCCTCCGATGGGCGGAGGGCCGCATGGCCCGGAGGGCTGAATCGGCGGGGCCCCCCCTCCGATGGGCGGAGGGCCGCATGGCCCGGAGGGCTGAATCGGCGGGGCAAAGTCTCGCCATCACAGCCGCAGCTCCCGCGCATCCGGCAGGGGCAGCGGCAGGTGGGTGGCCGCCAGCACCATGCCGCCCGCCCCGCGATGCGCGGCAAAGAGCGGCGCGAGGCGCGCGACCGAGGCGGCATCCAGCCCGACCGAGGGCTCGTCCAGGAGCCAGAGCCGCGCCGGCGCCAAGGCGAGCCGCGCCAAAGCCAGCCGCCGCTTCTGCCCGGAGGAGAGCACCCGCGCCGGCAGCTCGGCCAGCGCGGTGAGGTCGAGCGCCGCCAGCGCCGCGGGTACGTCGCCGCCCCAGAGGCGGGCGAAGAAATCCAGGTTCTCGCGCGCGGTGAGTGCGGGCTTCAGCGCATCCTGGTGGCCGATATAGCGCAGCCGCGCGCCATGCGCCGGCAGGTCCGCCAGGCAATCGGCGCCGTCCCAGGTGAGGGATCCTTCCGCCGCCGGAATCAGTCCGGCCAGCAGGCGCAGCAGGGAGGATTTGCCGGCCCCGTTGGCGCCCGTCAGCAACAGCGCCTCGCCAGGGGAAACCGTGAAGGACAATCCGGCGAAGACCAATCGTTCCGATCGCCAACAGGCCAATTCTCGTGCTTGCAGCAGGGCTGCCTCCATGGACCAATCAACAGGGCCATGCTTAAACGCGCGGCGCAAGTGTGAGGAAGAAAAGCATGAACGGGACCGACACCCTCAAGACGGCGCGCCAGCTCTCGGTGGATGGCAAGACCTACCATTATTATAGCCTGCCGGAAGCGGCCAAGCAGATCGGCGACCTGTCGCGCCTGCCCTTCTCGCTGAAGGTGCTGCTGGAGAATGTGCTGCGCTTCGAGAATGGCCGCAGCTACACCGTGGATGACGCCAAGGCGATCGCCGAATGGGTGCAGGCCGGCCATTCCGAAAAGGAAGTCCCGTTCAAGCCCGCCCGCATCCTGCTGCAGGACTTCACCGGCGTCCCCGCCGTGGTCGACCTCGCCGCCATGCGCGACGCGCTGCTGACCCTGGGCGGCGACCCGCGCAAGGTAAACCCGCTGGTCCCCGTGGATCTCGTGATCGACCACTCGGTCATGGTGGATGTGAGCGGCTCGGCCAGCGCGCTCCAGAAGAACGTGGACATCGAATTCGAGCGCAATGGCGAGCGCTATGAGTTCCTGCGCTGGGGCCAGGAAGCCTTCGACAATTTCCGCGTCGTGCCGCCCGGCACCGGCATCTGCCATCAGGTGAACCTGGAATATCTGGGCCAGGTGGTCTGGACCGCGACCCAGGGCGGCGAGACCTATGTCTACCCCGACAGCTGCTACGGCACCGACAGCCACACGACCATGATCAACGGCCTGGGCGTGCTGGGCTGGGGTGTCGGCGGCATCGAGGCCGAGGCCGCCATGCTCGGCCAGCCCATCGCCATGCTCATCCCCGACGTGATCGGCTTCAAGCTCTCGGGCAAGCTGAAGGAGGGTGTGACGGCCACCGACATGGTGCTGACGGTCACGCAGATGCTCCGCAAGAAGGGCGTCGTCGGCAAGTTCGTCGAGTTCTTCGGCCCCGGCCTCGCCCACATGCCGCTGGCCGACCGCGCGACCATCGCGAACATGGCCCCCGAATATGGCGCGACCTGCGGCTTCTTCCCGGTGGATGAGATGACGCTCAGCTACCTCACGCTCTCGGGCCGCGAGGAGCACCGCATCAACCTCGTGCGCGAATACTGCAAGGCGCAGGGCATGTTCCGCGACGAGAACACGCCCGACCCCGTCTTCTCCGACACGCTGGAACTGGACCTCTCGACCGTCGAGCCCTCGATGGCCGGCCCGAAGCGGCCGCAGGACCGCGTGGCGCTGGTGAATGTCGGCGCCTCCTTCGCCAAGGACCTCGCCGCCGGCACCATGGGCGTCCCGGGCGACGAAGCGAACAAGCGGGTGAAGGTGGCGGACGCCAATTACGACCTTGGCCATGGCGATGTCGTGATCGCGGCCATCACCTCCTGCACCAACACCTCCAATCCCTATGTGCTGGTGGCCGCCGGCCTCGTGGCCCGCAAGGCGCGCGCCCGCGGCCTGAAGCCGAAGCCCTGGGTGAAGACCTCGCTCGCCCCCGGCAGCCAGGTCGTGACGGACTACCTGGACGCGGCCGGCCTGACCGCCGATCTGGACGCCATCGGCTTCCAGACGGTCGGCTATGGCTGCACCACCTGCATCGGCAATAGCGGCCCGCTGCCCGACGCGATGGTGGAAGCCATCGAGGACAACAAGCTGGTGGTGGCCGGCGTGCTCTCGGGCAACCGCAACTTCGAGGGCCGCGTGCACGCCAATGTGCGCGCCAACTACCTCGCCTCGCCGCCGCTCGTCGTGGCCTATGCGCTGGCCGGCACGGTGAAGCTCGACATGGGCAAGGATGCGATCGGCATGGGCAGCGACGGCAAGCCCGTGATGCTGGCCGATATCTGGCCGACGCAGGAAGAGGTGAATGACACCGTCCACGGCGTGCTGACGCGCAAGATGTTCATGTCGCGCTACTCGGACGTGTTCAAGGGCCCGGCGCAGTGGCAGGCCATCAAGGTGGATGCCGGCAGCGACACCTATCGCTGGAATGGCGGCTCCACCTACGTGCAGAACCCGCCCTATTTCGAGGGCATGACGATGGATGTGAAGCCGCTCGCCTCCATCCAGGGCGCGCGGGTGCTGGGCCTGCTGGGCGACAGCATCACGACCGACCACATCTCGCCCGCCGGCAACATCCGCAAGGTGAGCCCGGCCGGCGAATACCTGCTGGAACACCAGGTGCGCCCGCTCGACTTCAACAGCTATGGCGCGCGGCGCGGCAACCACCAGGTCATGATGCGCGGCACCTTCGCCAATATCCGCATCAAGAACGAGATGGTGCCCGGCGTCGAAGGCGGCATCAGCAAGCACCATCCCTCGGGCGAGGTCGCGCCGATCTACGACGTGGCG
>JAIYCD010000032.1 GCA_027488195.1 Acetobacteraceae bacterium | reverse complement strand
TGCATTACCGCCCCATGTTCGGCGCCTTCGGCCGCGCCGCGCTCTTCCCCAGCGTGACCTTCACCTCGGCCGCCGCGATGGATGCGGGGCTGGACAAGAGCCTCGGGCTGACACGGCCCTTGCTGCCGGTCAGCAACACGCGCGGCGGCATCTCCAAGAAGAGCATGGTGCTGAACGACGCGACGCCGGTGATGGAGGTGGATGCCGAAACCTATGAGGTGCGCGCCGATGGCGAATTGCTGATCTGCGAACCCGCCAAGGTGCTGCCGATGGCGCAGCGCTATTTCCTGTTCTGAGAGCCTTTTGCATGCACGATTCCCTCCCCCGCGCCACGCGCGTCGCACCCCCCGGCAGCTTCACCGCCGATGCCGAGGTAATGCTCGATTTCGATGACCGCTATCGCCGCCGCAAGCGCTATGAATCCGCCGGCGGTATCCCCTTCGTGCTCGACCTCGCCGAGGCGCAGGTGCTGCGTGAGGGCGATGGCCTGATCCTGGAGGATGGCCGCGTCATCCGCGTCCGCGCCGCCGAGGAACCGCTGGTGGAAATCCGCGCGCATAACGCCGCCGAGATGATCCGCCTGGCCTGGCACCTGGGCAACCGGCATCTGCCCGCCGAGTTGCAGGAACACCGCATCCTGATCCGCGAGGATCACGTCATCGAGCAGATGCTGCGCGGCCTCGGCGCGCAGATCCAGAAGGTGCGCGCGCCTTTCAACCCCGAGGGCGGCGCCTATGGCGAGCACAACCGCTCCACCCACCAGCACCATCATGGCCACAGCCATGGCCACGACCACCATGACGACGGGCATCACCACCATCATCACCACGGTGACTGATTCCGACCTCTTCCGCCTGATGGCCTGGACCTCGCCCGCCTATCCGGTGGGCGGCTTCAGCTACAGCCACGGGATTGAGATGGCGGTGGAGGAAGGGCGGCTGCGCAAGCAGGCCGACCTCGTCGCCTATATCGCCAGCGTGCTGCGCCAGGGTGCGGGGCGGGTGGATGCGGTGCTGTTCGCGCAGGCGCTTGGCGCGCCCGACGATCAAGCCCTGGACGAGATCGCCGAACTGGCCGCCGCTTGGCGCGGCACGGCGGAGACCGCACTGGAAGCCACGCAGCAGGGCGGCAGCTTCGCCAGCGTGACGGTATCCTGCTGGCCCGATGCGCGTTTCGCGGCCTTCGCCGCACGGCATCGCGGACGGCTCTCGCATGCGGTGGCCTTCGGCGCGGCGGCGGGCATGGCGGGCATTCCGCTCCGCCCTGCCCTCTTTGCCTTCCTGCAAGGCTTCTGCGCCAATCTGGTGAGTGCCGGCGTGCGCCTCATCCCGTTGGGCCAGACCGATGGGCAGATCGCGACCGCCGCGCTGCTTCCCATCATCACCGCATGCACCGATGCGGCGCTGACCACATCGCTGGAGGAGCTGGGCACGGCATCCCCGCTGCTCGACATGCTCTCCATGCGCCACGAAACCCAATACACGAGGCTCTTCAGATCATGAGCAATGGCCCTTTCAGGGTGGGCGTCGGCGGCCCTGTCGGCTCCGGCAAGACGGCATTGGTCGAGCGCCTCTGCCGCCTCTTGCGCCAGACGCACGACATCGCGGCGATCACCAACGACATCTACACCAAGGAGGATGCCGAGTTCCTCACGCGCGCCGGCGCGCTGGAGGCGGAGCGCATCATGGGTGTGGAGACCGGCGGCTGCCCGCACACCGCGATCCGCGAGGATGCCTCGATCAACCTGGCCGCGGTGGATGACATGTCCGCCCGCTTCCCCAACCTCGAAGTCCTTTTCATCGAGAGCGGCGGCGACAACCTGGCCGCGACCTTCAGCCCCGAGCTGGCGGATCTGACGATCTACGTGATCGATGTGAGCGCGGGCGACAAGATCCCGCGCAAGGGCGGCCCGGGCATCACGCGCTCGGACATCCTGGTGATCAACAAGATTGATCTCGCACCCCTGGTGGGCGCCGACCTCTCCGTGATGGACCGCGACGCGCGACGCATGCGCGGCCAGCGCCCCTTCATCTTCAGCAATCTGAAGATCGACAAGGGTGTCACGGAGATCGCCGATTTCATCCTGGAACAGGGCGGGCTGGCCACGCGCGAGGCGCGCAAGGTGGCCGAACCGGCAGTAGACTAGAAAAAAAGGCCTCCGGCGGCTGGGGCCTCAGGCCCCAGACCCCTTTCACGAATGGGGTCCGGGGTCCGTGACCCCGGCCGCCGGAGGCCCTTTTGGTTATCGTCTGGCGAGGCTCAGCACCCCCGCCGAGGCCGCCAGGACCGCCCCGCAGTAGAACCCAGCCCAAGGCCCCGCCAGCGTGAAGCAGGCGGCGGCGGTGGTCGCCCCCAGGCTTTGCCCCAGCACCCGCGCCGTCGCCTGCATGCCCCCGGCGCTGCCCGCGCGGTGGCGTGGCGCGCTGGAGAGGATCGCGCGGTTGTTCGGCGCCTGGAAGCAGCCGAAGCCGATGCCCGCCAGCAGCAGCGCCGCGCAGACCCAGAGGCTGGCGGGAATGCTCCCCAGCAGCACCAGCGCCACCGCCAGCACGCCGCCCCCGGCGGCGACCGGCAGGGCGGAGGCGGTGCGATCCGCGAAGCGCCCCGCGATGGGGGCGAGAAGGCCGACGGCGATCGGGTAGGGCGTGATGATCAGCCCGATCTGCACCGGCGTGTAACCGGCGGCCGAGAGGTGGAAGGGCATGGAGATGACCGTCACCATATGCGCGGCGAACATGCAGATGGAGGCGCCGATCGCCAGCCGCACCGTGCGGATCCGCAGCAGGTCGAGCGGCAGCAGCGGCACGGAGCGCGCCATCTCCCGACGGATCAGCAGGGTGCCGACCAGGAGGCCCAGCGCCAGCGCGACGAGGCCCAGCACCGGCCAGTGCAGCACGAGATCGAGGCCCAGGAAGACCAGCCCGAAGGCGGCCGCGTTCATCACGGCGGCGCCGAGGTCGAAGGCGCGCGGCTGGCGCGCCACATCGGGCAGCACGCGGGCGCCGAAGATCAGCGCGGCCAGGCCCACCGGCAGATGCACGAGAAACACCGCCGGCCAGTCGGCCAGCGCGAGAACGGCCGCACCCAGCGAAGGCCCGGTGGCCGAGCACAGCGCCACCACCATCGCGTTGAAGCCGATGGCCCGGCCCAGCTGCGCCATCGGGTAGGTGTGGCGCACCAGGCCCGACATGAGGCTCATCACGGCGGCGCCACCCAGGCCCTGGGCGATGCGCGCGGCCAGCAGCGCCTCGAAATTGGGCGCGAGCGCCGAGCAGAGTGCCGCCAGCAAAAACAGCGCGAGCCCGGCATTCCAGACGCGCTTGAACCCCGCGATCTCGCCCAGCGCCGCGAAGGGAATGAGCGTGCCGACGACGGTGATCTGATAGGCATTCACCACCCAGACGGAATCCGCCGGCGTCAGCCCGAGGTCCCGCGCGGCCGAGGGCAGCGCGATATTGACCATCGCGGCATCGAGCACGGTGAGCGAAATCCCGGCCGCGATGCAGGCGGCGGCGCGGGTCCGTCGGGGTTCGGGAAGGCCGTCCGCCTCGGCGCTCACGCCGCGCGCGAAACCTTCTGCGCGGCATTCGGCAGCGAGACGCCGACCAGGTGGTCGCGCGAGACGAGCGTGGTCAGCTCATCCTCGCTCCAGCCCTCGGTGCCGGCGGGGCGCAGCGGCAGGACCATCCAGCGGAAGTCCGCCGTGCTGTCCACCACGCGCACCTGGATGCCGGCCGGCAGCACCGTGCCGAATTCGGCCAGCACCGCACGCGGCTCGCGCACGGCGCGCGAGCGATAGGCGGAGGATTTATACCAATGCGGCGGATAGCCGATGATGGCGCGCGGATAGCAGGAGCACAGCGTGCAGACGACCAGGTGATGCACGCTCTCGGTGTCTTCGAGCACGCCCAGCGGCGGGTTGCCGCGCATGGAGACACCCATGGCCTCGGCCGCGGCCGTGCCGTCGCGCAGCAGGAATTCACGCCATTCGGGGTCCACCCAGGCGCGGGCCACCATGCGGGCGCCGGTCTCGGGATTGGCGCGCTCGGCGATGGTGCGGCGGAGCGCGATCTCCTCCTCGGTCACGATGCCGCGGGACTTGAGGGCGGCGACGAGCTTGTCGAGCAGGGCGACGCTCTCGGGGCGGGGTTGATAGCCGGCCATCTCAAGCGCCCGATGGCTGGAGAGCGCGCAGCGCGCGGAAGGCTGAATCGGTGGCCATGACTATGCTTCCTCCAGCCAATGTTCGAACAATTCGATCAGCAGGGTGTCGCCTGCCTCGCCCTCATTCCAGACGGGCGGCTGGTCGAAGAGGACGTGATACAGCACGCGCGGCTCGGCCGGGCGGTTGAAGGCGATGTCCTCGGGGTTGGGGAAAGTGCCGAGCGCCCGCTC
>JAIYCD010000167.1 GCA_027488195.1 Acetobacteraceae bacterium | reverse complement strand
GTGGCGGAGTGGCGCATCCGGTCGATCTGTTCGTTGATCTGGCTGTCTTTTTCGATGTATGTGTCGGTCCGCGGCACATAGGCCTCGGGCTGGTAATAGTCGTAGTAGCTGACGAAATATTCCACCGCGTTGTCGGGGAAGAAGCTCTTCATCTCGCCGTATAACTGCGCCGCCAGCGTCTTGTTGGGCGCCAGCACGAGGGTCGGGCGCTGCACCGCCTCGATCACCTTGGCCATGGTGAAGGTCTTGCCGGAGCCGGTGACACCCAGCAGCACCTGGTCCCGCTCGCCCCCCTCCACGCCCGCGATCAGGTCCCGGATGGCGGTGGGCTGGTCGCCATTGGGTTGGAAGGGGCTGACGACGCGCAGCGGCTTGCCGCCCGCGGGCATGGGCTGGCGGATCGGCTGGAAGACCATGGGGGCGATCACGTTCATGCCCCCAATATAGGATGGCGCCCCCGCCCCTGCGATGCCATATGCGCCACGCGATCACAGGAAACCCCGATGCCCGAAGACGTGGACCCGAACGACGATTTCGTGAGCGATGACGCCTATGCCGCCGGCCGCGAGGCCTTCACGGCCGGCGCCTCAGTGCTGGAAAACCCGATGGCCCAGACGGGCGATTGGGGGAAGGCCTGGTTTTCGGGCTGGCTGGATGCGCTGGCCGATCGGGTGACCGGGCATGACCGTTCCCAGGGCGCCTTCCGCCGCCTGCTGCGGCGCGACACGGCCGAGCCCTTTTGACGCCGGGCTGAACCGGCCTACCCTCCTTTCTGCAAGGGAGGACCAGCACAATGAACGAGACAGAGGCCCATGACGCGCTCCGCCAGCGTGGCCGCCAGGAAATGCGCGAGATTCTGGGCGCGCCCTATACCGAGGCGCGGGACGCGACGACCACGCCCTTCAACGCCGCCATCCGCGCGCTCTCCGAGGAGATGGCCTATGCCACGCTCTGGACGCGCCCGGTGCTGGACCGCAAGCAGCGCAGCCTGATCACGCTCGCCATGCTTTGCGCGCTGAACCACCCGCATGAATTGCGGATCCATCTGGTGGCGGCGCTGAACAATGGCTGCACGGCCGAGGAGATCAGCGAGGTCTTCACCCATGCCGTCGCCTATTGCGGCTTTCCGGCCTCGATCGACGCGCTGCGCATGGCCGAGCAGGTGCTGAAGGAACAGGGCGCGCTGTAGCCTGGAAGAAACCGGCCGCCGCCGGCCGTGACGTGAGCGGGGCTGAACCCCAGGCGAAATCCCATCGCGACGCCCTGGCGCAAACCCAGGGACTCCCGGATGAGGCAGCCCGCGGGCCGCGCCATCCGGTGGCGAAACGGGGTCTCGCCGCAAACACGCGCACGCAGCGCGGCGGCGGCCGGAACCATGCTCCCCCTAGGCCGGGAGGTTTTCCGCGATATAGGGCGGCAGGTGGAAGCAGCCCGCATGGATCTCGGGCGTCCAGTAGCGCGTGGTGCCCAGGATGCCCGCCGCTTCGGCGCGACGGCGGATCTCGGCCACGGGCACATCCCGCAGGCCCTTGGTCTTGGCCGACCAGCCCAGCGTCATGAAGCCGCCCACATAGGTCGGCACCGCCGCCACATAGGCCGAGATGTCGGCGAAGAACTTGCCGCGGCGCAGCGAGGTCTCGCGCAGTTCATCCGCCTGCATGAAGGGCACGCCGCACTGGTTGACGATCAGGCCATCGGCCGAGAGCAGGCGCGCGGCATTGTGGTAGAACTCATCGGTGAAAAGCACCTCGCCCACGCCGATCGGGTCCGTGCTGTCCACGATCACCACGTCGAAGGAACCGGCCTCGGCCTGGCGGACGTAGTCGATCCCGTCGCCCACGATCACCTGGCCGCGCGGGTTGGTCCAGGCATCGCCGGCCACATCGGGCATATGCTCCTGGCAAAGGCGGATCACCTCGCCGTCGATCTCCACCATCACGCATTTCTCGACGTTGCGGTGCTGCAGCACGCGCTTCAGCACGCCGCCATCGCCCGCGCCGATGATCAGCACGCGCTTGGCCGCGCCATGCGCCAGCAGCGGCACATGGGTCAGCATTTCCTGGTAGACGAACTCGTCGCGCTCGGTGATCTGGATGACGCCGTCCAGCACCATCACACGGCCATGCGAGGTGCTCTCGAAGAGCATGATGTCCTGGAACTCGCTCTTCACCCGCGCGAGCTCGCGCTTCACCAGGAAGCGCTGGCCCCAATCGGGATAAAGCGTCTCATTCACCCACACATCGGTCATCGTCGTCATCCTCAGGCCAAGAAGAAGGGCCGGACGTTGCCGCCCGGCCCCGTTCATCACATCGCTCGGGCCGGCTCAGCCGACCATGCCGCGCTTGTGCTCGCCCAGCGTGATGCGCTCGGGCAGGAAGCCGGTCTTCAGCAGCGGGATCGCCTTGTAGGGGTCGCAATCGCCGCAGACGAAGATATCCAGCGCCGCGAAGTCACGCTCGGGCCAGGTGTGGATCGAGACATGGCTCTCGGCCAGCACCAGCACGCCGCTCACGCCGCCATTGGGCGAGAAGTGGTGGAAATGCCCGTGCAGGATCGTGGCCCCCGAGGCGATGGCGGCCGCGCGCAGCACGGCATCGATATGGCCGGGGTCGTCGAGGTTGGTGGCACCCCAGAGATCGATGATCAGGTGCGTGCCGGCGTAGCGCACGCCGTTCCGCTCGACGAAGTAATCCTTCGCCTCCGTGATCGAATCAGCACCAGCCGAAGCCGTAGTCGTTGTCTGGGCGTCGCTCGGGAGCATTTCCGAGTCCATCCCCAGTCGGACGAGAGAGTCCATCGTCGGGTTCCCTTTCCCACCAGCAGATGACCAATTGTCGGCTGTGCGGCCAGAGCGGCCGTCGGTTCGAACAGGTCAGCGGAGGCGGCATATGGGGCATGGGGGCTGGGGGGTCAAATGAAATTCCGCATTGGCGGCCCGAAAAAATCGCGGACCTCCCCCCCACTCCACGCAAGACTCAACCGGCCGGGCCTTGCGCGGTCCGCAAAGGCTCCAGCCTTTGGGGCAAACTCCGGAAGAGGTTCAGTTCCCGCGCCAAGCGTGGGAGGTCCGCGAGGCCGCGCACCGGGTCGGTGGTCAGCGCCTCGAAGGCCGAGGCGATGGCGCCGGGCTGGAACTGCGCCCCATGGCGCGCGCGCAATTGACCCAGCGCGCCCTGGTCGCCCGCCATGGCAAGCCAGGCCGCCTGGCGCAGCACGAGACGCTGCGCGGCTTCGGGCAAGGGGCCGCTGAGTGGCAGGCCTGCGAGGTGGCGGCCGAGTGCGGCGGCCGCGCCGGTGAAATCCCGCGCCTCAGCCAGGATCTCGGAGAGCGCCTCATCCCCAGCCGGACCGAGCGCCCGCAGGGCCTCCGCCGCCAGGACGCGATTGCCGCGCCGTGCCTCGGCCCGCGCGGCCAGCAGGCTGCGCGCCTCCAGGAGCGCCTGCGGCAGGCGCGGCGCGGAGCTGGCCGCGAGTTCGCCGAGCGCGCCCTCGGCATCGAGCTCGCCAAGGCTCAGTTCGGCGACGCACACGCCCAGCGCCGCGCGATTCT
>JAIYCD010000250.1 GCA_027488195.1 Acetobacteraceae bacterium | reverse complement strand
GGCCTGCTCTATCCCTGCTTCTGCACGCGGGGGGACATCGCCGCCGCCATCGCGGCCGCACACGGTCCGGCCGCAATCTATCCCGGCACCTGCCGCGACCTGCCGCCCGCCGAGGCCGAGGCCCGCATCGCCGCCGGCCGCCCTTATGCGCTGCGCCTGAACACCGCCCGCGCACTAGCCGAGACCGGCCCGCTGGCCTTCACCGACCTGATCCACGGCCCGCGTCGCTGCGCGCCCGAAGCGCAGGGCGATGTGGTGCTGGCCCGCAAGGACATCCCCGCCTCCTACCACCTTTGCGTCACGCAGGATGATGCCGAGCAAGAGGTGACGCTGGTGACGCGTGGCGAGGACCTGCTGGAGGCGACCGACATCCACCGCCTGCTCCAGGCACTGATGGGCTGGCCGGAACCCCTCTACGCCCATCACGGGCTGATCACGGATGAACGGGGCAAGCGCCTAGCCAAGCGGGACCAGGCGCCCACGCTGCGCGCCATGCGCGCAAGTGGCATGAGCCCAGCGGAGGTGCGCGCGGCGGCCGGCTTCCCCTAAGCTTCCCGCGTGACCCCGCGCGCCACCGGCCTTCTGCTGCTTGTCCTGACCGGCCTGGGCTGGGGCTCCAACTGGCCCGCCCTGCAATTGCTGCTGCGCGAGATGCCGCCGCTCGCCGCGCGCTCCTATGCGGGGCTCGCCTCCTCCTTCGTCTTCGGCCTGGGTGCGCTGGCCTTCGGCGTGCGGCTTTCCGTGCCGCGCGCGCTCTGGGGGCGGCTCGCGCTGTTTTCGGCGCTGAACGTGACCGCCTGGATGGGCCTCGCGACCGTCGGCCTGCTCTGGCTGACGGCGGCCGAAGCCGCGACGCTCGCCTACACCATGCCGGTCTGGGCCGCGCTGCTGGCCTGGCCCATCCTCGGCGAGCGGCCGAGTGCAACGAAGCTCTTCGCGCTGGCGCTGGGCATTGGCGGCGTCGTCATCCTCTTCGCCGGGCGGGGCCTCGATGTGGGGCTGGCCAAGCTGCCGGGGATGCTGCTGCTGCTGGCATCCGCCATGTTCTTCGCGCTCGGTGCCGTGCTCGCCAAGCGCTACCCGCTGCCCATGCATCCGGTGGCGGCGATGGTCTGGCAGGTCGGCCTGGGCTGCCTGCCGCTCTTCCTCCTCTCGCCCTTCTTCGAGACGGTGCGCCTCGGCGAGCTCTCGCCGCTCGGCTGGTTCCTGATGGGCTGGATGGCCATCGTGGCACTCGGCATCGCCTATCTCGCGTGGTTCGGCGCGCTGGCGCGGCTGCCGGCCTCGACAGCCACCATCGGCACGCTGCTCGTGCCCATCGTCGCCGTGCTGGCGACCGGGCTGCTGCTGGGCGAGCCGCTCGGCCTGCGCGAATGGTCGGCCCTCGGCTTCACACTGGCGGGCGTATTGCTGGCCACGCGGCGGCGCGCATGAACCCACGCCAGCTCGGCCTCATCCTGCTGATGATGACGGCGGTGAACTGGGGCGCCACCTGGCCACTGATGAAGTTCCTGCTGACCGAGTTGCCGCCGCTCACCATGCGGGCCATCGGCACGGGCACGCTCGCCCTGCTGCTGGCGGCGGGCGCGCTCGCCTTCGGCGTCAGGCTGCATGTGCCCCGCGAGCAGCGCCCGCGCCTCGTGCTCTTCGCGCTGCTCAACATCACGGCCTGGATGGCCTTCGGCACGCTCTCGCTGCGCTGGCTGACAGCGTCCGAGGCCGCGATCCTGGCCTATACCATGCCGGTCTGGGCGGCCCTCTTCGCCTGGCCCATCCTGGGCGAGAAGCCGGGGCCGCGCCGCATCGCGGGGCTGGCGCTCGGCTTCGGCAGCATCCTCATCCTGTTTGCCGGGCGCGGCGTGGAGCTGGGGCTCGCCAAGCTGCCGGGGCTGCTTTTCATCCTGGCCTCGGCGCTGCTGTTTGCGCTGGGCGCGGTCCTGTCCAAGCGGCGGCCGCTGGTGCTGCACCCCGTCACGGCGCTGGCGTGGCAGATGGCGATCGGGTGCCTGCCCATGGCGATCATGGCCCTGGCGCTGGAGCGCTTCGAACCCAGCCTCGTCACGCCGCCCGTCTGGTTCTGGTTCGGCTGGTTCATGGTGTTTTCCATGGGTGTCTCCTACCTCACCTGGTTCGGCGCGCTGGCCCGGCTGCCGGCCTCGACAGCCGCCATCGGCACGCTGCTGGCGCCGGTGTTGAGCGTGCTGGGTGCCGGCTTCTTCCTCGACGAGCCGCTCGGCTGGCGCGAGGCGCTGGCGCTGTCGGGCACGGTGCTCGCGGTGGCGCTGGCGGTGGGAGTGCGCGATAAGCCGCCATGACCCAGCTTCTCCGCCTGCAACCCGGCCGCGACCGCCGCGTGAAATCCGGCCATCCCTGGGCCTTCTCCAACGAAATCGTGATGGACGCCGCGGCCCGCGCCCTGCCGCCCGGCAGCGCCGTGCGCCTCGAGGGCGATGACGGCGTGAAGCACGGCATCTGGCAGTTCAACCCGCACAGCCTGATCGCCGCGCGCATCCTGGACCGCACAGCGAGTGCCGCGCCTGACGCCGCCTGGTTCACGGCCCGCATCGGCCGCGCGCTGGCGCTGCGCGAGCGCCTCGGCCTCGCGCGGCACGCCCGCCTCGCGCATGCCGAGGCCGATGGCCTGCCGGGCCTGGTCATCGACCGCTTCGACGACGTGATCGCGCTCCAGGCCAACACGGCGGGCATGGAGGCGGCGACGCCGCTGATCGTGGAGGCGCTGCGCTCCCTGCTCAGCCCCCGCAGCATCCTCGCGCGCAATGACAGCGCGGTGCGCGCGCTCGAAGGCCTGCCGCAGGAGACGAAGCTGCTGCACGGCACCGAGGCGCAGGCCCGTGTCGAGGAAGGCGGCCTCGCCTTCGAGGTGGATCTGCTCTCCGGCCAGAAGACCGGCTGGTTCTTCGACCAGCGCGAGAACCGCGCGCGCGTGGCGTCCCTCGCTTCCGGCGCCACGATGCTCGACGCCTTCTGCCACACGGGCGGCTTCGGGCTGATGGCGGCGAAGGCCGGCGCCAGCGCGGTGACACTGCTCGACCGTTCGCAGCCGGCACTCGACCTGGCACTGGCCTCGGCCGCCGCCAATGGCCTGGCGGACCGCGTCACCGCCCGGCGCGGCGAGGCGCTGGAAACGCTGGAGCGCATGATCGGCGCGGGCGAGCGCTTCGACATCGTGGTGGCGGACCCGCCGGGCTTCGCCAAATCCCGCAAGGACATCCCGGCCGCACTCCGCGCCTATCAGCGCCTGTCGCGGATCTGCGCGCAGCTGGTGAACCCGGGCGGCTTCCTCTTCATCGCCTCCTGCTCGCACCACGCCGCACCCACGGAATTCGCGGCCGCCGTCGCCGAGGGCGTCTGGCGCGCGCGGCGCGAGGCGCGGCTGCTGGCCAGCACGGGCGCGGGGCCGGACCACCCGGTGCACCCGATGCTGCCGGAGAGCGCCTATCTGAAGGCGCAGCTTCTCCAGCTGGCGTGACGCGGGCAGAGGCCTATCGCCGCACGCTTTATCGCGCGGGCGATGTGCTGGCCCGCGTGGGCCGCCTCAGCCCGGGCGCGGATCGCTGGCTGGCGCGGCATGGTGCGCGCGAGGCCGGCTTCATCACCGCCTGGAACCCGATGAGCCGCGTCATGCCCGCGCGCTGGAACATGGCCGCCCAGGCGCGGCTGCGGCGCGACCTGGGCGGGGCCGTGCTGGAACCGGGCGAAGGCGCACTGGGACGCTGGCGGGAGGAGATGCTGCTGGTGGCGCTCTCTCTGCCGGAGCTGCGGCGCCTCGCCCGCCGCCACCGCCAGGCGGCCATCCTGCACCTGCGGCGGGGACGCCCCGCCGCGCTGGTCTGGACGCCCTACAGGTAGCGCTGGATGTCCAGCGTGCTCTCGCGCCCCACCTTGTCCAGGCTTTCGCGGATGAAGAGGTCCGCGGCATCCCGGCCGTAGTCGCGCAAGGTCGTCAGGAAGTCCCAGTCGCCGTTGAACTTGGTGCTGAGCTTGAAGGCGCGCATGCGCTCCTCATCCTCGATCGCGTGCAGAAACAGGCGGCGATAGCGCGGCTGCTCCAGCCGCCCGGCCTCCAGCATGCGCTGGACGAAGTCGATGGCGCGCATCTCGCTCATCAGCGAGGCGTTGAAGCTGATCTCGTTCAGCCGGTTCATGATGTCGCTGGTGGTCGTCGGCAATTCGGGGCGCAGCAGCGGGTTCAGCTGCACCAGCACGATGTCGGCCGCCATGCGCTCATGGTACAAGGGCCAAAGCGCCGGGTTGCCGAGATAGCCGCCATCCCAATAGGCCTCGCCGTCAATCTCGACGGCCTTGAAGACGTTGGGCAGGCAGGCGGAGGCGAGCAGCGCATCCACCGTGATCTCGGCCCGCGTGAAGACCTTGGGCTTGCCCGTGCGCACATTCGTGGCCGAGATGAAGAGCCGGATTGCGCTCTTGTCCGCGCGCAGCCGGGCCAGATCCAGGCTCTGGTCCAGCGCCTTGCGCAGCGGGTTGAACTCCATCGGGAAGGGGTTCAGCTGGTAGGGCGACATGACGCGCGTCATGGTGTCGAAGGCGTTGTAGGCCAGGCTGTATTTGAGATCCCAGCCCCAGAGCGCCTTCTCGAGCATCGTGGCCTTCATGGGCGAGACGGCAAATTTGGCACCCAGCGCCCGCCAGAAGCGGTTCAGCGCATCCTTCGCCCCCTGGCGGCCGCCTTCCAGCAGGCCCAGCGCCAGGATCGCGCCATTGATGGCCCCGGCCGAGGTGCCGGAAAGGCCGTCGAACTCGATGCGGTCATCCTCCAGCAGGCGGTCCAGCGCGCCCCAGGTGAAGGCGCCGTGCGTGCCGCCGCCTTGCAGCGCGAGGTTGATGCGCCGCGTCGTCTTCTGCGCGATGGCCGGCGTCGCGATCGAGGGGTTGGTATCCATCAGGCCGCGAGCCAGCCGCCATCGATGGACAGCGCCGAGCCATTCACCCCACCCGAGCCGGGGCCGACGAGCCAGAGCGCCATGCGCGCCACTTCCTCGACCTCGATCCAGCGCTTGGAGGGCTGCTTGGCCAGCAGGTGATCCTTCAGCGCGACCTCATCGCTCACGCCGAATTTCTCCGCGAGCGGGTGGACCTGGGCCTCGGCGAGCGGGGTACGGACGAAGCCTGGGCAGATGGCGTTGCAGGTCACATTGGCCTGCGCGACTTCCAGCGCGACCGACTTGGTCAGCCCCACCACGCCATGCTTGGCCGCGACATAGGCCGTCTTGTAGGGGCTCGCCACCAGGCCATGCGCGCTGGCGACGTTGATGATGCGGCCATGGTTCCGCGCCAGCATCCCCGGCAGGGCCGCCGCGATTGCGTGGAAATTGCTGCTCATGTTGATCGCGATGATCGCATCCCATTTCTCGGCCGGGAAATCCTGCACCGGCGAGACGAACTGGATGCCCGCATTGTTCACGAGGATGTCGAGCTTGCCGAATTCGGCCTCGGCGGCGGCGACCATGGCGCGCACCTCGGCGGGCTTGGACATGTCGGCTGGGCTGTATGGGGCCATGGCCACGCCCATCAGCGCGCCGATCTCGGCGCGGGCGGCCGCGATTTCATCCGGCTTGCCGAAGCCGTTCAGCATCACGCGGGCGCCAGCTTCCGCATAGAGCTTGGCGATGCCAAGCCCGATGCCGCTCGTCGAGCCCGTGATGAGGGCGGATTGCCCCTCCAGAATGCGTTCCATGCGCCTTGCCTCGTGATTTCTTTGTGCATCGCAATACCGCGAATGCCCGCAAGTCTCAACCGCGCGACAGATGAGACAGGGCAGAGGATCAGCCCGTGACAGAGGCCCGGCATATTGCCCTCAACAGACGCTCAACCCTCTCGGAGACCTCTCGATGCGCCAGACCCTGCTCGCCGCCGCCCTCCTCGCCCTCGGCTCCAACGCCCATGCCGCGGCCCGCATCCCCGCACCGGCCGCCAGCGTGGTGCAACTCACCGGCGGCATGGGCCATGGCACGCGCCCCGCCTTGCCGCGCGAGGCGCAGGTGGCGCAGATCGCCCCCACGCGGGGGGAATGATGCTTGCGCGGGGCGGGCGGGCGTGGATTGATGCGATTTCCCACCCCGCTGGAGAACCCCGCATGTCCGCCGTCCAGGACCCCGCCGCCGATGTCTATATCGAGCAGCGCCAACAGGCCCGCATCGACATGGCCGCCGCCCATCGCCTGGCCGTGCTGCATGACTTCCACGAGGCGATCGATAACCACTTCACCCTGATGGTGCCCGGCCGCCCCGGCCGCTTCTACCTCAATGCCTATGGCCTGCACTGGTCGGAAGTCACGGCCAGCAACCTCATCGAGGTCGCCTTCGACGGCAAGGTGCTGGACGGCACGGGCCCCGCGGACCGCAGCGCCATCTGCATCCATGCGCCCATCCACGAGATCACCGGCGCCGAATGCGTGCTGCACACCCACATGCCCTACGTCACCGCCATCTCGCAGCTCGAAGACATGACGATCGAGATGACGGGGCAGAGCGCGCTACAATTCCACAATCGCATCGCCTATGACTACGACTATAACGGCTTCGCGATCGAGCATGAGGAAGGTGCCCGCATGGCTGCCCTCATGGAGGGCAAGCCCATCCTGATGCTGGCCAATCACGGCGTCGTCGTCACCGGCAATTCCGTCGCCCAGGCCTATCACCGCCTCTACTATCTTGAGCGCGCCTGCCGGACGCAGATGTTCTCCATGTGGACCAATGCCCGCCGCCGTTTCGTCAAGGAAGAAGTCCTGGAGAAGATGAAGGCACAGGCGAGCTGGAAGGACCCGACCATGGCGATGACGGGGCCTGAGTATCACTTCGCGGCGCTGAAGCGTGTCCTGGACAAGTCCGATCCCGGCTACGCGGACTGAACGCGGCTTTGCGCGCCCGCCCGGGCGCGCCATATGGAGGGCATGACCGCACCCGCCCTCCTCTGGTTCCGACAGGATCTGCGCCTCGCCGACAATCCCGCCCTCGCGGCGCTGGAGGGGCGGCCGGCGCTCTTCGTCTACATCCTGGATGACGAGGCGGCCGGCGCCTGGGCGCATGGCGGAGCGCAGCGCTGGTGGCTGCATCATTCGCTGGCTTCGCTGGCCGCCGATCTCGCCGCGCGCGGCGCCAGCCTGCATCTGGCGCGCGGCCCTGCCGGCCGCATCATCCCCGAGCTCGCCGCGGAAATCGGCGCGAGCGAGGTCATCGCTGGCCGGCTCTACGAGCCCTGGGCCCGCAAGCGCGACGCCGCCATCGCCGAGACGCTGCAGGCGGACGGCCGCAAGTTCACCCTGCACAGCTCATCCCTGCTGCATGAGCCGCACCGCATCCGCACCGGCACGGGCAAGCCCTATTCGGTCTATACGCCCTTCTCCCGCGCGCTTTTCGCGCTGGGCGAGCCGCCGCCGCCCTTGCCCGCGCCCAGGCGGATTGAGGCCATCGCGCATCCGGGCCTTGCGCTTGATGCTCTGGCATTGCTGCCGCAGCGCGACTGGGCGCGCGAATTCCCGCAGCACTGGCAGCCGGGTGAGGCGGGTGCCGCGACACGGATCAAGGCCTTCACGGCGATGACGCGCTATGACGCCACGCGCAACCTGCCGGGCATCCCCGGCACCTCCGGCCTCAGCCCAAGCCTCCGCTTTGGCGAGATCAGTCCGCGCCAGCTCTGGCACGCGGCGCGCGCAGCCGGCGTGACGGGCGATGCGACCTTCCTGAAGGAAATCCTCTGGCGCGAATTCGCCTATCACCTGCTCTGGCACCGGCCCGAATTGCCCGAGGCGCCCTTGCAGCCAAGCTTCGCGAACTTCCCCTGGCAGCCGGATGACAAGCTGCTCCGCGCCTGGCAGCGGGGCATGACGGGCTATCCCATCGTGGATGCCGGCATGCGCCAGCTCTGGCGCAGCGGCTGGATGCACAACCGCGTCCGCATGGTCACCGGCTCCTTCCTCGTGAAGCATTTGCTGCAACCCTGGCAGGCGGGCGAGGCCTGGTTCTGGGACACGCTGCTGGATGGCGGTCTCGCTTCCAACGCCGCCTCCTGGCAATGGGTGGCGGGCTGCGGGGCCGATGCGGCACCCTATTTCCGCGTCTTCGCCCCCGTCCTCCAGGGCGAGAAATTCGACGCCGATGGCGCCTATGTGCGCCGCTGGGTGCCCGAACTGGCCAACCTGCCGGACAAGTTCCTCCACAAGCCCTGGGAAGCGCCCGAGATCATCCTGCGCGGCGCCGGCATCCGGCTCGGCGTGGACTACCCACGCCCCATCATCGCCCATGCCGAAGGCCGCGCCCGGGCGCTCGCGGCCTATGCCGAGATGCGCGCGGAGGCCGCATGATCCCCGATGCCGCCACCCTGCGCGCCCGCGGCTTCTCGGGGCTGCGCGTGGTGGGGGACGTGCATGGCGAACCCGCGGCGCTGGCCGCCGCCATCGAGGGCGCGGGCGATGCGGGACTGTTCCTGCTGCAGCTCGGCGACCTCACGGATTATGGCTCGGACTCACCGGCCGTGCTGCGCCTGATCTTCAACCTGCTGGATGACGAGGCGGGCGTCTTCATCCTCGGCAATCACGACCACAAGCTGCGCCGCGCTCTGACCGGGGCGCGCGTGCGCAGCCCACCCGAGGCCACGCCGCGCACGCTCGAGCAATTGCACGCTGCCCCGGATGGCCCGGCCCTCGCCAGCCGCGCCGTCACCGAGATCGGCCAGGCGCCGGCCTGGCTGCGCCTCGGGCCCATGCTCTTCGTCCATGCGGCCTTCCATCCCGGCATGCTGCTGCAATGGCCGGCACCCGAGGCTGGCGCCCGAAAGCCCGACGCCATCACCTCGCGCGCCATGTTCGGCCAGGTCACCGGCGGGACCACGCAGGATGGCTTCCCCGAGCGCGTGCTGCATTGGGTGGATTCGATCCCGCTCGGCCTCACTGTCTATGTCGGCCACGACCAGCGCTCGCGCGATGGCCGGCCCTGGGAGACACGCGGCCGCGGCGGCGGGAGGGCGATCTTCATGGACACCGGCTCCGGCAAGGGAGGCCACCTGTCCTGGGTGGATTTGCCCCTGCCCGATCAGCGCGCGGCGACACACGGCACCTCGGCCAACGCCTGAGCAAGTCTTATGAAGCGTTCAGCCCACCCAGCCAATACGCCGCGTCGCCGCCCAGAATTCGCACAGTCCCATCATACAACAGCCAAGCTCAAGGTAGCAGTCAATATTCACATGAATTAGACTGTTAGATACATGGATTGATTGTGATGCCGAGAACACAGCCTCTCGAAGCGATAATATTACTATTTAAATTTGATCCCGATACTGTTGCCTGAGCGAAGTCCAAATCCTCAGAGAAAGACGCGGCCATGCTCGACACCCTAGGGTCGGTTGCGACGACATTCCAAACCACCATGCCGGCCGCGACCCGCCCCGGCTTCATCTTCGCGACAGGCATCGAGAACAGCGCCCCCACCATCGGCGGCGGGCGCATCCGTCGCGATCAAATGGCCGAATGCGGGCACTACGAACGCTGGCGGTAGGATTTCGCCCTGGTGCGCGAAGTCGGCTGCGGATACCTGCGCTACGGCCCGCAGCTGCACCGCACCCTCCTGGGCGATGGCCGCCATGACTGGAGCTTCGCGGATGAGAGCTTCGCAGCCCTGCGCCGCCAGGGCACCGTGCCCATCGCGGATCTCTGCCATTTCGGCGTGCCCGACTGGATCGGCAACTTTCAGAATCCCGATTTTCCAGAGCTCTTCGCCGCCTATGCCGGCGCCTTCGCCCGCCGTTTTCCCTGGGTGCAACTCTACACCCCCGTGAACGAGATGTTCATCACCGCGGTCTTCTCCGCCAAGTATGGCTGGTGGAACGAGCAGGCGCAGGACGACCGGTCCTACGTCACGGCCATCAAGCACGTCGTCCGCGCCAATGTGCCGGCCATGCAGGCCATCCTGGAGGTTCGGCCCGACGCGCTGTTCATCCAGTCGGAGTCGACCGAGCAATTCCATCCGGAATGCCCGCGGGCCCAGCCCCATGCCGATTTCCGCAACGGCGGGCGCTTCCGCACGCTGGACCTGAACTACGGCTTCCGCGTGGACAGCACGATGTACGAGTTCCTGCTCGACAATGGCCTGACGCGCGAGGAGTACCGCTTCTTCATCTCCCGGGACCTGCGCCGCCATTGCATCATGGGCAATGACTGGTACGCGACCAACGAGCACGTCATCGCCGGCGATGGACAAAGCCGCTGGGCGGGCGAGGTCTTCGGCTACGGCCCCGTCACGCGCTTTTACCACGACCGCTACCGCCTGCCGGTCAGGCACACGGAAACCAATTGCGACGAGGGGCCGGCCGGCGACGAGGCAGAGGACTGGCTGTGGAAGCAATGGGCCGGCGTGATGCGCCTGCGCCAGGAAGGCGTGCCGATGCTCGGCTTCACCTGGTATTCGCTGACGGACCAGATCGACTGGGACGTGGCGCTGCGCGAGCAGCGCGGGCGGGTGAACCCGCGCGGCCTCCACGACCTCGACCGGCGGCCACGCGCGGCCGGCCTTGCCCATGCCCGGCTGATCAGGGACTGGTCCGATGTGCTGGCGAGGCAGGGATCCTGCCTGCACCCCGTATTGACCCCGCTGCATTGAGCGGTGGCTGACCCCGCAGCACTGAGCGGCGGCCGTCCCAGGCCCAGGATTGAAGCAGCCTCAGCCACGCCCCCAGATCGCGGGGTTGGCGAGAACCTCTGCGCATTTCCCGGCGATCGCGTCGAGCAGCGCGGCGCCCTTCTCCGGGCTCGCCCGGCGCGCATCGCCGACCACGCCGCTCGGCGTCACTTCCTTGAAGCTGCGCCGCATCAGCAGCCCCGCCGGCTGGCCGGGCGCGCGGGATGAGAGGGGCCCATGCGCCTCGGCCAGGCGCTCGGGCCGCACACCCTCAGGCAGGAGGTTCCACACCATGGAGGTTTCGGCCTCGCAGGCATGCATGAGGGTGGGCTGGTCCTCCAGCAGGGGTTCGATCACCTCGGGCACCATGTGCCAGTAGGTGCCGCCACCCACGCGAATGCCGAATTCCACCGCAAGGTCGGTGGCTGCCGTACCGATCGCCTCGGAATTTCCGCCATGGCCGTTCATGAGAAAAACGCGCTTGAAGCCGTGCCGCGCTGCCGACTTGACCACATGGCGCAGCACCGCCTGAAAGGTCGCGCTGTCGAGCGTGACCGTGCCGCCAAAGGCCATGTGATGCTCGGCCAGGCCATGCCAGACGACGGGTGTGACGAGCGCGCGATGCCCGGCCGCGACCAGCTTCCCCGCCGTCTCCAGCGCGACATTGCCGCCCAGGATGATGTCCGTGCCGGTGACGAGCGCCGGGCCGTGCTGCTCCAGCGAGGCGACGGGGATGATGAGCAGCGCATCCGCCGCCGCCTCGGCTTGCACCTCGGCGGCGGTGAGCTTCATCCATTCCAGTGAGCGGGCCATGGGCGTTCCTGTCGGTTGGGGTGGGCGCAGCTTCCCGCCACGCCGCCCCTTCCGTCAAACCCCCGCCCCAAAGCTTTGAAGATTACTCGGCGACGGCGCCCGAGGCCTCGACCAGTTCGCGCCAGACCGGCACCTGCGAACGCCAGAACTCACCGAAGGCGGCGGGCGAGGCATCGGGCATGGGCTGGATGGTGAGGCCGAGCAGGCGCGTGCGCACCTCCTCCATGGCCAGCACGCGGGCGATCGCGCCATGCATGGTGGCGATGGCGGGGTCCGGCGTGCCGGTCGCGGCCACCACGCACCACCAGTTCAGCGCATCAATGCCCGAGCCCGGCAGCAATTCGCCCATGCTGGGCACATTCGCGATTTCGGGCACGTAGTCCACGCGGGCCGCGCTGCCCACGGCGAGGGCCCGGAAGCGGCCCTCGCGCACATGGGGCAGAAGTGCGGGCATGACGTCGAACATCATGTCGATATTGCCGGAGATCAGGTCCTGGATGGCGGGGCCGCCTCCGCGATAGGGCACATGCGTCATGTCGGCATTGGTCTGCCGCTTCACGCGCTCGAAGAAGAGATGGCTGATGGTGCCGGTGCCGCTGCTGCCCATGGTGACGCGGCCCGGATTGCGGCGGGCGAATTCGATCTGCTCCTGGAAGTTCCGCCAGGGGCGCTGCGCGTTCACCACCCAGAGCAGCGTGCCGATGCCGACGCGGCTGACCGGCGCGAAATCGCGCTGCGGCACGAAGGGCATCCTGTTGCCGTAGAGATAGACATTCGCCGTCAGCACATTGGCCGAGGTGAGCAGCCAGGTGTGGCCGTCCTTTTCCGCCTGGATCACCGATTGCGCGCCAATATTGCCGCCCGCCCCCGGCCGGTTCTCCACCACCACGGTCTGGCCGAGGATGGGTTGCAGCCGCTCCGCCATGAGGCGTGCGATGATGTCATTGGCGCCGCCGGGCGCGATGGGAACGACGAGACGCACGGTACGGCTCGGCATCCAGGCCTGGGCCAGGGCGGGCGCCGCGAGGACCGGTGCGCCGAGCGCACCGAGGATGAGACTGCGGCGGGGCGTATGGAACATCAGCGAGGCTCTCCTGCGTTGGGCCCCTTCAACCGTGCGGGGGGCGGCAGGTCAAGGCAAGGATGACGCTGCGTCCAGGAATCTGCCGGCCTCCGCCCGCATCGCGGCGAGCTTCTCCGGCGCCATCTTCCGCAAGCCGTTCAGCGGCATGGCCATGCGGGGATTCCTTGCGAAAGCATCGGCGTGGCGGGCGATGAAGTCCCAGTAGAGGAAGTTGAAGGGGCAAGGGGGCTTCCCTCCCCCCTCGCCCGTCGCGCGCTTCACATCGTACCGGCAGCGGGCGCAGTGATTGCCCATGCGGTTGATATAGGCGCCGCTCGCCGCATACGGCTTGCTGGCCATGACGCCGCCATCGGCGTGCAGCGCCATGCCATGGGTGTTGGGCAGTTCCACCCATTCGAACGCATCGGCATAGACGGCCAGATACCATTCCTGCACCTGGAGCGGATCGATCCCCGCCAGCAGCGCGAAATTGCCCGTGATCATCAGGCGCTGGATGTGGTGGGCGTAGGCCAGGTCCCGCGTCTGGCCGATCGCCGCATCCATGCAGCGCATCCCGGAATCGCCGCGCCAGTAGAAGCCCGGCAGCGGGCGATGCGCGGCCAGCGAATTGGTCGCGCCATAGCCCGGCATCTTGAACCAGTAGAGGCCGCGCACGTATTCCCGCCAGCCCAGGATCTGCCGGATGAAGCCCTCGACCGCGTTCAGCGGCACGCTGCCCTTCCGATAGGCTTCCTCGGCCGCCGCGCAGACCTCGCCCGGCAGCAGCAGGCCGATATTGAGGCTGGTGGAGATGAGGCTGTGGAACAGCGTCGCCTCGCCCTCCGCCAGCGCGTCCTGGTAGTCGCCGAAGCGCGGCAGCCGGTCGGCGATGAAGGAGGCGAGCGCGCGCTTCGCCTCCGCCGCCGTCACCGGCCAGTTGAAGCCGTCCAGACTGCCGAAATGCGAGGGGAATTCGCGCGAAACGAGCGCCAACACGTCGCGCGTGGTGTCATCCGGTGCGAAGCGCGGCGGCGCGGGCGGCACCAGGCCCTTGGGCAGCGGCTTGCGGTTTTCGGCGTCGTAGTTCCATTCGCCGCCCTCGGGCTTGTCGCCCTGCATGAGGAAGCCCGTGGCGCGGCGCATCTCGCGGTAGAAGAACTCCATCCGCAGCTGTTTCTTGCCATGCGCCCAGCGCCGGAAGACGCCGAGATCGGCCAGGAAACGCGTGTCATCGCGGATCTCGACCGGCAGGCCGAGTGCCGCCTCCCAGCCTTCCATGGCTTCGCGCACGCGCCACTCGCCGGGTTCGGTCGCGATGATCCGCGCCGGCTTGTGGCGGCCCACCGCGCGCGCCACCTCGCCCGAGAAGCTGTGGGTGTTCGCCGGATCATCCAGGCGGATGTAGTCCACCCGCACCCCGCGCGCTTCCAGCGCGCGGGCGAAATGCCGCATGGCTGAGAGGATGAGCGCGATCTTCTGCGGGTGATGCGGCACATAGGTGCATTCGCCCCGCACCTCCATCATCAGCACCACGTCCCGCGCCGGGTCGAGTTCCTCGAGCGCCGAGAGCGAGGCGGAACACTGGTCGCCGAGAATGATGCGAAGGCTAGGCTGCGGCATAGATCACGGTGCTCCCGTCATCGCCCTTCACCTGGTAAGCGGTCCAGCGGCCCGAGGCGTCGAACTCCAGCACCGCCTCGATCTCGCCCGCCGTCCGCCAGCGCACGCCCGTGGGCAGCGGCTCACGCGTCCAGCGCAGATCGAGCGGCTTGCCCGTGGTGGTGCCGAAGAGCGGCACGCTGCCGCCGAAGCGCTGCGGCTCCCACCAGGCGAGCGGTACGGCCCGGGCGGGCAGGCTCAACGCGCCCTCCGGCCCGCGCAGCGTGACGCCGGAAGGCCCGGCCTGCGCATCCACCTCGGTGATGGTGCCGTTGCGGTTCAGGCTGGAGCGCAGCGAGGCAAAACGCCCGGCGCGCGAGACCTCGGTCAGGCGGTGCTCGTAGCGATAGACGATGACGCCCATGACGCGCGGCGTGACCAGGTTCTCCGAGACGGTGATCCGCTCACCCCCCCGCTCGGTGAAGCTGATGTTGTGCGTGCCGATGGCCGTGCCGTTCCGCATGACGCGCCAGCGATAGTCGCCCTGCCCCTGTGCAAGGACCGGCGTGGCCGCGAGGAGAAACGGCAGGGAGCGTCTTGCGATCATGTTCATCCGGTCTTGGTGCGCAGGGTGGAGCGGCCGCCATCCACCGCGATCACCTGGCCGGTGATCCAGCCGGCAGCGGGAGAGAGCAGCATATCCGCCGCAGCCGCGATGTCATCCGCCTCGCCCAGCCGGGGCAACGGGTGCAGCTTCGCGATCGCCTCCGCCATGGCCGGGTTGCGGGTCAGCGGCTCGGCCATCGCGGTGCGCATCAGGCTGGGGGCGATGCAGTTCACCCGGATGGCGGGCGCCAGCTCGGCGGCGAGTGCCACGGTCATGCCCTCCACCGCCGCCTTGGCCGCGGCAATGGCCAGGTGGTTGGCGAAGCCCGTCCGCGCCGCCACCGTGCTGAACAGCACCACGCTGCCGCCCGCGGCCGAAAGTGCCGGCACCGCCGCCTGCACCGCCAGCGCCGCCGCCACCGCGTTCAGCCGGAAGGCGTCCAGCAGATCGGCCTCGGTGGTGCGCAGCGCGGGCTTGAGCAGGATGGAGCCGACGCAGAAGGCGAGGCCCGAGAGCGGCCCACCCAGGCCCTGGATCGCCGCCTTCAGCGCCGCACCATCGGTCACATCCGCCACCAGGCTCTCGGCACCCGGCAACTCGGCCGCGAGCGCCGCGAGGCGCCCGGCATCTCGCGCCAGCAGCACCGGCCGCGCACCGCGCCCGGCCACGCGACGCGCCAGCGCCGCGCCCACACCGCCCGTGGCGCCAAGGATCAAAACCCGCTCTGTCATGGAAAATACACACTCCCCTGGACCAGCCCGTCACGTGGTGTCATCCCGGAAATCGATAACCCCTGACGGTCGAGGGGGCGGGACAGCGCGGCGGAGGCGTGCCATCATCGGGCTGCCATGCGCCAGCTCCTGCTGCTCCGGCACGCCAAGTCCTCCTGGGACGACGCGATGCTCTCCGACCACGCCCGGCCGCTCAATGCGCGCGGGCGGCAGGCGGCGGCGGCCATGGCGCTGCATATGCAGGAACTCGGCCTCGCGCCCGACATCATCCTCGTCTCCTCCGCGCGGCGCACGCTGCAGACGCTGGAGGCGCTGCAGCCGGTCGAAAGCTCGCCCATCATCGAGGTGATGGACGACCTTTATCTCGCCCCCTGGCAACGACTGATGGAGACGCTGCGCACCATGCCGGAGACGGCGCGCTCGGTGCTGCTGATCGGCCACAACCCTGGACTGCACGAACTCGGCCTTGCCCTGGTGGGCCCGTCCGGGGTGGCGTTGGGGGGCCTGCACACACGCCGCCTGAGCGAGGGCTACCCGACCGGCGCCCTGGCCGAATTCACCATCGCGGGGCCCTGGGGGCAGTTGCAGGATGGCGGCGGACGGCTGGTGCGCTTCGTCGCGCCCAGGGACCTGCCGGAGGTGGCAGCCTGATCCTCGAGCTGGCCCCCTGGGTGGCCCCTTGGGAGATGCCCGGGGCCGCCCCGCCCCGTTGCCCCACGCATCCGCGCCTGGCTGCGAAACCCACCTGGCGGGCGCACAGCATCACCTGGCTGCGCACCGAGGCTGCGGGCGCGCCCCTGCTCAGGCGCCACAACCGCATCTGGCACGCCGTGGCGCCGATGCCGCCGGAGAGGGGGCTCTGCTGGCCCGGCACCCTGCCCCCGCCGGAGGTGATGGCGGCCGATCCCGCCGCCGTGCCGCTGGCCCGCTTCATCGGCCGCCGCGCCGTGCTGGCCGAGGGCGTGACCTGGCTGGAAGGCCGGATCGAGGCCCGCGGCCAGACCCGCCGCATCGCCCGCCTCATCCTGGAGGGCGAGACGCCGGAGGTGCTGAGCCTGGCGGCGGAGCTGGGCGCGAGCCTGCCGCTGCTGCCCACCCCGCATGGCCTCGACGAGGCCGCGCTGGCGCTGGCGGAGACCCGGCCGCCCCGGCCACGCCGCAGCGGCCCGCCCAGCCTTGCCGGCGCCGAGACCACCGAGGCCGCCTTCCTCTCCGCGCTGGCGCATCTGCTGGATGTGATCCTCGCCGAGTCCACCGGCTGCCGGCCGGGCGCCGGGCCGCGCGGCGTACACCAATCCCGCGTCGCGATCCGGCGCCTGCGCTCCCTGCTCAAGCTGTTCCGGCCGGTGCTGGATGGGCCGGGCTGGCGCGAATGGGACGCCCAATTGCGCGAAGTGGCGCAGGCGCTGGGCGCGGCCCGCGACTGGGACGTCTTCCTGATGGGAATCGGGCCAGCCACGCTCGCCGCACTCGATGGCGATGCCCGGGTGAAGCGCCTGCTCGCCGCGGCGGACCGCGAGCGCGAGACGGCCTATGCCGAGCTGGGGCGCTTCCTGGCGGGGCCGGCCTTCCGCGAAACGATCTTGCAGGGGCTGCAACTCGGCCAGCTGCGGGCCCCGCCCGCCCTGGACCCGCCGCTTGCCCCCTTTGCCGCGCGGGTGCTGCGGAAGCGATGGAAACGGCTGAAGAAGGCCGGGGCCGCCATGCAGGAGCTGGACAGCGCCGCGCTGCACGAGATGCGGCTCGACGCCAAGCGCCTGCGCTACGCGGCCGAGCCCTTCGCCGCCCTCTGGCCGGGGCGGGCGGCGAAGCGCTTCGCCAAGCGGCTCGCCGCCCTGCAGGAGGCGCTGGGCCTCGCCAATGACGCGGCCGTGGCGGCGCAATTGGCGCGGCAGCTCAGTGGGCGCGGGGCCGGCGGATTCGCCATCGGCACCGTCACCGGCTTCGCCGCGGGGCGCGCCGAGGGCAGCCGAATCGCCGCCATCGCGGCCTGGAAACGCCTCCGCAAGGCGCCCCCCTTCTGGAAGTCCCCGGAAAGACTGGATTTGTAACATCCGGAAACAACTGGGTTGCCAGCCCCCTCAAGGCTGGTTTAACCAACCGTTCATGCCCCGACGCAAACTTTATCAACCCGCCCGATCGCCCCGCCGCTGGGGCCGCGCCGTCATGATGGGCGCCACCGCCCTTCTCGGCGGCGGGCTCGTGGTGATGGGGCTGCCCGGTGACCTCATGGGCTCGGCCCCCGGCAGCCAGGATTGGTCCACGCCCAACGCGCAGGTCCGCATCCTCGACGGCGACACGCTCCGCCTGGGTGACCGCACTCTGCGCCTGCATGGCGTCGAAGCCCCGGAGCGCGGGCAGTTCTGCACCGACGGCCAGGGCCGCCTCTATGATTGCGGTACCACCGCAGCCGCCGAACTCGCGACCCTGGTCGGTGAGCGGGGCGTGGACTGCCGCGTGGCCGGGCGGGACCGCTTCGGCCGGGCGCTGGGCGCCTGCCGCGCCGGCAATATCGACCTGAACGCCTCCATGGTCATGGCCGGCTGGGCTCTGGCCGATGCCGGCGCCGTGCCGGCGCTGGCCCCGTACGAGACGGCGGCCCGCCAGGCGCAGCGCGGCCTCTGGACCGGCGGCTTCGAGCCGCCCGCGCATTGGCGCCGCGGCTACTGACGCCGGCACCCGGCAGCCCCTGCCGGAGCGCCTCTCGCCTCCCCCATTGAGCCCTCTGCCGCGTCGCGTCCCTGGCCGCGAAACTCGGATGGACAAGATCGCTGTCCTGCCTACACTGCAACGCAACATCGCGCGGGCGGACCACGCCCCGCATCCAAACCCGTTGAGGAAGGCTTCAGCATGAGCAGCAATGGCTCGATCACCGTCACCATCGAGGGCAGCAACAGCAGCACCACCCTGCCGCTGCTGGGCGGCACGCTCGGCCCGCAGGTGGCCGATATCCGCAAGCTCTATTCCAGCCTCGGCATCTTCACCTACGACCCCGGCTACGGCGAGACAGCGAGCTGCGAGAGCAAGATCACCTATATCGACGGCGATGCCGGCGTGCTGATGTATCGCGGCTACCCGATCGAGCAGCTGGCCGAAAAGAGCGAATTCATCGAGGTCTGCTACCTGCTGATGAATGGCGAACTGCCGAACCCCGCCGAGCTCGAGAAGTTCCGCAAGGACGTCACCTATCACACGATGGTGCATGAGCAGATCCGCCGCTTCTTCGACGGCTTCCGCCGTGACGCGCATCCGATGGCCATCATGTGCGGCGTGGTCGGCGCGCTGGCCGCCTTCTATCACGACAACCTCGACATCAACGACCCGCGCCAGCGCGAGGTCGCGGCCTTCCGCCTGATCGCCAAGGTGCCGACCATCGCCGCCATGGCCTACAAGTATTCGCTGGGCCAGCCCTTCGTGTACCCGCAGAACCGGCTGAGCTACGCCGCCAATTTCCTCTACATGCTGAACACCGTGCCGGCCGAGCCCTACGAGGTCTCGCCCGTGCTGGAGCGCGCGATGGACCGCATCCTGGTCCTGCACGCCGACCATGAGCAGAACGCCTCGACCTCGACCGTGCGCCTGGCCGGCTCGACCGGCGCCAACCCCTTCGCCTGCATCGCGGCCGGCATCGCGGCCCTCTGGGGCCCCGCCCATGGCGGCGCCAATGAGGCGGTGCTGAAGATGCTCGCCGAGATCGGCCACAAGGACAACATTCCGGCCTTCATCGAAAAGGTGAAGGACAAGAATTCCGATGTGAAGCTGATGGGCTTCGGCCACCGGGTGTACAAGAACTTCGACCCGCGCGCGCAGATCCTCAAGCAGAGCTGCGACGAGGTCCTGAAGGAGCTGGGCGTCGAGAACGATCCGCTGCTGCCGCTGGCGATGGAACTGGAGCGGATCGCGCTCACCGACGAGTATTTCATCTCGCGCAAGCTCTACCCGAACGTGGATTTCTATTCGGGCATCATCCTGAAGGCGATGGGCATCCCGACCTCGATGTTCACGGTCATCTTCGCCGTCGCCCGCACCGTCGGCTGGGTGAGCCAGTGGAAGGAGATGATCGAGGATCCGAGCCAGCGCATCGGCCGCCCGCGCCAGATCTACACGGGTGCCGCCGCGCGCGACTACAAGCCGCTGGCCAACCGCGGCTGAGCCGCGGGCCGGGGCACTCGCCCCCGGCGTCACCCTGCCGCGGCGGCCACGACGCCGCCGCGGAATTCCGGCGCGAAAGCCCGGTTCAGCGCGTCGCCACGCGGGCCAGGACCTGGTCCACGAAGAGGGTGGCGCTGCCCAGATAGTTCTCCGGATTGCAGAGCGCACGCAGCTTCGCGGAATCCACGCGCGCCGCGATGTCGCCATCCAACTCCAGCGCATGGAGCAGCGGGATGCCCTGCGCGATGGCCAGGTCGCAGGCGCGGTTGACGATGTGATGCGCCTCGCCCCGGCCAAGGATGGGTGCGAGGCCCATCATCACCTGCTCGGCGGCGATCAGCCCGCCCGTCGCGGCCAGGTTGCGCAGCATGCGGGCGGGGTCCACCACCAGCCCCTCCGCCAGGAAGCGGGCCTGGACCAGCGCGCCATGGGTCAGGTTGAAGGCCTGGCCGATGGCCAGCGCCTCGGCCTGCCAGGGACCGGTGCCGCGCTCGAGGTCCTGCGCCATGGCGGCCATCATCTGCGGCACCAGCGCATGCACCCCCCGCGACTGGGCCAGGATGTACTCGCAGGCGATGGGGTTGCGCTTCTGCGGCATGGTGGAGGAGCCGCCGCGCCCGGCGACGTGCGGCTCGTTCACCTCGGCGACCTCGGTCTGCATCAGCAGCATCACATCGGTCGCGATCTTGGAGAGCGCGCCGCAGAGCAGGCCGGTGAAGGAGACCGCCTCTGTGAAGCCGTCGCGCGCCACATGCCAGGGGATGTCCGGGCAGGCGAGGCCGAGCTCCGCCGCCAATTCGCGCTGCACGGCGAGGCCCTGATCCCCCAGTGAGGCCAGCGTGCCGGCGGCACCGCCGAATTGCACGCGCTCCACGCGCGGGCGAAGCTGTTCCAGCCGCTCCAGCATGGTGATGAGGGGCGAGAGCCAGACCGCGACCTTGTAGCCGAAGGTGACCGGCAGCGCGTGCTGGAGGTGGGTCCGGCCGGCCATGATGGTGCCGCGGTGGCGTTTCGCCATCGCCGCGAAGCCGCCGATCGTGGCGATCAGCTCGGCCCGCAGCATGGCCAGGCCCTGGCGCATCTGGAGCACGACCGCGGTGTCCATGATGTCCTGCGTGGTGGCGCCCCAATGCGTCCAGCGGCCGGCATCATGGCCGGAGAGCGCGGTGAGCTGCTTCACCAGCCCGACCACGGGATAGCCCGTGTTGCGGGTCGCATCGCCCAGCGCCTGGAGGTCGAGCTTGTCCACCTGGGCGGCGAGCGTGATGGCGGCCGCCGCCTCGGCCGGCACGATGCCGAGGCGGGACTGCGCGCGGGCGAGTGCGGCCTCCACATCCAGCATGCGCTGGAGGAAGGCGCGTTCGCTCATCGCGCTGCGCATGGCATCCGTGCCGTAGAGCACGCCCATCACGGGGGAATCGGCGGGGTTCACGGGCATGGGTTCAGATGTCCAGGAAGACGGTTTCGGCGCCGCCGCGCAGGCGGATGTCGAGCTGCCAGGTGCCGGGCGCGCTGGGCTCGGCGATCAGGGTCGGGCGGCGTTCGGCGGGGACGAGGGCCAGCAGCGGGTCGGTCTCGTTCAGCCCCTCGCCGTGGAAATAGAGGCGGGTGGTGACATGGCTGAGCAGCCCGCGCGCGAAGATCGCGATCTGGACATGCGGCGCCTGCAGCGTATTGCCGCGGCCGGGCACCGGGCCGGGCTTCAGCGTGGTGAAGCGGAAGCGCCCCTCGGCGTCGGTGGCGCAGCGGCCGAAGCCCTGGAAGTCCGCGTCGTAGCGGCCGGCGGGGTCGGCGTGCCAGATTTCCACCATGGCATCCGTCACCAGCGCGCCATCGCCATCGGTGATGGTGCCCTCGATCACGATGCGCTCGCCTTGGGTGCCCGCATTGGGTCCATCTGCTCGCAGGAGATCGGCCCAGGCCGGGAAGTCGATCATGTGCCAGTAGGGGCCGGCGGTCTGGTGGGCGGTCGCCATCAGTGGTGATCCCCCTCTTCGAAGGGCGTGGCCGAGGGGCCGCGCAGCGTGATGTCGAAGCGGTAGCCCAGCGCCCATTCGGGCTCCGTCACGTCGAGGTCGAAGCTGGCGACCAGGCGCTGGCGCGCGGCCTCATCGGCCGTGGTGTTGAAGATGGGGTCGAGCGGCAGAAGCGGATCGCCCGGGAAATACATCTGCGTGATCATGCGCTGGGCATAGCCGATGCCGAAGAGGCCGAAATGGATATGGACGGGCCGCCAGGCATTGTGATGGTTGCGCCAGGGATAGGCGCCGGGGCGGATGGTGGTGAAGCGGTAGCGCCCCTCGGCATCGGTGAAGACGCGGGCATGGCCCTCGAAATTCGGGTCGAGCGGGGCGTCATGGTCGTCGCGCACATGGTGGTAGCGGCCGGCGGCATTGGCCTGCCAGATCTCGACCATGCTGTTCGCCACGGGCCGGCCCGCCTCATCCAGCACCCGGCCGGCGACGATGATGCGCTCACCCATGGCCTGCTTGCCGCCATGGACGGACATGTCGGCCTGCACCGGGTAATGCGCGGGCGAGAGACGGGGGGAGCTGGCCTCGGTCAGGGTGTGCGGCGCGCGAATGGGCGCCAGCAGCGGCGCCCTGATCTGCGTGCTCCGATAGGCGGGGCTGTCCAGCGGCGGCTGGGTGCCGGGGACGGGCTTGGCATAGGGGATGGGGTCGGACATGGCCGTATCCTAAGTCAGAAGTCGCACCAGCCATAGGCTGAGCGCCGGGAAGGTGACGCAGAGAACCAGGCGCAGCAGGTCCGTCGCCAGGTAGGGCAGCACGCCGCGATAGGTCTGCGCGATCGGGATGTCGCGGGCGATGGCGGAGATGACGAAGACGTTCAGCCCGATGGGCGGCGCCGTCAGCCCGATGCCGACGACGACCAGCACCAGGATGCCGAACCAGATCGCCGTCTCCTCCGTCGTCATGCCGAAATCCAGTGCGGTGATGACGGGGAAGAAGACCGGCAGCGTCAGCAGGATCATCGCCAGTTCGTCCATCACGGCACCAAGCACGATGTAGGTGATGAGCAGCGCCACCAGCACGCCATAGGGCGGGAAGTTCTGGTCCGTGACCCACATCGCCAGCAGATCCGGCGCCTGGGAGAGGGCGAGGAAGGCGTTGAACACCTCGGCGCCGAGCAGGATGGCGAAGATCATGGCCGTCGTCTCGGCCGTGCCGAGCAGGGCGGCGCGGATCTCGCGCAATGGCAGGCTCCGTCGCGCGAGGCCCACCAGCAGCACGCCGATGCAGCCCACGGCGGCGCTCTCCGTCGGCGTGAAGACGCCGCCATAGATGCCGCCCACCACCAGCACCGCGATGATCATCACCGGGATCACGTTGCGGAAGGCACGTGCGCGCTCGCCCTGCTCCAGCGGCGGCGCGGGCGGTCCAAGGCCGGGGCGGAAGCGCATCCAGAGCCAGATGGTGAAGAGATAAAACGCGGTCGCCATCAGCCCCGGGATGAGGGCTGCCATGAAGAGCTTGGCGATATTCTGCTCGGTGCTGATCGCATAGACGACGAGGATGACCGAGGGCGGGATGAGGATACCCAGCGTGCCGCCCACCGCGATGGTCCCGGTGGCGAAGCCCGGCGCATAGCCGAAGCGCAGCAATTCCGGCAGCGCCGCGCGCCCGAAGGTGGCGGTGGTGGCGACCGACGAGCCGCAGACCGCGCCGAAGGCCGCACTCGCGCCGATCACGCTCATGGCGAGCCCGCCGGGACGCCGGCCCAGCAGCGCATTGGCGGCGGCGAACAGGTCCCGCGCCAGGCCGCCACGCTCGGCCAGCGCGCCCATCAGGATGAAGAGCGGGATGACGCTCAGCGTGTAGTTGGCAAACAGGTGATAGGGCGTGGTCTTGAGGTAGTTGAACAGCGCCGCCTGGTCGAGGATATGCACATAGCCGATGGCGCCGGCGATCAGCATCGCCAGCGCAATCGGCGCGCGCAGGATGATCAGCAGCATCAGCCCAGCGAAGCCTTGCAAGGCCAGCACGAATTCCGGTGCCATCAGCCCCGCCCTCGCAGCAGGCGCGGGATGGTCAGCAGCGCGCCCACGCCCGCCAGCGCGAAGCAGAAGGCTCCAATGCCGATGGCCCACCAATAGGGCAAGGCGAGCAGCCCGATGGTCCGCATGCCGTTGCGCCAGGTGTCGAACATGCCCTGCCACATGCGCTCGGCGATCAGCAGCGTGACGGCCGCCCAGACCAGCGACCAGAAGGCGTCGATCACGCCGTTCAGCCGCGCGGGCAGCCAGGTGGTGAAGCTGTCCACCAGGATGTTCGAGCGCGTGACGCTGCCCCAGGCAAGGAAGCCCAGCACCGCCAGGCCGGAGCCCAGCGAGACCAGCTCGAAATCACCCTTCACCGGCTGGCTGGTCAGCCAGCGCGAGGTGACGGAGACCACGGTGAGAAGCGCGGTCGCCAGCAACACCACCCCGCCGCACACGGCGAGCGTGGCGGCAAGGCGGGCGATGGGGCCGCGCGGGTGGGGCGCGTCGCTCAGGCCACACCCTGGCCATAGCGGGCGATGAGCGCGCGGGTCTCTTCGAGCAGGGCCGCGCCCTGGATGTTGCGCTCGCTCATCGCGCGCACCCAGTTCTCGACCACCGGCTGCGTCGTGCGCGTCCAGCGCTGCGTTTCCTCGGGGCTCAGCTCGATGATGGCATTGCCGCGGCGGCGGACCATCTCCTCGACGACGGGGCCCTGCTCGTCCCAGACGCGGGCGGCCATGGCGGCGGCGACCTGGCCGGAATTGGCGTCCAGCACGCGCTTCAGATCGGGTGCCAGGCCGTCATAGCGGGCCTTGTTCATCGCCAGCACGAAGCTCGCGACATAGAAGGTGGGCGAGCCCGCGATCTCGGTGTGGTTGCGCAGCGTCTCATGCAGGCGGATCGAGGGCACGACCTCCCAGGGCACCACGGCGCCGTCGATCACGCCCTGGGCCAGCGCCTCGGGCACCTGCGGGATGGGCAGGCCGATGGGGGCCGCACCCAGCGCGCGCAAGGCCTCGCCCGCCTGGCGCGTCGGGAAGCGCAGCTTGAGGCCGGCCAGATCCTCCTGGCGGCGGACCTCGCGCCGGGAATTGATCACGCCCGCATCATGCGCCCAGGCGCAGAGGATCTGCGTGTCGGCGAATTCCTGCCGGAAGCGCGTCTCGTAGAGCTCCTGCACCACGCGCGCATTCACGCTGGCGCGCTTATGCGCCACGAAGGGCAGCTCGATCACCTCGATCGAGGGGAAGCGGCCCGGCGTATTGCCCGGCAGCGTCCAGATGATGTCCACGACCCCATCCTTGGCCTGGTCGTAGAGCTGCGGCGGCGCGCCGCCCAGCTGCATGGCCGGAAAGATCTGCACGCGCAGGCGGCCCTGGCTTTCCGTGCTGATCTTCTGCGCCCAGGGCATCAGGAAATGGCGATGCACATTGGAGACGGCGGGCAGGAAATGGTGCAGCCGGAGCGTCACTTCGGGCGTCTGGGCCCGCGCGCCGGTCGTGGCGATAAGGCCGGGGGCGGCGAGCGCGCCGAGCAGCGTGGTGCGACGGGTCGTCATGGGCCTTGTGGCCTCCCTGGAGCATGTTTCCTGGGCACCTTCTGCCCTGAACACCGGCCCCGCTCAAGGGCTTTCCCTCCGCCGCGCCTCAGGGGAAGGGGAAGTCCACGATGAGGATGTCGAGATCACGCGTGGGCGTGAAATTCGTGCGTCGCATTTCGAAGCGCCGGGCATCCAGCCGCCGCACGCCCTCGCCGCAGAAGCTGACCAGCCACCGGGGATCGCCCTTGTCCACGACGAGGCGGAACTCCCCGATCGGCCCCGCCCAATTGGCGCCGGGCGTCAGCCGGTATTGCAGCCAGATCTCGCCATAGAGGCCGGCCTGCCCGCCCGGGCGGGTGCGGCGGTCGAAGGCGGCGAGGAAGCCGTCCTCCACGCAATACCGAGCCCGGAGCGCCTGGAATTCCGGCGAGGCGCGCCGCGCGGGCGAGAAGCGCCCATCCACCGTGCCGCCGGCGAAGGGCACATAGCTGTGCTGCACCGCGAGGCTGCGCCCGGCCGGAAACACTTGGCGGCGCGTGACGCTGGTGCTGACCGTCCAGAGCGGCTCGTCGATATTCGCACGGCCCTGCTCGAAGGCGCCGAGCACCAGCCCCTCCCGCAGCAGGGCGGCGCGCTGCGGCTCGGGCAGGTCGTTCACGCGGCGCTCGAACTCGTCGCCGCCCACCAGCGGCAGGCCCAGCGCCCGCAGGCGGCCGGTGATGTCCTGGCCGTTGAAATGCGCCCGCTGGACCAGTTCGTAGGTCACGGGCCGTCCCTCCACCAGGGTGCGGAAATCCAGCGCCCGCCGGTAGTCGGGCACGCGCTCCACCGGGCCATGCGTGAAGTCCGGCAGCGGGAAGGCCACCAGCGTGTCGATGTCGCGATCGGTCGTGTTGGTGAAGAGGTAGTCCACCCGCACCCGCTCGCGGCTGATGAAAAGCTCCTGCCGGTCGAGGCGCACCGCCTCGCTGCGGACGAGCGCGAGGCCACCGATGCCGATCACGGCCATGCTGTCATTCGCGCGCGCCCCAAGGGCCGGGGCGAGGAACAGCAGGGCGGCGAGGGCGAGGATGGGGCGGAACATGGGACGTATCATGCCATGGCACGCGTCTGCCGCGTCAAGCGCAGTGGCGCTCCCCCACGATCCGGCTCTAGGCTCCCGCGTGGGGCGAGAGACCCCGACGGAGGATCAGAGAGATGAAGCAGCTCACCCTCGCCGCCCTTTGCGCGGCGACGCTCGCGGCCCCGCCGGCCCTCGCCCAGCTCGCCCTCTCCGGCAATGACAACAAGGCCGTCTCGGAGAACGGCGCGGTGCGCGTCGTCCCGAACCCGCCGGCCGATACCGTCACGGTGCTCGACCTGGGGCAGCATCCGCCGCGTGTCGTGGCGACGGTGCAGGCGCCGCATTCGGTGGTGGGCCCGCCCACCTCGGTGGCCATCACGCCCGATGAGCGCCTCGGCCTCGTCGCCTCCGCGCAGAAGCTGGACCCGGCCAATCCGGCACGGACCATTCCCGACAACCGCCTCTCGGTCATCGACCTCCGCGCCACGCCGCCCGCCGTGGTGCAAACGCTGGAAGCCGGGGCCGGCGCCTCGGGCGTCTCGGTGAACCGCGCCGGCACGCTGGCGCTGGTGGCCAACCGCAATGCCGGCACGGTCAGCGTCTTCCGCATCGCCGATGGCCGACTTGCCGCCGTCTCGACCGTCACCGTGGGCCCCGCCGCGTCCGGCGTCAGCCATGCGCAATTCACGCCCGATGGCCGCCACGCGCTAGTGAGCCGCGATGGCGACTTCATGGTGAGCGTGCTGCGCGTCGAAGGCGAGAACGTCACCCCCGCAGGCCGCGACATCACCGTCGGCATCCGCCCCTATGGCTTCGGCATCACGAGCGACGGGCGCTGGGCCGCCGTGGCCAATCTCGGCCGCGTCTCGGGCGATGCGGATACGGTGAGCCTGGTCTCGCTCACCGCCGAGCCCTTCCGCGTGACGGACACGATCAGCGTGGGCCCGACGCCCGAGGGCATCCAGGTCAGCCCCGACAACCGCCATGTGGCGGTGGTGGTGATCAATGGCTCCGCGCGCGCCATCAGCCACCCGCTTTACGGCCGCGGCAAGCTCGTCGTTCTGCGGATTGATGATGGGCGCCTTACGCGCGTCGCCGAGGCCGAGATGGGCGGCTGGGGCCAGGGCGTGGCCTTCAATCGGGACGGTACGCGCATCTATGTGCAGAACATGATCGAGCGCGAAATCCAGGGCTTCGGCTTCGACGGCCAGCGCCTGACCGCGCTGCCCGGCCGCGTCCCGGTGGATGGCGGGCCTTCGGCGCTGCGCACGGCAGAGCGTTGAGTCCAGCGACACCTGAGAAGGGTGCCCGGCCCGCCTGGCTGGTCGCGGCGCCCTTCCTCTTCGTCTCGCTCTGGTCGGGTGGCTTCACGGCCATCAAGCTCTGCCTGCCCCATGCCGAGCCGATGACCTTGCAGGTCATGCGCTATGCCACGGTGGTGGCGGTGCTGGTGCCGCTCTGGCTCATCCTGCGCCCGCCCTCACCGGGGCGCGCCGCGATGCTGCACCTCATCCGCATGGGCCTGCTCGTCCAATTCGCCTATTTCGCCGCAATGAACCTCGCCATGGCCAATGGCATGGGGCCGGGCACCATCGCACTGCTGATCGGGCTGCAACCCGTGCTGGTGGCCCTTCTCGCCCCCGCTGTGGTGGGCGACCCGCCGGTGGGCAAACGCGGCTGGATCGGGCTGCTGCTCGGCCTGCTGGGGGCCGCCATGGTCATCTCCTCCGGCTCGGGCTTCGCCGCCAGCGGCTGGGTCGGCCTCGGCTTCGCCATGCTGGCGCTCTCGGTGATGACGGGCGGCGCGCTGCTGGAGCGCAAATCAGGCCGGCCCACCCACCTCGTCACCGCCAACCTCGTCATGTGCAGCGTGGCGCTGGTGGCCAGCATCCCCGTGGCCTGGTTCACCGAGACCATGGTGGTGGACTGGGCGCCCGAGCTCTTCATCGGCCTCGGCTACATGGTCTTCGTCAATTCGCTGATTTCGCTCTCCATCCTGTTCGCCATGCTGCGCCATGGCGAGGCGGCGCGCGCCTCCTCCGTCTTCTTCCTGGTGCCGCCGCTGGCCGCCTTCATCGCCTGGATGGTGCTGGGCGACGAGATGGCCTGGTTCGCCATCGCTGGCACCGCGGTGGCCGTGCTGGGCGTGGCGCTGGTGGTTGCAAAGCCTGGCCCGCCGCGTCAGGCTCCCGCCAAACTCTGAGGAACTCCCCATGGCCCATGCTGGTCTGAATTTCGGCATTTTTCTCGCGCCCTTCCACCGCCTGGGCGACAATCCGACGCTGGCCTTGGGCCGCGATCTCGATCTGCTCGTGGCGCTCGACCAGCTGGGCTTCGACGAGGCCTGGATCGGCGAACACCATTCCGCCGGGTGGGAGACCATCGCGAGCCCGGAGATCATGATCGCCGCCGCCGCCGAGCGGACGAAGCACATCAAGCTCGGCTCCGGCGTCACCAGCCTGCCCTATCACCACCCGCTGCTGGTGGCCCAGCGCTTCGTCCAGCTCGACCACATGACGCGCGGCCGCGTCATGCTGGGCTGCGGCCCGGGCGCCCTGGTGAGCGACGCCTACATGATGGGCATCGAGGCCCACACCCAGCGCCCGCGCATGGAGGAGGCGCTGCAGGCCATCACCCGCCTGCTGGCCTGCGACGGCCCGGTGACGATGAAGACCGACTGGTTCGAGCTGCGCGAGGCACGGCTGCATCTGGCGCCCTACACCTGGCCGCGCTTCCCCATCTCGGTCGCCTCCTCCACCACGCCCTC
>JAIYCD010000068.1 GCA_027488195.1 Acetobacteraceae bacterium | reverse complement strand
GTCGAGATGCAGACCGCGCCGCGGTCGCTCTCGGGGATATAGACCGTCTCCACTTCCTGCCCGTCGCGCGAGCGGAAGAGCCATTTGCGCGTGCCATCCGTGCTGGTCTGCTCGGTGGTCACGCCGGGGCGGCCGACGACGAATCGCTCGGCCAGTTTCTCCTGCAAGGGCCGCGCGATGCTGCTCATGGCGGAAAATTCGCGGACACCCTGGTGGTAGATCCAGTGCCACAGCTGCTTGGCGCGGAAGGGCTTCTCGCCGATTTCGGCCATCTCGGCCGCCAGTTCCTCGCGCGTGAGGCCGACCAGCTCGCGCCGGCCTTCGGCATCGAGCATGGGCGGCGGCGCGAAGAGGGCGGATTTCGCCAGGATGCGGCTGCGCTCGGCCTCGGTCAGCCCATCCGTGGCCGCGACGCGCGAATGGGGTTGGAAGGCATTCGTCCCCACGGGGTTCATCGCCGGGCCGGCGTGGGCGGCGGGCATTCCCGGCTGATCGCCTCATAGGCCTGGGTGAAGCCGGCCAGCGCGAAGGTGTCCGTCGCCTGGCCGCGCCCATTGGGGCCGGGGCCGCGATGCACCGCCTCCCGCCCGCCGCGCAGGGCGGTGACGACGGCGCGGCCATCGCGCGCGAAGGAGGTGTCGGCGTTGGTGAAGAAGGGGAACTCGCCCTGGCCGATGAAGAGCTTGGCCTCGGCGCCGCGCGGGAAGCTGTAGGCGGCGCGCACGGCGACCTGGTCCCGCCCGCCGGGGCGGTGGGTCACCAGCAGCATGACGTTGTCCGCGCTGCGCCCGGGCACGCCATCCATGCTGCGCGCACGGGTGAAGGCGTAGCAGACCTTTTGCCCGCCCTCCGTGTGGGAGACGGCGGTCCAGGACTGGAAATCGCCAAGGCGGGCCGGGCGGGACGCATTGCCCGTGGCGCGGTTCGCCTGCTGCGCCTCAGCCCCAGGGATAGCCATGGGGGCCGCGGCGCAAAGGGCCAGCAGGGCGAAGAGAACGGTTCGGCGCATGGCGCTCCTTACGAGCCGGGGGCGCGCATCGCAACGGCGAAGCGTGCAACCCTGCTCACAAATTCCGCTCACACCTGCTGCTCACAGATGGGGGGTGATCAGCCCTCTTCCTCGCGGTCGGACTCGACTTCGATCTCGGCATCGATCGCGTCGTCCTCGTCCTCGAGTTCGTCCGCATCCTCGACGCCGGCATCGGCCTCGACATCGTCCAGCTCCACCTCGTCCCCATCCACCTCGCTGGCGGCGGCGGCGCGCTTCTTGAGCTTTTCGTCTGCCGTGGCGTTGGCCGCCCGGCGCAGGCGCGGCTGCTCGGCCGGCTGCTCCGTGCCGCATTTCGGGCACACGGCCGGCACCTTGGCCATGTCGTAGAACTTGGCGCTGCACGAGACGCACACGCGCTTCAATCCGAGATCAGGCTTTGCCATGGAGCCCTCTGTTCCTTCTGCCCACTCCCCGCGGCGGGCGGGGCGCATTGCCACGGGCCGCGCATCGGTGTCAAACCCGGCTTATGTCTCACGGCCCAAACCCGACCCCGCTGCGCTCCCTGCCGGCCCGCCACGGCCTCTCCGGGCGGCTTGCCGTGCCGGGCGACAAGTCGATCAGCCACCGCGCGCTGATGTTCGGCGCGCTGGCCATCGGCACCACCGAAATCGAGGGGCTGCTGGAAGGCGAGGATGTGCTGCGCACCGCCGCCGCCATGCGTTTGCTGGGTGCGGAGGTCGAGCATCTGGGCCCGGGGCGCTGGCGAGTCGCCGGCCGCGGCATCGGCGGCCTGGTGGAGCCGGCGGATGTGCTGGACATGGGCAATTCCGGCACCGCGGCGCGGCTGATCTGCGGCCTGCTCTCGGGCCACCCCATCTTTGCCGTGATGACCGGCGATGGCAGCCTGCGCCGCCGCCCCATGAAGCGCGTGACCGACCCCCTGGCGGCCACCGGCGCCCGATTCTGGAGCCGCGAGGGCGGCCGCCTGCCGCTCGCCATCCAGGGCGCGCGCGAGCCGCTGCCGCTGGACTACACGCTGCCCGTGGCGTCGGCCCAGGTCAAAAGCGCCTGCCTGCTCGCTGGCCTCTGCGCCGCAGGAGTGACGCGCGTGGTGGAGACGGAAGCGACGCGCGACCATTCGGAAAACATGCTGCGGCATTTCGGCGCGACGGTGCGCGTGGCCGTGCAGGGTCACGGCCGCGTGATCGAGCTGGACGGCCAGCCGGAGCTGCGCGCCGCCCCCGTGATGGTCCCGGGTGACCCGTCCTCGGCCGCCTTCTTCGTGGTGGCCGCGCTGATCGTGCCGGGCTCCAGGCTGGTCATCGGCAATGTCGGCCTGAACCCGCTGCGGACGGGCCTGTTCCAGTCGCTCCGCGAGATGGGCGCGGTGCTCGAAGTGGGCGCGCCCCGGCTGGAGGGCGGCGAGCCGGTGGGGGACCTCACCATCTCGGCGACCAGCCTCAAGGCGGTGGACGTGCCCGCCGAACGCGCGCCCAGCATGATCGACGAATACCCCATCCTCGCCGTTGCCGCCGCCTTCGCCACGGGCACCAGCCGCTTCCGCGGCCTCTCCGAGCTGAAGGTCAAGGAAAGCGACCGCCTGACCGGCACGGCCGAGCTGCTGCGCGCCGCCGGCGTCGAATGCGCGATCGAGGGCGATGACCTGCTGGTGCAGGGAAGCGGCGGCCCGCCCCCGGGTGGCGGCCTGGTCGCCACCCAGATGGACCACCGCCTCGCGATGAGCGCGCTGGTGCTGGGCCTGGGCACCCGATCGCCCATGCAGATCGACGATGGCGGCTTCATCGCGACGAGCTTCCCGAACTTCATCCCGCTGATGAACCAGGTGGCCGGCGCCGAGGCCATCGCCGCGGCATGAGCGCGCCGCTGATCATCGCGGTGGATGGCCCGGCGGCGGCGGGCAAGGGCACGCTGGCGCGCCGGCTGGCCGCCCATCTGGGCCTGCCCTACCTCGATACCGGGCTCCTGTATCGCGCCACCGGCCGCCGCGTGCTGGATGCGGGCGGGGACCCGGCCAACCCCGCGGACGCGACCGCCGCGGCCCTGGCGCTGCAACCCGCCGACCTCGAGCGTGGCGACCTGCGCGGCCCGCCGGCCGATGCGGCGGCGAGCCGGGTGGCCGCCATCCCCGGCGTGCGGGCCGCGCTGCTCGATTTCCAGCGCCGCTTCGGCCAGGCGCATGGCGCCGTGCTGGATGGGCGGGACATCGGGACGGTGGTCTTCCCCGAGGCGGCGGTGAAGCTCTTCGTCACGGCGAGCGCAGAAGAACGCGCCCGCCGCCGCCATGCCGAGATGGCAGCGCGCGGCGCCGCCCCGCCGCTCGCCGAGGTGGCGGCCGAGATGGCGGCGCGCGACGCCCGGGATTCCGCGCGGGACGTGGCGCCCCTGCGCCCCGCCCAGGATGCGGTGACGCTCGACACCAGCGCGCTGGACGCGGATGCCGTCTTCGCCGCCGCACTCGGAATCGTGGAATCCTTGCGGAACCGGTGAATTCCCCTTGACGCCCCGCCGGACTCGGCGGATGTAGCGCCTGTTACTTCCAGCACTGGAAAAGACCGGATCGGGGTGGACCGTCACGCGCCCCTTGCAGGCGGTGCCCTCAGCTGGGCCCGCAAGTCGTGATGCACCGCCGCGGGCGGGGTGTGGCGCAAGACCGGCATGCGGGGCCCGGCCCCGCACAAGACCCAGGACACAAACTCTACATGGCAAGTGCCACCAGCCCCGCCTCGCGCGCGGCTCCTGAAGATTTCGCCACGCTTCTCGATGAGATGCTGGGCGCCAATACCGGCTTCGCCGGCTCCGTCGTCACCGGCAAGATCATCCGCATCGATGATGACTTCGCCGTGGTCGATGTCGGCCTGAAGAGCGAAGGCCGCGTCCCCCTCAAGGAATTCGCACCCCAGGGCATGAAGCCCGAGGTGAAGCCCGGCGATGTGGTGGACCTCTTCGTCGAGCGCTACGAGGACAAGGACGGCTCGATCGTCCTCTCCCGTGAGAAGGCGCGCCGCGAGGAATCCTGGACGAACCTGGAGAAGGCCTTCGCCGCCAACCAGCGCGTGAACGGCATCCTGTTCGGCCGGGTGAAGGGTGGCTTCACCGTGGATCTCGGCGGCGCGGTCGCGTTCCTGCCGGGCAGCCAGGTGGATATCCGTCCCGTGCGCGATGTCGGCCCGCTGATGGGCCAGTCGCAGCCCTTCCAGATCCTCAAGATGGACCGCGCCCGCGGCAACATCGTGGTCTCCCGCCGCGCCGTGCTGGAAGAGACGCGCGCCGAACAGCGCGCCGAGCTGGTCCAGGGCCTGAAGGAAGGCATGGTGCTCGATGGCGTGGTGAAGAACATCACCGATTACGGCGCCTTCGTGGATCTGGGCGGCGTGGACGGGCTGCTGCACGTCACCGACATCGCCTGGCGCCGCATCAACCACCCGAGCGAGGCCCTGACCATCGGCCAGGCCGTGAAGGTGCAGGTCATCCGCTTCAACCCGGAGACCCAGCGCATCAGCCTCGGCATGAAGCAGCTGATGTCCGACCCGTGGGATGGCGTGGCGATCAAGTACCCGGTCAACGGCAAGTTCTCCGGCCGCGTGACCAACATCACGGACTACGGCGCCTTCGTGGAGCTGGAGCCGGGCGTCGAGGGTCTCGTCCACGTCAGCGAGATGTCCTGGACCAAGAAGAACGTGCACCCCGGCAAGATCGTCGCCACTTCGCAGGAAGTGGACGTCATGATCCTGGACGTGGACGGCCCGAAGCGCCGCATCTCGCTCGGCCTGAAGCAGGCGCAGGGCAACCCCTGGGAGCTGTTCGCCGAGGCCAACCCGCCCGGCACGGTGATCGAGGGCGAGATCCGCAACATCACCGAGTTCGGCCTCTTCGTCGGCCTCGGCCCGGATCTGGACGGCATGGTGCACATGTCCGACCTGAGCTGGGATGTCCCCGGCGAGCAGGCGATGACCGCCTACCGCAAGGGCGACAACGTCAAGGCGAAGGTGCTGGACGTTGACGTGGAGAAGGAGCGCATCTCCCTCGGCGTCAAGCAGCTCCAGGCCGACCCGGCCGCGGAAGTGCTGGACCGGATCCGCAAGGGCGATGTCGTCACCTGCATCGTGACGAAGATCGAGCCGAACGGCATCGAGGTGAAGGTCGACGAGGTCCTGACGGGCTTCATCCGCCGCGCCGAACTGGCCCGCGACCGTGGCGACCAGCGCCCCGACCGTTTCGCCGTGGGCGAGAAGGTCGATGCGAAGATCACCGCCGTCGACCGCGCCGGCCGCCGCCTCGCCCTGACCATCAAGGGCAAGGAAGTGGAGGAGGAGCGCGAGGCGATGAAGGAGTTCGGCTCCACCGACAGCGGTGCCTCGCTGGGCGACATCCTGGGCGCGGCCATCCGCCGCCGCAACCAGAGCTCCACCGACGAGTAAGCAGCCCATGCCCGATGCGGGCGAGATCGCCCGCATCGAGCGTGACCACTGCCTGGACCATCCGGCAGAAGCGGCCGACCTGGCCATCGTCTTCGGCAACCGCATCGCGGTTGCCGGGATGGCCCAGGCGGCCGCTTCGCTTTTTCTCAACTGCCACATCCCGCGCCTGCTCGTCACAGGCGGCGCCACACCCGGCGGCCCTGCCACGGAAGCCGCGGTGATCGCCGACGCCATCGTGGCCCTCGGCGTGCCGAGCGACGCGCTGATCCTCGAACACCGGGCGACCCATACCGGGGAGAACGTCACCCTCTCCCTCCCCCTGATCGCTGCCGCCGGCCTGCTCTCCGCGCGGCGAGTCTTCTGCGTCGGCCTGTTCTGCACCGGCCGCCGCTACGCCATGACGCTGCACCGCCACTGGCCGGCGCCCGCGAAGCGCTGCCGGGCCGTGGAGTACGGCCCCGTCCGCCGCGGCGCCTGGCACCTCGATGCCCGCGCGCGCGACCGTGTGCTGGGCGATGTCGCGAAAGTCCCGCGATACCTGGCGGCAGGCCACATTGCGGAGTGGCCGTCGCCGCCCGGCAGCCCTATCTGACAGCCATGCCCCTTGATGCCGACCTTCTCCTCGACCGCCGGCGCCTGAAGCGCCGCCTCTCCCTCTGGCGCGCCCTCGCGGTGATGGCCGTCGCGGCGGCGGCGGTGTTCCTCACCTGGCAGCCGGATGTCCGCGCCGCGATCACCGGCAGCAGCGGCCCGCACCTCGCCCGCCTGAGCCTCCAGGGCTTCATCGGCGACGACCGCAAGCTGCTGGAGGCGCTGGAACGCGCGCGGCGCGATGCCTCCGTTCGCGGCGTGATCCTGGCGGTCGACAGCCCCGGCGGCAGCGTGGCGGGGGGGGAGGGCCTGCACCGCGCCCTGACCCGCTTCGCTGCCGACAAGCCGGTGGTCGCCGTCCTGGGCGGCACCGCGGCCTCCGCCGGCTACATGGTCGCGATGCCCGCCGGCCGCATCTTCGCGCGGGAGGCCACCGTCACCGGCTCCATCGGCGTCATCCTGCAGAACTTCGAGGCGACGGAACTGATGGCGCGCCTCGGCGTGCGGGCGGAGACGGTCGCCTCCGGCGTCTTCAAGGACCAGCCGAGCCCCTTCCGCCCGCTGACGGAGGAAGGCCGCGCCGAGCTCAACCGCGTGGTGATGGACCTCTACGACCAGTTCGTCGGCATGGTCGCGGCCGGGCGGCGGATGGAGGTCGCGCAGGTCCGCGCCCTGGCCGATGGCCGCATCTTCACCGGCCGCCAGGCACTCTCCCTCGGCCTCATCGACGCGATCGGGGGGGAGCCCGAGGCCCGCGAATGGCTGGCCGCGACCCACGCGATTCCCGCCACCCTGCCCGTCCGGGACGTCGAGACACGGTCCTTCACCGAACGCACCTTCGGTGCCGTCTTCGGGGCCTTCACGAAAGGCCTTGTGAATGAATGGCTTGGCGTTGACCGCGTGCGCGCGCTTTGGCAGCCTTGAGCGCAACGAGGGAGAAGGCTGCAGGGTTGCCATGACCCGGTCCGAACTGATCACCCACCTGGCGGCGGCGAACCCGCATCTCCGCCAGCCCGACGTCGAGCTGATCGTCACCACGATCTTCGACGAGATCATCACCGCGCTCGCGCGCGGCGATCGCGTGGAACTGCGCGGCTTCGGCGCCTTCTCCACCAAGCGCCGAGACCCCCGTACCGGCCGCAACCCCCGCACCGGCACCGCCGTGGCGGTGGACGGCAAGGCCGTGCCCTACTTCAAGCCGGGCAAGGAATTGCGGGAACGCGTGAATGGCGGCCCGCTGCAGGAACCGCCCCGCAAGACCCGCCCCGCCACCGCCAAGGCCTGAGACAAGGCATTCGCCCGGCGTTTCGATGCGCGCGGATTTTGTTCTTGCTTTGTTCGATTGATAGGACTTAAGTCCTCACCAGCTCCTCAGGAGGTGGCGGCATGGTCCTGTCTCAATCCGATCCGGCAAGCATCCCGCGCCCGGGCGCGATCCCGGTGGCGCTGGCCCTCCTCGCCGCGCCCGGCAGCGCGCTGGCGCAGGCCGCGCCCCACGGCGCGAGCCTGGCGCCGGCACCCGTCGCGGCGGCCGGGGTGGTGCTTGTCCTGGTCCTGTTCCTCGCGGGCTCCTGGGTCATGCTGCGCCGCCTGGCGCGGGAGATGCAGGCGCGGGCTGGCAGCGTGGCGGAGGCGGAGCGCCCGCGCCTGACCGGACGCCTGATGGACCTGCCGCTCGGCGTGCCGGAGGGGTCGATCCGCGCCTTGCTGTCGATCTTCATCATCGTGCTCGGCTTCCTGATGCTGGCCCTCAAGGGCCCGCTCGGCCTGGATGCGGGGGAGGCCGTGACGGGCTTCATCGGCGCCGTCATCTCCTTCTACTTCGCGGCCCGTAGCGGGGAGCAGGCGCGGCAGGCGGCGGAGACGGCGGCGGATGCGGCGCGCGTGGCGGCCGGGGCGGCGGAGCGCGTGACCAGTGCGGCGGCGGAGGCCCCCGCCGCACCCCCCTCACCCCCGGAGCCGGGCCGGGACAGCCGGCTGAGGGAGGTGCAGGGGCATCTCCAATCGCTCCGCGCCGTGGTCTCGGCGGTCGGCACGCTGGGCGTGGGCAGCGGGGCGCTGGCGGGGGCGGATCGCGCCCTGGCGCGAGTCGACGGGCTGCTCGACCGCATCGCGCCGGTGCTGGGCGGCCGGGCGGATGCGGAGAGCCTCGGCAGGCTGGCCGAGGAAGCGGGCACGGTGCTGCGGGAGGTCGGCGACCTCGGCCCGGTCGGCACGGCCGTGGCGGATGCCATGGCGACGGTCGGCCGCGCGGCGTCGGAGAGCACGAAGCTGGCGGGCATGCTGGGCGGGCTGATGGGCGGTGCCGGGCCGGCCGGGCTCGTCGCCGCCGTGGTGGTGGGTGGCATCGGCCTGGTGCGGGACCGGGAGAGGTTCGCGCGCTGGAAGGCCGCCATGCTGGACACGCCGCTCGACCTCGGCCTGCTGCCGCCCGTGGTGGATGCGGGCCTGGCGGCCGCGGCGCTGCTGCGCTGCCCGCCGATGGCGCCGCTGGCACGGCAGGGCGCGGTGGAGCCGGCGCTGGCGCTGGCGGTGTGGGAAGCCGTGGCCGGCACGCCGCCGGAAGCCCCGGATGCCCTGGCGGCGCGCATCCTGGCGGGCGGGGTGGGCGGCGACGGCGCCGCCGCGCTGCGGGCCGCCTTCGAGGGCCAAGCGGAGGCGCTG
>JAIYCD010000040.1 GCA_027488195.1 Acetobacteraceae bacterium | reverse complement strand
CCCTATACCCTCACCTCCGGCTGGAAGTCGCCCGTCTACATCGATTGCCGCAAGATCATCTCCTACCCGCGCGCGCGCACCCGCATCTGCGACCTGGGTGTCGAGAAGATCAACCGCGCCATCGGCTTCGAGACGGTCGAGAGCATCGCGGGCGGCGAGACCGCAGGCATTCCCTTCGCCGCCTGGATCGCGGACCGCATGAACCTGCCCATGGCCTATGTCCGCAAGAAGCCCAAGGGCTTCGGCCGCAACGCACTGATCGAGGGCGATGTGCCGGTGGATCGCGAGATCCTGCTGGTCGAGGACCTCACCACCGATGGCGCCAGCAAGATCCGCTTCGCCGAGGCGCTGCGCGAGGCGGGCGCCAAATGCGCCCACACCTTCGTGGTCTTCTACTACGGCGTCTTCCCAGGCAGCTTCGAGCAGATGAAGGGCATGGGCCTCTCGCTGCACCATCTGGCCACCTGGTGGGATGTTTTGGAAGTGTGCCGGGAGAGGACCTACTTCCCCGAGGCTTCGCTGACCGGCGTGCGGAAATTCCTGGAGGATCCGGTGGGCTGGTCCCGCGCGCATGGCGGTGTCGGCAGCCTGGACGAGGCGCTGGCACATAAGGGCAAGGCCGGATGATGCGCTGGCTTGTTGCGCTGCTGCTGCTCGCGCTGCCGGCGCAGGCCCAGCCGCGCGACACGCTGAGCATCGGCATCACGCAGTATCCTTCGACGCTGCACCCCAACATCGAGAACATGGTTGCGAAGTCCTACACGCTGGGCTTCGTCCGCCGACCCATCACCGCCTATGACGCCGATTGGCAGCTGATCTGCCTGCTCTGCGAGACGCTGCCCACGCTGGAAAACGGCTTGGCGGTGCGGGAGACGACGCCCGACGGCAAGCCCGGGCTGCGAGTCACCTGGCGCCTGCGCGAGGGGCTGCGCTGGGGCGATGGCACCCCCATCACCACCGAGGACCTCCGTTTCGCCCATGATGCGGGCCGCGAAGGTGCGACGGGCATAGGCCCCGCCGAATTCTACCGCTCGGCCTATGAGTTCATCGCCGAGGATGCCCGGAGCTTCACGCTGCGCTTCGACCGCGTGACCTTCCAGTTCGCGAGCCTCGGCGATTTCGCGCCCTTGCCCGCGCATCTGGAGCGCGCCCGCTGGGAGAGCGACCCGCGAACCTATCGCACGCGCACCCTCTACGACACGGAGCCGACGAATCCGGGCCTCTGGAACGGGCCCTATCGCATCACGCAGGTGCAGGCGGGCTCTGCCATCACGCTGGAGCGCAACCCGCATTGGTCGGGTGCGACACCTGCCTTTCGCCGCATCGTGATCCGCACGGTGGAGAGCACGCCGGCCCTGGAGGCGCAGCTGCTGGCCGGGCAGGTGGACATGATCGCGGGCGAACTCGGCCTTCCGGTGGAACAGGCCAGCGCCCTGATCCGCCGCACCGGCCAGCGCTTCCGCGCCGAATACCGGCCCGGCCTGATCTATGAGCACCTGGACCTCAACCTCGACGTGCCCGCGCTTTCCGACCGCCGCGTGCGTCAGGCGCTGCTCCTGGCACTCGACCGCGGCCAGATCGTGGCGCGGCTCTTCGAAGGCCGGCAGACGGTGGCGCAAACCAGCGTGAATCCGCTCGACTGGCCGCATGACCCCGATGTCCGCCGCTGGCCCGTGGACCAGCTCCGCGCCGCCGCCCTGCTGGAAGAGGCAGGCTGGCGCAGCACCGGCGCCAGCGATGGCATCCGCCGCAATGCCGAGGGGCAGCGCCTCTCTTTCGAATTGCTCACCACCGCCGGCAACCGCTCGCGCGAGGCGGTGCAGCAGGTGATCCAGGCCCAATGGCGGCAGGTCGGCGTCGAGGCGCGCATCCGCAATGAGCCCCCGCGGGTGCTCTTCGGCGAGACGCTCTCGCGTCGGCGCTTCCAGGGGGCGGCGATGTTCGCCTGGGTCTCGGCGCCCGAGAGCGTGCCGCGCTCCAGCCTCCATTCGGACGAGATCCCGCGCGCCGAGCGCAACTGGTCCGGCCAGAATTATGCGGGCTTCCGCAATGCCGAGATGGACGCGCTGCTCGAAGCGCTGCCGCAGGAGCTGGACCGCGAGAAGCGGCGCGCGCTGTGGCACCGGCTGCAGGCCATCTATGCGGAGGAGCTGCCCGCGCTCCCGCTCTGGTTCCGGCAGGATGCGCATCTCTGGCCCGCCTGGCTCACCGGCGTGCGGCCGACGGGCCATCTCAATCCGTCGAGCCTCTGGGTCGAGGAGTGGCGGGTGCGCTGATGCTGGACCATGTCTCCATCACAGTGGATGACCTGGGTCGGAGCGCGCCCTTCTATGACGCCGTGATGGCGGCCCTCGGCGTGCCCTGCGTCTGGCGGGAGGCTGAGGCCATCGGCTATGGCGCGCGCGACAGCGGGGCAGGGTATCTGACGATCCGCCAATGGCCTGGCGTGGTGGCCGACCGCCGCCACTGGGCCTTCCGCGCCGCGGATCGCGCGGCGGTTCGGGCCTTCCACGCTGCCGGGCTTGCCGCTGGCGGGCGGGATGACGGCGCGCCGGGGCTGCGCCCGGAATACCATGTGTATTATTACGCGGCCTTCCTGCGCGACCCGGACGGCAATCGCGTCGAAGCGGTGTGCCACGCGCCGTGATCCGGCTGCTGCTCTCGCGCCTCGCGCAGATCGCGGTGACGGCGGCCATCCTTTCCTTCTGCGCCTTCATGCTGATCGCGCTCATGCCGGGTGACCCGATTGACCTCGCCATCGCCGGCGATCCGCGCCTGACGGCGGAGGATGCGGCGCGGCTGCGGGCGCTGCACGGGCTCGATCAGCCGCTGATGTCCCGATATCTGGCCTGGGCTTTGGCGGTGATGGAGGGGCGGTTCGGCCATTCCCGCCTCTTCGCGCAGCCGGTCGCGGCGCTGCTTTGGCCGGCCTTGCTGAGTTCGCTGGAGCTTCTGGGGCTTGCCCTGGCGTTGGCGGCGGGCGTTGGCATCGCGCTCGGCGCGCTGGCGGCGGTCCGGCCGCGGGCCGCGCCCTTCGTGCAGGGCTTGGCGCTGGTGGCGCAGGCGGTGCCGTCCTTCTGGCTCGGCATCCTGCTGATCATCCTCTTCGCGGTGCAGCTGGGCTGGTTGCCGGCGGGGGGCGAAGGCGGCTGGCGCTACCTGGTGCTGCCGGTCGCGACACTCTGCTTCGCCAACCTGGCCGCCTATGCGCGCCATGCGGCCGCGGCCCTCGCCCATGCGCTGAATGAGCCGCATATCCGCACCGCCCGCGCCAAGGGGGCGAGCGAACGGCGCGTGCTGCTGGCCCATGCCCTGCCCAATGCCGGCGTGCCGCTGCTGACCATCGCGGCGCTGGATGCCGGCGCGCTGGTCTCTGGCGCGCTGATCACGGAGACGATCTTCGCGCGCCCGGGCATGGGCAAGCTGATCTACGACGCCGTGATGGGCAATGACTTCAACCTCGCCTTGCTCGCGCTGCTGGTGGTTGCGGTGGTGACCATGCTGGCGACGCTGGCGGCCGATCTGGCGCAGCGTTGGCTCGATCCGAGGTTGGCGTGAAGCTCGGCCTCGCCTTGCTGGCCGTGCTGATCCTGGCGGCGCTGGCAGCGCCGCTCGTGGCCGCCGCACTCGGTCATGATGCCTTCCTTCCGGACCTCTTCAATCGCTTCGCGCCACCCAGCACCGCGCATCCGCTCGGCACCGACGAACTGGGGCGGGACCTGCTGCTTCGCCTGCTGCAGGGCGCGCGTGTCTCGCTCGCGGTCGGGCTGCTGGCGGCGCTGGCCGCTACGGTGATCGGCACCTTCATCGGCCTGATGGCGGCCTGGCGCGGCGGCGTCTGGGATGCGGTGCTGATGCGCCTGGCCGATGGATTGCTGGCCCTGCCGGCGCTGCCGCTCCTGGTGATCCTGGCCGCACTCGACCCCGCCGTGGTGGGCCTGCCACGCGGCGAGGCCTCGGCCGATATCCTGCGCATCGCCGTCCTGCTCGCCGCCTTCGGCTGGGTGGGAGTCGCACGGCTGGTGCGGGCCACCGCGCTCTCGGTGCTGGCGCGCGACTTCGTCCGCGCAGCGCGCGCCATGGGCGTCTCCGAGGGGCAGGTGCTCTGGCGGCATGTGCTGCCGGAACTGGCGGCACCCATCGCCATCGCGACCGCGCTCGCCGTGGGCGGCGCCGTGCTGGCGGAGAGCACGCTGAGCTTCCTCGGCCTCGGCATCGCGCCGCCCGCACCCTCCTGGGGGAACATGCTGGCGAATGCGCAGGAGCTGGTCTTCCAGGCGCCGCTGGCCGCGCTCTGGCCGGGCCTTGCCATCCTGCTGACCGTGCTGGGCTGCAACCTCGTCGCCGATGGCGTGGCGCGGCGGCGTTAGGGGTTCTCCACCTTCGGCCAGTAATGCCCGGTGAAGCGCCGGTAGGGGATGGCGGTGAAGTCGCGCAGGATGCCGGCCTCGGCCGCGCAATAGCGCACCTCCCGCGCCAGAGGCGCGAAGCCCGCGTAGAAATGCTGCGAGGACTTCACCACCACCAGCCGCTTGTCATGCAGCGCGCAGCCGAGCCCGGTGAAGGCATCGGGGTGAAACACCTGCTGCCGCTCGCTCGCCACGATGATGTGAATTCCCCCGCCACCACTCGGGGCTTCGATCCAGGCGGCGGGGCCCATCTCGCTGATCCCGCCGGACAGTCCCGATTGCACATGCCGCTCCGTCACCGCATGCACGCGGACCGTGAGATCGAGCGGGTCGCCCGACATCAGGCCGCATTTGCCGCCGAGGCGCAGCGGCATCACGGCGCCGGCACCCGCCTCGCGCAGGAAGGAGACGGCGATGGGGTCCCAGAACATCCCGATGGCCGCATCGCGCACGCCGCGCGCCAGCATGCGCGCCAGCATGGCCGTGCAGTCGGATGGCGCGCCGCCGCCGGCATTGTCCGACGTCTCGGCCACCACAATCGTGCCGGAGGGTGCCGCGAGCGCGATGTCGATCGCCTGGTCCGGCGTGTCGAAGCGCTTGCGGGTTGCCTCGCGCATCGCCCAGATGCGCTCGCCCCAGGCCTGCGCGGTGCGGGCGGCGTGGTCCGCATCACCATCCGCGATGGCCAGCATCTTCGCGCCAAGATGCGGCACATCGCCCCAAGGGAAGCCATGCGCGAAGGAGAGGGAGAGGATGTCGCCCCGCGCCTCGCTCGCCAGCATGTCCGCCACCAAGCCCTTCATCGGCTCCACGGGCGTGTGCCACATGTTGATCATGGGCAGCGGGTGGTATGCGATGACGGGCCGGATCTCCCGCCGGGCGGTGCGCAGCGCGAGGCGGAACAGATCCTCCGCCCGCTCCGCCATGTCCACATGCGGGTATTCCTTGTAGATCACGACGAGGTCCGCTGCCTCGCGCAGCGTGTCGTCCAGGTGGCAATGCAGATCGAGCTCGACGCCGATGACGCAATGCCGCCCCACGATCTCCCGCGCGCGGCGCACCAGGTCGCTCTCGCAATCATCATAGCCCTCCGCCACCATCGCGCCGTGCAGGTTCAGCAGCACGATGTCCACCGCGCCCGCCGCGCGCAGATCCTCCAGGATCATCTCGCGCAGCTCCTGATAGGCGGCGCGGGTGGTGGTGCCGGCGGGCTGGGCATTGGCGGTGATGCTCTCCACCACCTCCATGCCCGCCTCGGCCGCCAGCCGCCGCCAGGCGATCAGCGGAATGTTCCCCCAGGCCGGCGGGTCGAAGCTGCCGGCATTGCGGCTGAAGCGGTTGCCCAGGAAGGCGTCCCGCCCGGTCGGCATGGGCGAGAAGGTGTTGGTCTCGGTCAGCAGCGCCGCCATGAAGAGCTTCATCGACCCGGTCCTCTCAATTCAGCGGGCCGACATGGCGCAGGAAGCTCGCGCGCACCGCCTCGGCATGGCCCTGCATCACGTCCCGCAGATGGTTGAGGTTCAGGATCTCCTCATGCACCAGCGTGCCGGCCCCGTGGCGCAGCGCTTCCTCGACCGTCACGGGCAGGCCGGGCTCGCGCCACTTGCCCACCGTCAGTCGCAGCAGCCCGAGCAGCGCGCGCCAGAGCCGCTCGGCCTGGATGAGCGTGGCCGCTTCGCGCTCCTCGATCAGCCCGGCACGGCCGAGTTCACCCAGCACGAGGCGCGTGGTCCGGCGCAGCAGGCGCGGGTGTTGGGCCGCATGCGCCACGGTCAGCGCCTGGGCGATGAACTCCACCTCCACCAGGCCGCCCAGCATGGCCTTGAGGTCCCAGGCGCCGTCGCCCGGCAATTCGCGCAGCATGCGGGCGCGCATCTGCGCGGCGTCGCGCAGCACGGCGACCGCGTCGCGCGGCTCGGTCAGCGCCGCATCCAGCGCCGCCTCGATTCGCCGCGTAAGTGCCGTGGGGCCGGCAATGACGCGCGCCCGGGTCAGCGCCATGCGCTCCCAGGTCCAGGCTTCCTCGGCATGGTAGCGGGCAAAGGTGGAGAGGCGGACCGCCACCGGCCCCTTGTTGCCGGAGGGGCGCAGCCGCATGTCCACCTCGAAGGCGCGGCCGTCGCGCCCCGGCGTCGTCAGCGCGGCCACGATCTGGTGCGAGAGACGGATGAAGTAGTCTGACGGGGCGAGTGAGCGCTGGCCGCCCTCGCTGCCCTCGGTCTCCGGCTCGTGTTCGTAGATGAAGATCAGGTCGAGGTCGGAGGCCGGCAGCATCTCCCGCCCGCCGAGCTTGCCCAGCGCCAGCACGGCGAGGTTGCCGCCGGGCACGCGCCCGAACCGGCGAGCGAAATCGCGTTCGACGCCGGGCAGCAGGGCGGAGATGGCAGCCTCGGCCACGGCGCTGCGCGCCTCGCCGCTGGAATCCGCGTCGAGCCGGCCTTCCAGCTCGGCCGCGTCCACCTCGAAGAGCCGCTCGGTCACCAGGCGGCGCGTCGCCTCCAGCGCTTCGTCCACGTCCCGCACCTCGCGCAGCAGGGCGGGCAGGGCGGCGAGGGGCTTCTCGCCGGGGGCGGCGTAACTGCCGGCGAGCAACCCCTCCAGCGCAGAGGGGCGGCGGGCCAGGTGGTCGGCCAGCTGTGGCGCCGCGCCCAGCAGAGCCGCCAGCCGGTCCATCAGGCGCGGGTTGCGGTGCAGGAGCGAGAAGAACTGCACCCCGGCCGAGAGCTGGCCCAACAGACGGTCGAAGCGATTGATCGCGGCCTCGGGCTCGCGCTGCCGCCCGAAGGCAGCGAGGAGGGCCGGCATCAGCTCCGTCAGCAATTCCCGGGCGCGCTCGCTGCGCGTGGCCCGTGGCCGCCCGTGGTGCCAGCCGCGCACCAGCGCCGCGATCGAGGCCGCCTCGCGAAAGCCGAGGCCGCGCAGCGTCTCCAGCGTCTCCGGGTCATCCTCGACGCCGGTGAAGACGAGGTTGCCGGCCCCCTCGGGCGCGGTCAGCCGTGGTGCGGCCTCGAAGAGGTGGCTGTAATGCCCCTGCACGCGGCGCTGATGCGCGGTCAGCGCCTCCGCGAAGCCGGCCGTGTCGGCATAGCCCATGAAGCTTGCGATGCGCGCCAACTCTTCCGGCTCCTCCGGCAGGCGGTGGGTCTGCCGGTCATTCACCATTTGCAGCCGGTGCTCGGTGTTGCGCAGGAATACATAGGCATCGGCGAGGTCGGCCGCCGCGCGGCGATCCATCTTGCCGGCGGCCGCGAGAAGCGAGAGCGCGCCCAGCGTCGTCGGGTCCCGCAGGGCCGGGTCCCGCCCGCCCCAGATGAGCTGCAGCACCTGCACCGTGAACTCGATCTCGCGGATGCCGCCACGCCCGAGCTTGACGTCGTTGGCCCGCTCAGGGCGGCCGGCCGCGCGTCGGGCGGCCTCGTCTCGGATCTTGCGGTGCAGTTGCCTCAGACCTTCGT
>JAIYCD010000285.1 GCA_027488195.1 Acetobacteraceae bacterium | reverse complement strand
CCCAGGCGCCGCGCGTCTCCGACGTGGTGGCCCCGCGGCGCGGCCCGCCGCCGCCGGCCAATACGCCAGGCCCGGTGCCGGCCAGCACGGCGGCCCTGCTGGCCCTCGCGCTGCTCGGCGCGAGCCCGGCCTTCGCCCAGGCGCCCGCCGGCCTGACGGCCGCACCGCTGACGGCCGCCGCCGCCGCGGCGACCGCGATGGCCCCGCTCGACCGCGACGCCCTTCCGCCCGGCGCGCGCATCGTGACCCGCAGCCTGCGGGAGCTCGGCCTCTCGGGCCCCATGCAGCTGCGCGGCACGAACGACCTCCAGGGCGTCCTCTTCGGCCTGCGCGCCGATGAGGTGGTGACGCAGGCGCGCGTGACGGTGGCCGGCGGCGCCTCGCCCGCGCTCATCCCCTCGCTCAGCCAGATCGCCATCACGCTGAACGACCAGTTCGTCGGCACCATCCCGATGGATGCGGCGCGGCAGAGCTTCGGCCCGCTCGAATTCCCGCTCGACCCGCTCTACTTCAGCGAGGTGAACCGGCTGAACTTCCGCTTCGCCGGCCGCTACACCACCGAGTGCAACGACCCGCTCTCCGGCCTGCTCTGGGCCACCATCTCAGACCTCTCGACCGTCCAGCTCCGCATCGAGCGGCTGCCGCCCTCGCGCGATCTCTCGCGCCTGCCAGAGCCGATCTTCGACCGGCGCATCCTCTCGGGCCTGGTGACGGTGCCCATGGTGCTGCCCGAGACGCTCGGCCCCTCGGGCCTGCGCGCCGCCGCCATCGCGTCCTCCTGGTTCGCGGTACAGGCGGATTACCGGGGCGCCAGCTTCCCCGTCTCCCGCGCGCTGCCGGAGCGAGGCGATGCGGTGGTGCTGGCGATGGGTGTGGACTCGATCCCCGGCCTCAGCATGCCGCGCGTGGATGGGCCGACGCTGGCGCTCCTGCCCAATCCGACCGACGCCTTCGGCACGCTGCTGGTCATCGCCGGCCGCAGCGAGGCTGACCTCGTGGCCGCCGCCCAGGCGATGGTGGCCGGCCGCGCCACCCTCTCGGGCGAGATCGCACGCGTCGTGCCGCCCACCATCCCGCCGCGCCAGCCCTATGATTCGCCGCGCTGGATCCGCACCGACCAGCCGGTGCCGTTCGGCAGCCTCGTCGCGCGCGAGGAGCTGCAATCGGCCGGCTATTCGCCGGGGCCGGTGCGCATCCCGGTCCGCACCGCGCCCGACCTCGTCACCTGGCGCAATCGCGGCTTCCCCGTGCATCTGGAATATCGCTCGCCCGGCGGGCCCGTGATCGATGTCGCGTCCTCGCGCCTCGATGCGGCCTTTTCCGGCGCTTACCTGCGTTCCTTCCGCCTTGCCGATCCCGAGTGGATTCCGCCGCTGACCGCCGCGGCCGACTGGGTGGCCGAGCAGCTGGGCTTCACCTCCGCCACGCGCTCCGGGCGGCTGGAAATTCCGCACTACCTCGTGCTCGGCCGCGACGAGCTGCAACTGCGCTTCGACATGCGGCCGATGGCGCGCGGCGATTGCGTGGCCGTGCCGGCCGATGTGCGCGCCGCGATCGAGCCCGGCAGCACGGTGGATCTGCGGCGTGGCTACCGCCATGCGCGCATGCCCAATCTCGGCTTCTTCGCCTCCTCGGGATTTCCCTTCAGCCGCATGGCCGACCTCTCGGGCATGGCGGTGGTTCTCCCCGAGCGCGCCAATGCGCTCGAGCTCGGCGCCTTCCTCGACGTGGTGGGGCAGCTGGCGGCCACCGTCGGCGTCGCTTCCACCGGCATCCAGGTGGTGACGCCGGCCGGCCTGCCCTCGGCCACGCAGCGTGACCTGTTGGTGATCGGCACGCTCGGCCGCCAGCCGGCGCTGGGCACGCTGTTCCGAGATTCACCGCTGCGCATCGAGGGCGAGCGGCTGACGATCACCGCCCCGAGCCCCTTGCTGGACATCCGCGCCCTCTTCCTCGACGCGCCGGGCAGCGCCGAGCGCGGGCGGGCCACCACCATGCTGAACGACGCGTCGGGCGAGGGCCTGGCCGCGCTGCTGGGGGGAGAGAGCCCGCTGCAATCGGGCCGTTCCGTCGTCGCCATCACCGGCGTCACGCCCGCCGCCATCACCCAGATGGTCGCGGCCCTGACGGACCCCGCGCTCGCGCCGCGCATCCAGGGCGACCTCGCGGTGCTGACCGGCGGGCGGCTGGAGAGCTTCCGCACCGCGCCCGCCTATTCCGTCGGCAGCCTGCCCTGGTGGATGCTGCCGCAGATCTGGCTGGCCGAGCGGCCGGAGCGGATGCTGCTGCTCATGTTGGGGTCGGCGGCCCTGGTTGGCGTCTCGCTTTTCTGGATCCTGCGCCGCCGTGCACTTTCAAGGTTGCGCGCACGCACGAATTCGTGAGATTCATGCCTGCGGGGGACTGGATCGATGCGTGGTGTGCCTGCGGCCTGGCTGCTCGGGGGAGCGGCGCTGCTTCCTGTTGCTGCCCAGCCTGGTACTGCCATGGCGCAGCCGCAGGCGACGCCTGTCTCGCTGTCTTCCGCCGCGAGCGCGAGCCCCGTGGATATTCTGGTCCGTCAGGCCGAGCGCTGGCTCGGCCTGGAGCGGTTCGACCTCGCCGCCTCTTCCATCGAGCGTGCTCTCGCGGCTGATCCGCGCAACACTCAGGCGCTCGCCGTCGCTGCCCGGATCGAGGCGGCGCGCGGCAACCGCACGGGCGCGGCGGGCCTCGCCACCCGGCTGCGCGAAGCAGGCGGCACGGAGGAGCAGCGCAGCGTGGCCGAGGGCGCGCTGCGCGAGGCTAACGTGGACCGCAATGCGATCGAGGAGGCAAGGCGCCTCGGGCGTGAAGGCCGCGCCGAGGAAGCGGCCGCGCGCTACCGCCAGGCCTTCGGCGGCGCCACTCCGCCGCCTGCCTTCCAGCAGGAGTATTTCTCGGTCCTCGCCGGCACCCAGGCGGGGGCGGAGGAGGGGAGGCGCGGCCTCGCCCGTCTCGCCGAGAGCCCCAACGCCACCCCGCGCGCGCGGCTGAGCTTCGCCCAGACGCAGACCTTTCAGCCGGCGACCCGGCAGGAGGGCATCCGCCGCCTCAGCACGCTGGTGAACGACCCCGAGGTCGGCGAGGAGGCGCGCCGCGCCTGGCGCCAGGCTCTGGGCTGGAGCGCCTCGGACCCCGCCTATGCGCCGCTCGTTCAGGCCTATCTCCAGCGCTATCCGAATGATGCGGAGCTGCGGCAGGCGCAGCAGGCGGCACTCGCCGCCGCCCCGCGCCCCGACCCCGGCGCCCCGCTGCGCCAGGAAGGCTTCCAGCGCCTAGAAGCAGGCGGCGCCGTGGCGCTCCGTGAAGGTGCCCGGCAATTCGAGGCGGCGCTGGCCGCCAATCCGCGCGACGCCGATGCGCTGGGCGGCCTGGGCATCGTGCGCCTGCGCGAGAACCGCGCGGCCGAGGCGCGGGAATTGCTGGAGCGCGCTGTGGCGGCGGACCCCTCGCGCGCCGCGCAATGGCAGGGCGCCCTGGATGGCGCCGCCTATGGCCTCGAGCTCGCCGAGGCGCGCGCGGCGCTTCGCCGCAACGACGTGGACACGGCCGACACCATCGCCCGCAGCGCCGCCCGCCGCTCGGTGGATGACCGCACCGATGTCGAGGTCCTGCTGGGACAGATCGCGCTGCGCCGGGGCGATGCGGCGGCGGCCGAGCAGCGCTTCCGCACGGCTTTGGGCCGCCGCCCCGGCTTCGCGCCGGCGCGCGACGGGCTGGCCCAGGCGCTGCGCGCGCAGGGCCGAATCTCGGAGCTGCCCCGCATCGCCGAGGCGCAGCCGCGCCCGGGCGAACGCGTCGCCGTGGTGGGCAACCCCATGGTGAACCAGCTGCGGGCCGAGGCGGCGCGCACCACCGATCCCTTCGTGGCCGAGGCGCTGCTGCGCCAGGCGCTGACCACGGCGCCCGACGATCCCTGGCTCCGCCTCGACCTCGCCCGCGCGCTCCGCCGCCAGGGCCAGCTGGTGCCGGCGCGGACCACGCTGGAGGAACTGGTGATCCGCGACCCGCGGCCGGACAGCCTCTACGCCGCGGCGTTGTTTGCCGATGAGGAAGGGCGGATCGCGGATGCGGAGAATTTCCTGAACCGCATCCCGCCCGCGGCCCGCAGCCCCGACATGTCGCGCCTGCAGACGCGCATCCGCACGCAGCGCGACGTGCAGCGCGCGGCCCAGGGCCTGGGCCGGACCACCGCCGATGCGCGGGTGCAGCTGTTGACCATCGCCGCCCGGCCGGACCCGACCGGCGCCACCGCCGCCGCCGTCATCCGCGCCTTCGGCGATGCCAATGACCGCTTCGGCGCGGCCGAGGCGGCCCGTGTGGGCGAGGCGGCGAACCGCAGCGCCGGGACGCAGGCGCGCCTCGCCATCGCCGGCGCGCTGCTCGGCGCCGGGCTGGATGGCGAGGCCGCGGCCCTGGCCGACCAGCTGGATGCGGTGCCCAGCCTCACGGCCGAGCAGCGGCGCGACATCGCCTCGCTGCGCGCCGGCATCGCGGTTCGCAGCTCCGACCGGCTGAATGCCGATGGCAACCAGGCCCAGGCCTTCGAGCGGCTGCGGCCGACCCTGGAACGCGACCCGGAGAACACCGAGGCCAACCTGGCCCTGGCCCGCCTCTACCAAGGTGCGCGCGACCCGCGCGAGGCGCAGCGCATCGCCGAGGCCATGCTGGCCCGCAATCCGCGCAATTTCGACGCCCGCCAGGGCGCGATCGACGCCGCCATCGCGCTGCGCCAGCGCGCCCGGGCCGAGGCGCTGCTGGCCGAGGGGCAGGAGATCTTCCCGCGCGAAAGTCGCATGAGCCTGCTGGAGGCGCGCGTTGCCATCGCCTTCAACCAGGAGGATCGCGCCCGCCGTGCGCTGGAACTGGCCTCGGCGCAGCGCCGGGCCGAGCTCGGCACCACGGCCGGTGCGCCCGCCGGCCTGGCCCAAGGGCCGGGCGGCCAGCCCAACCCCTTCGTCCGGCCGGGAGCGGCCGTGCCGTTGCCCGCGGTGGCGGGCGTCATGCCCGCGCAGCCGAGCGACCGGCTCACGCGTGAGATCGCCCAGCAGATGGCCCAGCTGGAGGACCGCACCGAGCCGCGCGCCTCGATCGCCGGCACGCTGCGCCAGCGCTCCGGCACCTCGGGCCTCGACCGCCTGCTCGACCTGCGCGCGCCGATCGAGGCCGAGTTCACGCCGCCCGTGATCGGCGGGCGCGTCACGGCGAACATCACCGCCGTCTCGCTGGATTCCGGCACACTCGGTACCGACACCAGCACCCAGCGGCGCTACGGCACCGGCTCGCTGGTCAATTCCGTGCTCAGCCCCCGCACCACGGCGGCCGGCGTGGCGCTGGGCATGACCTATCGGCGCGGCGATTCCTTCCGCTTCGATGTCGGCTCCTCGCCCCTCGGCTTCCCGACCTCCACGCTGCTGGGCGGGCTCGAGATTGCGCCGCAGGTGGGTGTCGCGCGCATCCGCCTGACGGGCGAGCGCCGCTCGGTCGAGGACAGCATGCTCTCCTGGGTGGGCCAGCGGGATCAGTTCACGGGCCGCAGCTGGGGCAATGTGGTCCGCACCGGCGGGCGCGGGCAGCTCGAGCTGCCGCTCGGGCCCGGCTATGTCTATGCGGGGGGCGGCTATTCCGTGTTCGAGGGGCAGAATGTCGCCTCCAACAACCGCATTGAGGCGGGGGCCGGCTTCTCCTACCCGGTGATCCAGGGCGCCAATGGCGCTCTCAGCATCGGCAGCGACCTCGTCTACTTCGCCTATGACCGCAACCAGAGCCATTTCACCTATGGCAGTGGCGGCTATTTCAGTCCACAGGCTTATACCGCCTTCAACGTGCCGGTGGATTACCGTGGCCGTTCGGGCGATTTCAGCTACCGCATCGGTGCCACGGCCGGCTACGCCGTGTTCCGGCAGGAGGCGACGCCCGTCTTCGCCAACAACCCGGCGCTGCAAAGCCAGCTCGTGGCGCGGGCCGCGACCATCGGCGGCACGGCGCCGCTGCTGACGAGCTTCCCCTCGCAGAACCAGCAGAATTTCGTGGGCGGGCTGCGGGCCGATCTCGACTACGCCATCACGCCCCGCATCAATCTCGGCGCCGGCTTCCGCTACGACAAGGCGGCCGACTGGGACGAGACGCGGGTCTTCATCCGGCTGCAATCGCGCTTCTGAAGCACCCTCAGAGCATCGCCAGCGCCCGCTTGCGCCGCGGCGGCGGGAAGGCCGCGTCCAGCGCCGCATGCTCCTCGGGCGTCAGCACCATCTCGCGCGCCGCCGCATTCTCCCGCAGGTGATCGAGCGACGTGGCCTTGGGGATGCTGATCACGCCCGGGCGTGAGAGCGTCCAGGCCAAGGCGATCTGCGCCGGCGTGGCGCTGCGCGCCCGCGCCACCGCGACCAGCCCCGGATGCCGCAGCAAGGCACCCCCCTGGCCGACGGGCGAATAGGCCATCAGGGGCATGCCGCGCGCCGCACAGAAGGGCAGCAGGTCATATTCCGGGCCGCGATGCTCCAGGTTCAGCAGCACCTGGTCCGTCGCGCAAGCGGCGAGCGCCGGCCCCAGCTCCTCCAGATCCTCGACATCGAGGTTGGAGACTCCCCAGCGCGCGATTTTTCCGGCCGCCCGCATCCGTTCCATGGCCTCGACCGTATCAGCCAAGGGGACGGAGCCGCGCCAATGCAGGAGGTAGAGATCGAGACATTCCACGCCGAGCCGCCTGAGGCTGCGCTCGCAGGCCTGGGGCAGGCCACGGCGCGAGGCATTGTGCGGATAGACCTTGGAGACGAGGAAGACTTCCGCCCGCCGCCCGGCGATGGCCTCGCCCACCACCTCCTCGGCGCCGCCCTCGGCATACATCTCGGCTGTGTCGATCAGCGTGAGGCCGAGGTCGAGCCCCGCGCGCAAGGCCGCGACCTCGGCCTTCCGGTTCGCTGCCCGCTCCCCCATATGCCAGGTGCCCTGGCCCAGCGCCGCCACGCTGCTGCCATCGGCCAATGTGATGCTGCGCATGCCGTCCTCCCTCAATACCTGCACAGGTTAGCCGCCATGATCCGCCTTGCCACCGCCCTCCTGCTGCTTCCCCTGGCGGCCCTCGCCCAGCCTGCGCCCGCCCAGCCGGTATCCGAGGCGATCGGCCCCTGGCAGCTGGCCTGCGTGACCGACCGCATGACCGACCGCACCGCCTGCACGCTGCGCCACCGCGACTGGGTGGAGCGGCCGACCGTGGGCGTGGGCCTCGCCTTCGAGATCCTGGACCGTGGCGGCCGCATGTTGCCGGCGGTGACGGCGCGGGACCTCTCGCTCGACAGCGTTTCGCGGGGGTTGCTGGCGGTGGCCGGCTCGGCCCAGCTGCGCCTTGGCACGAATGCGATGATGGAGATGCCCTGCGGGCTGGAGGGCCGCAGCCTGGTCTGTGTGCCGCGCAGTGCCGATGCCGCCCGCGCCGCGCAGGAATTGCCGGTGGCTGATCGCGCCCTGGTGCGGATGGCCGGCCTCGGCAGCAACACCAATGCCGCCACCGCGCCCGCCGAGCTGCGCCTTTCCGACACCGCCGCCGCCATCGAACGCCTGCGCAGCCGCCAGCCGGCGGGCAGCGCCGCCGCTCCGGCCGAGCCGGGGCTCGATCTCGGCGGCATGCTGGGCCGGCTGCAGCAATTGATCCGATGAGCGGGGCCGCGCCGCTCATCGCGCGCATCGCTGCGGGCGACCGTGCGGCGCTCCAGGCGCTCTACAAGGATCATTCGGTGCGGCTCTTCGGCGTCGCCATGGCGATCCTGCGCGACCGCGACGCGGCGGCGGACGCGCTGCATGACGGCTTCGTGAAGATCGCCCGCCACGCCGCGCAATACGACCCCGATCGCGGCGTGGCGGAGGCCTGGCTCGGCTCCGTCATTCGCCATGCCGCGCTGGATATCGCGCGCCGGCGCGGGCGGGAAATCCCGACCGATGACGCGACCCTGGGCGACACGCCGGTGGAGGCGGACCAGCTGGAAGCCCTGGCCTCGGGCGAGGATGGCGCGCGGCTGCGCGATTGCCTGGCCCAACTGCCCGAGAAGAACCGCCAGGGCATTGTCCTCGCCTTCGTGCATGGCCTCTCCCATCCCCAGGTCGCGGCGAGGCTTGAGCTGCCGCTTGGCACGGTCAAGGCCTGGATCCGGCGCGGGTTACTCAGCCTCCGGGAGTGCCTCGCATGACCGCCGAGGATCGCGACGCGCTGGCGGCGGAATATGTGCTCGGCACGCTGGAGGCGCGCGAGTCCGAGGCGGCGCGGGCGCTGATGGCGCGCGATGCGGGCTTCGCCGCGCTGGTCGCGGATTGGGAGCGGCGGCTGGCGCCCCTGCAATCCCTCGCCATGCCCGAAGCCCCGCCGCGCGGGCTCTGGGCACGTGTCGAGGCGACGCTGGAGGGTGCGGCCCCCGCCCGCCGTCGCTGGAGCCTCGCCTGGCCCGCTTTCGGGATCGGTGCCAGCGCGGTCGCCGCCGGCCTTGCCGCTGTGCTGCTCTTCCGCCCGCCCGCGCCGGCGCCGTTGATGACCGTGCTGCTCACCAGCCAGGACCAGTCCGCCTTCCTGGTGGAGGCGGAGCGGGGCGAGATCCGCCTCGCCGCCGTCAATCCGCGCGGCGTGGAGGCGGGGCGCGTCATGCAGCTCTGGGCCTTGCCGCAGGGGGCGACGGCGCCCACCTCGCTCGGCCTGGTGCCCGAGAGCGGGCGGCTCCGCGTCACCCCGCGCGGCATCCGGCCCGAGCCCGGCATGCTGATCGAGATCACGCTGGAACCGCCGGGCGGCTCGCCCACCGGGCGGCCCACGGGACCGATCCTGTTCATCGGGCGGCTGGCCGCGGCGTCGACCTCGTAATCGCGTTTTTTCCGAGTGCCGCTGCATCTGGCCGCGCCGCCGGCCCGTAACGGAATCAGCGGGGCGATGGCGCCCCGCTCCGAAACGGAGCCAAGACCATGACCCAGACCCTTCGCACCACGCTGCTGGCCGGCGCCGCCCTCCTCGCCGCCGCGGGCGCGCAGGCGACCACGCTGATCGGCCTGACCGCCGACAACATGCTGGTCCGCATCGACAGCGAGACGCGCCGCGCCGAGCCCGCGCGCCGGATCGGCGGCACGGATGGCCGCATCGTCGCGATCGACCAGCGCCCGGCCAATGGCATGCTCTACGGTGTCACCGAGCGCGGGCAGATCGTGACGCTCGATCCCGCCACGGGCCGCGCCACGCAGGTCAGCCGCCTCAACATGCCCTTCGAATTCGGCGGCCGCGCCGTGGCCGATTTCAACCCGGTGCCCGACCGCCTGCGGCTGATGGGCATGAACGGCACGAATTTCCGCGTGAATGTCGAGACGGGCGAGGTGGCGCGCGACGGCACGCTGAAGCACGCCGACGGTCCGCTGGCCGGCACCGCGCCGCGCATCGTGGCCGGGGCCTACATCAACAGCATGGCCGGGGCGACGAGCACGACGCTCTACACGCTCGACACGCTACAGAACGCGCTGAATGTGCAGGCGCCCCCCAATGACGGCGTGCAGGCGCTGCGCGCCACCGTCTCGGCACCGCTGCCGGCCGGCGTCGCCTTCGACATCCTGACCGAGGGGACGGGCAACACGGCCTTCCTGCTGGCGGGCACCACGCTGCACACGCTGAACCTGGCCGATGGCACCGCAACGCCGCGCGGCGTGCTGACCGGCCTGCCAACGGCGGAGGTGATCGACATCGCCGTCCTGCGCTGAAGAAGGGAGCGCGCGTGCCGCAGCAACGACCGGAAGGCGGCGCGCGCGCCTGGCGGCTAGAACCGGCGCATGACCCGTTTCCGCTGCCTCCCCATGGACACCGCCTCCGCCCGCCGCTTCCGCGCCACGCGCGTGGATGATCGCGGCGGCCCGGCCCATCCCCGCATCGTGGACGGGCCGGGCTTTCCCTGCCGCCACTGCCTCAGGCTCGGCGAGGCCGGCGAGGAGATGCTGCTGGTGAGCTGGGATCTGCCCCTGCCGCAGGGCCCCTATTGGACGCCCTCGCCAGTGTTCCTGCATGCCCAGGATTGCGACCGCGCCGTGATCGAGGACGCGCTGCCCGAGACGGTGACGGCCAACATGATCGTCTCGCTCCGGCATTACGACGCGGAGGGGATGTGCCTCTATGACCTCGGCATGGTCGGTGCGGGCCATGCGGTGGAGGGGCCTTTGCGCGAACGCCTCGCCGATCCGCGCGTGGCCTATGTGAACATCCACACGGCGCGGCCGGGCTGCTGGCTCACGCGGGTGGAGAAACTGCCCTGATCACTCATGCCGGAGGGCGGTGATCGGGTCCAGGCTCGCCGCGCGCCGCGCCGGATAGTAGCCGAAGAAGAGCCCTGTCAGCGCCGAGACGGTGACGGCCAGCGCCACCGCATCCCATTGGATCAGCACGGGCCAGCCGGCCAGCCCGGCCAGCGAATGCGCAAGGCCGATGCCGACCAGCACGCCCACCGCGCCGCCCAGCAGCGCCAGCAGCACGGCCTCGAGCAGGAACTGCCGGAGGATGTCCCGCCGGCGCGCACCCACGGCCAGGCGCAGCCCGATCTCCCGCGTGCGCTCGGTGACGCTCACCAGCATGATGTTCATGACGCCGATGCCGCCCACCAGCAGCGACACGGCGGCAACGGCCGCCAGCAGCAGCGAGAGCGTGCGCGCCGAGGCATCGCGCGTGGCGGCGATCTCGCTCAGGTTTCGGATGGAGACCGTATCCGGCTCATTGGCGGCGACGCGGTGGCGCTGGCGGAAGAATTGCCGCAGCTCCTCCTCCACATCGCTCATGCTCTCGCCCTCATGCACCTTCACGCTGATGGTGCCGACCGAGCGCGCGAAGGCGCGGGGCGCCCCCATCACGCTGCGCCGCGCGGTCCAGAAGGGCATGATGACGACGTCATCCTGATCCTGGCCCATCGGGTTCTGCCCCTTTCGGCCGAGCACGCCGATCACCTCGAAGGGGGTCGCGCGGATGCGGATCTCGCGCCCCACCGGATCTTCGTCGCCAAACAGGTTCTCGGCCACGGTCGCGCCCAGCAGCACGAGCTTGCGGCCGGACATGTTTTCCTCAAGCGTGAAGAAGCGCCCCTCCGCCACCACCCAGTCATGCGCGACAAAGTAGTCGGGGTCGGTCGCGACCACAGCGGTGGACCAGTTCTGGTTGCCGGCGACGACCTGTTGCTGCTGGCGGGAGGTGCCGGCCGCGACCTGCACGGCGGCGATCTGGCGCGGAATTTCCTGCGCGTCGTCCCAGCTGAGGTTGGGGCGCTGGCCAGCGCCCATGGAGACGCCGCCGAGGCGCACATTGGCGCCCCAGACCACAAGCAGATTGGCGCCGAGCGACTGGATCTGCGCCAGCACCTGCTGCCGCGCGCCCGCGCCCACCGCGACCGTCACGATCACGGCAGCCACGCCGATGAAGATGCCGAGGGCCGTGAGTGCGGCGCGCAGCTTGTTGGCGGCGAGCGCTCCCAGCGCGGCCATCAGCGCCTCGGCCATGGAGAGGCCGGAGCGGCGGCCCGCCGGCAGCGGCGGCAGGGGCGCCACGGCGCGAGCTTCCGGCACCGGGGCGGTATGCGGCGCGTTCATTGGAATTTCTGCCGCAGCATGGCCTCGGCATCCACCGGCTGGTAGCGACTATCCTCGATCATGCGGCCGTCGCGGAAGCGCAGTGTGCGGCTGGCGAAGGCCGCGACATCGGCATCATGCGTCACGCAGAGGATGGCAACACCCGCGCGGTTCAGCGCCTGGAACAGCGCCATGATCTCCAACCCCGTGCGGCTGTCCAGCGCACCGGTCGGCTCATCGGCCAGCAGCAGGCCGGGGCCGTTCACCAAGGCGCGCGCGATGGCCACGCGCTGCTGCTGCCCGCCCGAAAGCTGGGAGGGCGTGTGGTGCATGCGCGCACCAAGCCCCACGCGCTCCAGCGCGATGGCCGCGCGCTCGCGGCGGATGCGGCGCGGCAGGCCGCGATAGAGCATCGGCATCTCGACATTGGCGAGCGCGTCCGAGCGGGGCAGCAAGTTGAATGACTGGAAGACGAAGCCGATCTGCTCGCCGCGCAGCGCCGCCACGCGGTCCGGGGCGAGGGAGGCGACATCCTCGCCCGCCAGCCGGTAACGCCCGCGCGTGGGCTGATCCAGGCAGCCGATCAAATTCAGGAAGGTGGATTTGCCCGACCCCGAAGGACCCATGGCGGCCACGAACTCGCCCGGCTGGATCTCGAGGTCGAGCCCCTCCAGCGCCGCCACCACGCCCTCGCCCGAGGGGTAGTGGCGCGTAAGGTCGCGCGTCTCGATCAGCGGGGTCAAAACAGCGGCCTGGAGGTCGGCGCGCGGGCCGGCGCGGCACCGGCGCGCTCGGTGCCGATCACCACCTGCATGTCGGGCGTGAGGTCGCCGCTCAGCACCTCCGTCACATTCCCGTCGGTCAGGCCGGTCCGGATGGCGATGGCCCGCGGCGGGCCGTCGCCATCCACCACATGCACGGTCCCGGCCGTACCGCCGGCCTGGCGCGTGCCGCGCGCGGCGGCGAGGCGCGCCCGCTGCTCGGGCGTCAGTACGGCGTTCAGGCGGGATTGCAGCCGCTGGCGCGCGGCCTGGGCCTGCTGGCGCCGCGCCTCGGGATCGGCGGGGAGGGCCGCCATGCGTTCCCGCATCTCGCGGCCCGCCGCCTCCACCTCCTGGCGCTGCGCGGGGGTGAGGTCCGTCATCTCGCGGAGCGCCGCCTCCATCGGGTTGGCCGGCGCGGCCGCTTGCCCGGGGGCCGCGCCTTGGCCGGGCGGGCGCCAGCGCAGCGCCGCATTGGGCACGCGCAGCGCGCCCGTCCGCTCGTCGGTGATGATCCGCAAGGTGGCCGTCATGCCCGGCAGCATGCGCCCCTCGGTGTTCGCCGCGCTGACGACGACGGTGTAGGTGACGACGTTGTTCACCGTGGTCGGGCTCAGGCGGATATCCTTCACCGTGCCGCGCAGATTCACGCCCGGATGCGCGGCCACCGTGAAGGCCACGTCCTGCCCCGCGCGGATGCGGCCGATGTCGCTCTCATCCACCGTCGCCCAGACTTCCATTTCGTTCAGGTTGGCGGCGATGGTGAACAAGGTGGGCGATTGCAGCGATGCCGCGACCGTTTGCCCGAGGTCCACGCTGCGCGAGACGATGACACCATCGATGGGGCTGCGGATGGTGGCGAAGCCGAGACTGACCTCCACCTGACGCAATTGCGCCGCCCGCTGTTCCGCCGTCGCCGTCGCCGCCTCGACCTGGGCGAGGGCCGTGCGGGCGGCGGCCTCGGCCGAGGTGACGTTGGCCTCGGCCTGGGCAATCTGCGCCTGCTGGATCGCGACATTGGCGCGCGCGCCATCCACGGTGAAGCCGGCGCGCGCCGCATCCCGCGTGGTGCCGACATTGGAGCGGCGAAGCTCCTCGGTGCGGCGCGCTTCATACTCCGCATCGCGCAGCAGGGCCTCCGCGCGGCTCGCCTCGCCGCGCGCGGCGGCGACGGCGGCGCGGGATTGCTCCGCATCGGAGCGCGCGCGCTCGGCCTGGGCGCGGGCGACGGCAACGGCGGCCTGGGCGGAGAGCGCATCCGCCGCCGCTGCCGCGCGGGTCGCTTCGAGCTGCTGCGTGTCGAGCCGCGCGAGCACCTGGCCCGTGGTGACGCGCTGGTTGAAGTCGCCCGGCAATTCGCGGATCAGGCCGGAGAGCTGGCTGCCGACGATCACCGTCACCAGCGGGTTCACCGTGCCGGTGGCGGAGACCACCGCCGTGATCGGCCCACGATCCACGCTGGCGAGCCTGAGGCGCGGGCCGCTCGTCTGCGTGCCGCCGGGCCAGCTGAGGCCAAGCGTGGCCATGGCGGGCCGCCCATAGACATAGCCCGCACCCAGCAGTGCTACAGCCAGAATCAGCAGGGCGAGTTTGCGACGCATCACTTTCCGAACCTAGGGCATGGGTGTAACGCGCATATGTCGGGTTTGGGAAGGAAAGTCACATGCGGGTGCTGGTGCTGGGCGCGGGTGCGCTGGGCGGCTATTTCGGCGGGCGTCTGGCCGAAGCGGGCGGCGATGTCACCTTCCTCGTGCGGCCGCGCCGCGCCGCGCAGCTGGCGGAGCATGGCCTGCTCATCGAAAGCCCCTTCGGCGATGCGCGCCTGCCCGTGAAGACCGTCACGGCCGAGGCGCTGCAACCGGGCTGGGATGCGATCCTGCTGACCTGCAAGGCCTATGACCTTGAGGATGCGATGGCGAGCATCGCGCCGGCCGTGGATGCGCGGTGCGCCATCCTGCCCGTGCTGAATGGCCTCTCCCACATCGCGACCTTGCAGGCGCGGTTCGGCGCCGGGCGCGTGCTGGGCGGCCTCTGCAAGATCCAGGCGACGCTGACGCCCGATGGCGTGGTGAAGCAGCTGAACGACTGGCGCTGGCTCACCTTCGGCGAAGTGGCGGGCGGCCTGAGCCCGCGCGTGAGGGCGCTGGAAGCCGCCTTCGCCACGGCACGCGGCATGGAGGCCAAGGCCGTGCCGAACATCGCGCAACGCATGTGGGAGAAGCTGGTCCATCTCGGCACCAGCGCCGTCGGCACCGTGCTGATGCGCGCCAATGTCGGCGAGATCGTGCGCGGCGGCGGCAGCGCCTGGCTGCAGGAGATCCTGGCGCGGAACGCCGCCATCGCCGCGCATCACGGCCACCCCATGCCCGAGAGCTTCATGGCGGAGTACCGCGCGCTCTTCAGCGAGGCGGCCAGCGCCTACGCCACCTCCATGCTGCGCGACATCGAGGCGGGCAACCGCATCGAGGGCGAGCACATCCTGGGCTTCCTGGCCGAGGCGGCGCAGCGCGCGGGCGTGGAGACCGCGATCCATGACGCGGCCGCGCTGCATGCCCGCGCCTATGAGCAGAGGCGCGCGGCTAGCCGGCTTCCGTAAGCGCGCGCAACGCTTCGACCTGCACCTTGCCGAGTGCCGTGCGCGGCAGGGCCGGCACACGCAGGATCGCGCGCGGATGCTTGAAGCGCGCCAGGCTTGCCTCGAAGCGGGCGGTGATCGCGGCTTCGTTGAAGCCGGGTTCGGCCACGATGACGGCGACCGGCACCTCGCCCCAGCGTGGATCGGACCGGCCGATGATGGCGTATTCGGCCAGGCCAGGCACCTCGGCCAGCACGCGCTCCAGCTCGGCCGGATAGATGTTCTCGCCGCCCGAGATGATCACGCGCTTGAGCCGGTCGGTGAACCAGAAGCGGCCCGCCTCGTCCTGGAGGCCGACATCGCCGGTGCGGAACCAGCCCGCATGCAGCGCCTCCGCCGTGGCGTCGGCGCGGTTCCAATAGCCGGTCATGACATTGGCGCCGCGGATCTCGATTTCGCCCGGCGTGTCGTGCGGCGCCTCGCTTCCGTCAGGCAGCGCGATGCGCGCCTCGCAAAGCGGCGCGGCCGTGCCGATGGAGCCGGGTGCGGCGAGCGCCTCCGCGCGGGTCTGCGCGATGGCGATGGGGCTGGTCTCCGTCATGCCATAGACCTGCTGCACAGGAATGCCGCGGGCGTGAAACGCCTCGATGAGGGCGAGCGGCACCTCGGAGGAACCGGCGCCGATGGCGCGCAGGGATGACAGGTCCGCGCGCGCCCAGCGCGGGTGGCGGATCAGCGCCGTCATCACGGCCGGCACCAGCAGGGTGAGGGTGGGGCGCAGTCGCTCCACCGCGTCGAAGAACGCGTCGGGGTCGAATTTCGGGAGCAGCGTGACGCGCGCGCCGGCCAGCAGGGCCGGCACGGTCTGGATGTTCAGGCCGCCGACATGAAAGAGCGGCAGCACCGTCAGCACATGGTCCTCGGGCGTGAGCGTGAAGATGCGGCGCGCATTCTCCGCATTGGCGTGCAGGGCCGCGCGGCTCAGCATGGCACCCTTGGGCCGGCCCGTGGTGCCCGAGGTGTAGCCGATCAGCAGCGCCTCGCAGGGCGTGGCCGATGGCATGGCATGCGGCGTGACGGCGCCGGAGGCCGGCCCCTGCCGCAGCAAGGCAAGGCCAGCATCCGCCGCGATCCATTGCAGCTCCTCGGCCGCCAGGCGCCAGTTCAGCGGCACCAGCGTGGCGCCGATCCGCTCGCAGGCGAAGAGGCAGGCGAGCATCCCCGGATGGTTCAGCCCGATCCAGCCGATGCGATCGCCCGCGCGGATGCCCTCGCCGCGCAGCAGCGCCTCCTCCGCCTCGATCAGCGGCCTGAGGGCAGGGAGGTCGAAGCTCTCCATCAATCCGTCTCGCCCTTCTCGTAGAGCGCCTCGCGCCCGATGCGGTCCACACAGAGCTCGGCCGTCCAGGGCAGCATGAGGCTGCCGCAGCGACTGTCGCGATAGATGCGCTCCAAGGGCAGGGTCTTCAGCATGGCCTGGCCGCCGCAGGTGCGCACGGCCTTGGCGGCGATGGCATTGGCGTTTTCCATCACTGTGTTCTGCGCGGCCAGCGCGCGGAGCATTTGTTCCTTGGAGGGGTCGGGGCCGGCCTCGCTGATCGCCTGGAACCAGAGCGCCTTGGTCTGCTCCAGCATGATGCGCATTTCCGCGAGCGCGATCTGCTTCGTGGGATACATGCGCCGCTTCACCGGCGGCGTGCCCGGCTGCTCGCCGCGGAGGTAGCGCACCGTGAAATCGTAGGCCGCCTGGGCCAGCCCCATATAGGTCGGCGTCAGCGTCATGAACATGTGCGGCCAGCGCGAGGCGGCCTGGAAATAGAGGCCGGGCGGCATCAGCGCCGCACTCTCCGGCACGAAGACCTCCTTGAAGATCAGGTTGCGGCTGACGGTGCCGCGCATGCCCAAGGGGTCCCACTCGCCCTCGACGGAGACGCCCGGCGCGTCCTTCGGGATGGCGAGGTAGAGCGTGTCGCGGCGCGAGAGCTTCGCCTCGCCCTGCACCTCGGTGCAGAGGATGCCGTAGCAATCCGCATGGCCGGAGAGCGAGGCGAATATCTTCTTGCCATTGATGCGGAAGCCGCCCTCCACGGGCGTCGCCGTGGTGCCGAAGGCGACCGCGCCCGCCGCCGCGGCACCGCCCTCGGAGAAGGGCTGCGAGAAGATGGCGCCGTGCCCCAGGATGTTCTCGTAATGCAGTCGGCGGCGCGCATGGTGCAGCGCGCGTGTCGCCGCATCCATCTCCAGATCATCGGTCAGCAGCCCGGTCCAGAGGGTGCTGCAGACATGCATGTTCCAGGTGAGCGCGGTCGCGCCGCAGTAGCGGCCGAATTCGGCGGCGGCCAGGCAATAGGCGCGGAAATCGGCGCCCATGCCGCCATCCGCTTGCGGGATGCAGATACCGAGCCAGCCTTCGCGGCGCATGTCGTCGTAATTGTCGGTGGGGAAGGCGGCTTCGCGGTCCCAGCGGGCGGCGCGGGGGGCGAGCACGCGCGCGCCGAATTCCCGCGCGCGGGCACAGAGATCCGCCTCGAAGGGCGAGAGGCGGAAGCCGCGCGGATCGAAGATGGCCGCATCGGCAGTGAGGGGGAGGGGCATGTCCATCATGTGCTTCCCTTCAGCTCAGGAATTCGTGCAGCGCCGCATGGAAGGCATCCGGCGCCTCCAGCGGCAGGAGGTGGCCGACGCCGGGGATGACGATGATCCGCGCATCGGGAATGGCGTCGGCCATGCGGGCCATGCCGCGGGGCGGCGCGGTCTGGTCGGTCTCGCCGGCGATGAGCAAGGCGGGCTGTGTCACGCGCGGCAGGTCCGCGCGGCGGTCGAAGCCCGTCAGCACCGCGAGCGTGGCGCGGTAGGCGGCCTCATCCACACTGGCCATCGCTTCCATGGCGGCGGGTGCGGCTTGCGGGGCGGCAGAGGGGCCGAGCATGCCGGGCACCAGCGAAGCCGCCACGCCGGCCATGCCGATGCCCTCATCCAGCGGCTTCTGCCGCGCCGCGAGGAAACTCTCGCGGAAGGCCGGGTCGCGGCTGCCGAAAGCCGGCGAGCTGGCCACGATGACGAGGCGCCGCACGCGGCCCGGATGGCGCAGCGCCATCTCGAGGGCGATCATCCCGCCCAGCGAATGGCCCACCACATCGGCATCCGCCACGCCTTGCGCATCGAGCAGCGCCACCGCCGCATCGGCCAGAGCTTCGAAGCTGGTCAGCGCCGGGCGGGTCCCGTCATAGCCTGGCATGTCCATGGCGATGACCCGTCGCGGCGCCAGCGCCGCCATGCTCGGCGCCCAGAGCGAGGCGCGGCCGCCAATGCCGTGCAGCAGCAGGACGGGCGTCACAGCAGCACGCCCTCGCGCACCACATCCTCGCCATCGAGCGAGATGGTGGTGTTGAAGACGGGAATGTCGAAATGGCCTTCGGTGAAGCGGCCGGCGAATTCATTGGCGCCGGTCGAGAAAAGGAAGTTGCCGGCCACCGCGCGCAGTTCCGTCCCGTTGGTGTCCTCGCGGTCGTAGAAGGTGAGCGCCTCGTAGCGCGCGGCCCGGTTCAGCCCCCAGCCGACATGGCTGACGGCATAGGCGGCGGGGTCCTTCCAGGCTTCGAGGTAGCGGCGCATCATCTCGGCATCCGCGCCACGCCCTTCGATGCGGGTGATGTGGTCTTCTTCGATGGTCAGGGTGATCGGCCGCTCGATGTAGCGTTTGAAGGTGAGGTTCACGTCGCCGGCATCGAGCACGAGCCGCCCCTGGACGGAGCCGGCCCGCGGAAAGGCGACGAGGATGCCGCCCGGCCAATGCGCGATGGTCCCCGGCCGGTCGGTCCAGCCCCAGACGCCGACGCTGGGGGCCCCCTCCATCACCACATGCAGGTCGGTGCCGGCGGCTGAGGTCACGTGCATGCGTTTCGCCGCCCGCGCCTGCTTCACGGCGGCCTTGACCTGCGCCTCATCGGCATCCTGCGGCACCAGGCGCTCCAGCGCGTCGGGGTGCTCGTTGCTCACCATCAGGACCCGGCTGCCCGCCCCCAGGATCTGCTTGAGTTCGGGCGCGTGCAGCAGCCCCTCGACCGTGAGGTCCACGATGAAGGGGCAAGCGGCCAGCGCCGCCAGCGCCGCCGGGTGTCCCCCAATGGCGCGCGATGCGCCCGTGGAGCGAATGGGGACGGGCGCGGTTTGCGGTGGTGTTGGGAGAGACATCCGGACGAATCGCGCCCCGATTCGCGCCATCGCCGCCTCCGCGAGTGCGATGTTGAGCGGGCGGGATCGGCTCTCGGTCAACAGGCAGGCCAGGTCTCCCTTGGCCAGCTTGCAGCGGCGGAACACGGCCTCAAAGGCCGAGATCCAGGCGGGTTCGAGGGCGGAGTGGACCATGTGGGGCTCCCATTTGCGGGGAGGTTAACACATGAATTTTCATATGTCAGGCATCCGTATTTCCCCGTAATTGCATGCCGGTGAAACAGGCTGACATTGTGAACGCTAAAGCATGACATCGAGGAAGACATGGAACCCGCTGGCACCGATCGTTTCGTTGACGACTATCTGTTGTATTTGCTGGCACGGGGTTCGCACGCCATCTCTTCAGAGTTCCATGCGAAGCTTCGCAAGGAAGGCGTCTCAGTTCCGGTCTGGCGCGTCCTCGCGACCCTCTCGGGCAGCCCGGGCGAGACGGTGACGGGCCTGGCCGAGGCCTGCCTCTTGCAGCAGCCCACCATGACCAAGCTGCTTGACCGCATGGTGCGTGACGGCATTGTCAAGCGCATGCCCGACGCGCGGGACCGCCGCGTGGTCCGCATCCAGATGCTGCCGCGCGGCGAGCAGATGGTGAAGAACCTCCTGGTCGCCGCCAAGGCGCATGAGGCCGAAGTCATGGCCCGCTTCCCGATGATCGACCGCCTGCAGCTCAAGCAGCTGTTGCGGGCGATGATGGTGAAGCCGCCCAAGGTGCGCCGCAGCGCCATGGCCGCGTGAAGCTGCCGCATCCGGACAATCTGGGCGGGATCATCCTGGGCCTGCTCGTTGTCTCGGGGATCGTGCAGATCCTGGTCCTGGTGGTGGGGTGAGCCTCGCAACCGAGCCCGGTCTGGGCTAATTCCAGACCGTGACCCAACCAACACCCGCCTTCCTCGACCATGACCGCCCCCCCGTGCCGGACCTCGTGATCCCGCGCGGCGTGCTACCCTTCCATCTGGATGGCAAGCCCGTGCGCGGCCGCCTCGTCCGCCTGGGCCCGCTCGCCGATGCGCTGCTGACGCGCCACACCGAGACGGACGCCGTGACCCGGCTGCTGGGCGAGGCGATGGCGCTCACCGCGGGCCTCGCCTCCGCGCTGAAGTATCGCGGCAGCTTTTCGCTCCAGGCCAAGGGCGAGGGCCCAATCTCCATGCTGCTGAGCGACTGCACCGACCAGGGTGAGCTGCGCGGCTATGTCCGCGCCGATGCCGAGCGCCTTACGCAGTATGGCAGGAACCCCTCGGCCCGCGCCCTGCTCGGCCGCGGCTACCTCGCCTTCACCTGCGACCAGGGCGAGGAGATGGAGCGCTACCAAGGCATCGTCGCCATCGAGGGCGCCGACCTCGCCGAGATGACGGGCAGCTATTTCGCCTCCTCCGAGCAGCTGCGCAGTCATGTCCGGCTCGCCTGCGCCCGCACCGCCGAGGGCTGGCGCGCCAGCGCCCTGATCATGGAGCGCATCGCGAGCGAGGGCGGCCTGGGCGAGGCGCTGGACCCCGAAGCGCAGGAGGAGGCCTGGCGCACCGCCATCGTCCTGGCCGGCACGCTGACCGATGCCGAAATGCTGGATGACGCCCTGCCGCCCGAGGCGCTGCTGCACCGCCTGTTCTCGCTGGAAGGGCTGGCGCTCGGGCAGGCCCGCGCGCTGGCCTATGGCTGCCGCTGCTCGCGCTCGCGCCTCGCTCAGGTGCTGGAGGGCTTCGCCGCCCCGGACCTCGACCACATGGCCGAGGCGGGCGTCATCACCATGAACTGCGAATTCTGCAATTATGGCTTCCGCTTCGACCGCGAGGCGATTCGCGGGAAGCGGGCCTGAATCCCTGGGAGGATCCGCCATGCCGCAGTCTCGGCGCGCCTTGCTTCTTCTGCCGGTCACCCTGGCCGCCTGCGCCTCCACGCCACCCGCGCCCCAGGAAGATGGGCCGCCCATCGCCTACCGCCACCTCACGCAGATCCGCCTGGACGTCGCGCGGATCGATTTCGAGGACCGGATGCCCGCCCCCGGTCCCACGGATGCCGGGCGTGACCTGCGGCCCACGCCCGCCGAGGCCGTTCGCATCATGGGCCAGGACAGGCTCGCCGCCTTCGGCACCGAGCACCGCGCCCGCTTCAGCGTGACCCGCGCGCAGATCATCCGCAGCCGCAACCAGGGGGGCGGCGGCGTCTTCGCGAGCGACCCGGGCGAGCGCCTGCTCTGCCAGCTGACCGCGCGGGTGGACATCCTGGGCGAGAATGACCGCCGCCTGGGCTTCGCCGAGGCCTCGGCCGAGCGTTCCCGCAGCATCGAGAGCACGGCCGCCGCGCGCCGCGCCGGCGCCGAGAGCCTGCTGCGCCAGACCATGTTCGACCTCAACACCGAGTTCGAGTTCCAGATCCGCCGGGCGCTGCGCCCCTATCTGGTGGACAATGCGGCGGCCGCGCCCGCGGCCCCCGTCGCCCGTGAGGAATTGCCCCGCACATGATCACCTTCTCGAACCCGGAGGGCGTCGCCGCCCCCGCCTCGCGCTATTCGCATGCGGCACTGGTCGAGGGGCCGGGCCGCCGCCTCGTGCTCTCGGGCCAGGTCGGCATCGCGCCGGATGGCGCCATTCCCGAGGATGGCGAGGCGCAGATCGCGCTCGCCCTGGCCAATCTGCGCAGGCTGCTGGCGGCGCACGGCATGGGGCCGCAGCACATCGTGAAGCTCACCGTCTTCCTGACCGACACCGCGCTGATCGCGCCCTGGCGGAAGGCGCGGGATGTGGCGATGGAAGGGCATGCCCCCACCAGCACGCTGCTGATCGTCGCCGCCCTCGCCCATCCCCGCTTCGTCGTCGAGGTGGAGGCGGAAGCCTTCGCCAGCGCCTGAAAGGCACCCCGCGCATGATCCTGAACCGCCGCTCGCTCCTCGCCGCGCCTGTGCTCCTGCCGATGGCCGCTGGTGCTCAGACGGCCCCCTGGCAGCCCAACCGCCAGCTCCGCCTGATCGTGCCCTTCTCGCCCGGCGGCAGCACCGATGTGGGCGGGCGCGTCATCGCCGAGCGGCTGAGCGAGACGCTGGGCCAGGCGGTGGTGGTGGAGAACCGCACCGGCGCCGGCGGCGCGGTGGGCGTGGAGGCCGCGGCCCGCAGCCCGGCCGATGGCTATACGCTGCTCGTCGCGACCAATGGCGTGATGACCCAGGCGCCGCATCTGGGCCTGATGCGCGCCGTTGATGTGCGGCGTGAGCTGGTGATCCTCTCCAAGATCTTCACCACCGATGTGATCGTGGTTGTGCACCCTTCGATCCCGGCGCAGACGCTCCAGGAATTCGTGGCCTTCGTCCGCACGCGGCCGGGGCAGCTCAGCTTCGCGACCTCTGGCGTCGGCTCGGGCACGCATATCTTCACCGAGCTTTTCATGGCGGTGACGGGCACGCAGATGGTGCATGTGCCCTATCGCGGCTCGGGCCAGGCCATGTCGGACCTGGTGAACGGCACGGTGCAGGTGATGCTGGACCAGCCGGCCTCTTCCATCGGCCAGGTGCGCGCGCGGGCGATCCGGGCGCTGGCCACGAGCGGGCCCGAGCGCATCGCCGTGCTGCCCGACCTGCCGACCTTCACCGAAGCCGGCTTCGGCGATGCGACGGTGCAGAGCTGGGGCAGCATCGCGGTGCCCGCCGGCACGCCGGCCGCGGCCCAGGAACGGCTGGGCGCCGCGGTGCGCGAGGCGGTGTCCAACCCCGGCGTCATCAGCCGCATGGCGGCGGCCGGGCTGGTCGCGGTGGGCAACACCCAGGCGGAGATGGAGCGCTTCGCGGCGCAGGAATTCGAGCGCTGGGGCCAGGTGATCCGCGCCCGCAACATCCGCGTGGATTGAGCCTAGCCCATCAGGGCGTCGAGCGCGGCGGTGGCGAGCAGCCCGGCCATGAGCGGCGCCAGCATGCCGCCACGCCAGCCGAGCCAGGCCAGCGCGGTGGCCAGCCCCGCCAGCCGCGCCGGCAGGGCGATGCCGGCCAGCAGCCCCGTCGGCGCCAGGATCGCGACGGCGATGAAGGCGGCGAGCGTGGCGAGCGCCACCGAGGCCGCCCAGCGCACGAAGGGATGATCCGGCCGGAGCCGCCCCGCCACCAGCAGCCCCGCGGCCCGCAGCAGCGCGCAGGCCAGGATGAGCAGCAATAGGGCCTGGTCAGCGCCGGTCACGCCGCTGGCCCCAGAGGAAGGCGAGCGTCCCGCCCAGGATGCCCGCCGCCAGCAGCCCCCAGGCGGGGGGCAGCAGCAGGGCGAGGGGGGCCGCGCAGCAGCCGCCGATCACCGCGCGCCGCCCTGGCGGCACGCGGACCTCATGCGCCAGGATCAGCGTGAAGTAGAGCGGGTTCACCAGCAGCATCAGCGCCAGCACCGGCCCTTGCAGCAGTGGCGCGATGCGGAAGCCGATGATCGTCGCGGTGCCGGCCACCAGCCAGGAGGTGAGGCCGAAGCCGAGGAACCAGGCGAGGCGTTGCTCCACCGGCAGCCCGGGCAGCCGTCGCATCGCCATGGCCCAGGGTGTCACGGCGATGAAGGGCAACGCCCACCAGCGGCGCGGCCCGCCGCCCAGCCATGGCGAGAGGGCCACCGCCATGGGCAGGAAGCGCGCATTGGCGGTGGCGGCGCCCAGTACCGCCGGCAGGGCTCCGCCGGGCAGGCCCACGGCCGCGACCAGCACCATCTGCCCCGGCATGCCATAGACCAGGAGTGCGGCCGCCAGCCCCCAGCCGAGGCCGAGGCCCGCCGCCTGCACGGCAGCGCCGAAAGCGAGGAAGGTGGCCGCCATGGCGAGCGCGGGCGCACCCAGCGCCTCGCGGCAGGCAATGCGGAAGATCATGGAGCCGAGCCTGCCACCAGGCCCGGCCTTTGCCGAGGGGATGTTGAAGCGTTTCGGCGATGCCGCCTCAACGCATCATGCCCAAGCCTACCAGCGCAGGCTGCGAAGGGCGGCGACCGGCGCTTCGCCTTCCTCGGCCAGCACATGGGCCAGCAACCCGGCCGAGGGGTCGTGGCCATGCGCATCCGCCGTCAGGCCGGTCAGCGCCCAGAGGCTGTCGATGCCGGCATGGCGGGCACCCGCGAGGTCGGTGTGCGGCGTGTCGCCCACCGCGACCACGCGGCTCTTGTCCGTCATGCCAAGCAGGTCCATCACCGGGCCATAGACGGCGGGGTCGGGCTTGCCCGCCTCGAAGACGTCGCCGCCCCATTCGAGATAGACATCGGCCAGCGCGCCGGCGCAGATCAACCGGTCACCCGCCACCATCACGGCGCGGTCCGGGTTCACGCAGAGCATGGGCAGGCCGGCCTCGAAGCAGGCGCGCAGCTCGTCGCGATAGGGTTCGACGGATTTGGACTTTCGCTCGGGGTCGGGGCCGGTGTTGAGCAGGAAATCGGCATCCTCGGGGCGGGAGACGAGTGCGGCCGCGCCGTCCTCGACCACGGAAAGGTCCCGTTCAGGGCCGATGTGGTAGGCACGGCGGCCGAGCTTGGCGAACCAGGGGAGTTTCCGCTCCTTCAGCCAGAGCCAGGAGCATTCGCCGGAGGACATGATGCCGGCATAGAGGTCGCGCTCGACGCCCATGCCGTCCAGCATGGTCTGGATGAACCAGCCGCGCCGCGGCGCATTTGTCAGGAAGACCACGCGCTTGCCGCGCGCCTTCAACTCGGCCAGGCAGTCGAGCACGCCGGGATAGGGCTGCCGCCCGTCATGCACCACGCCCCAGAGGTCCAGGATGAAGCCGTCATATCGATCGGCAATGGGGGCGAGGTGTTCGAGAATCTGCACGGTCATGCGCCAGCCCCTACCGCATCGGCGACATGGGCGAAACCGTCCCGGGCCAGGAGATCCGCCAACTCGCGCTTGATGCGGCCAATCAGCGCCGGCCCGCCATAGGCGAAGCCGCTATAGAGCTGCACGAGCGAGGCGCCGGCGCGGATTTTCCTGTAGGCCTGCTCACCGCTGGCAATGCCCCCGGCCCCGATCAGGACCAGACGGCCCGCCGCGATGCGATGCGCGCGCGCGAGCATCTCGGTGGAGCGCTCGAAAAGGGGCGCGCCGGAGAGGCCGCCGGCCTCGGCCTTTTGCGGGGAGCGCAGCGTCTCGGGCCGGGCGATCGTGGTGTTGCTGATGATGAGCCCTGCCACGCCGCGCGTCACGCAGACCTCGATGATCGGCGCCAGCGCCTCCTCCGCGAGGTCCGGCGCCAGCTTCACCAGCACGGGCTTGCCGAGGGCGGCGGGCGCCACGGCATCGAGGATGGAGGCGAGCCGCGCCTCGCCCTGCAGGTCGCGCAGGCCGGGCGTGTTGGGGGAGGAGATGTTGATCGTGACGTAGTCGGCGAGCGGGGCGACGGCGCGGCAAAGGGCGGGGTAGTCACGCTCGGGGTCCGCGCCCTCCTTGTTCACGCCGACATTGGCGCCGAGTACGCCGGGCAACGGGCGGTTCAGGTCCCGCAGGCGGGCCAGGTAGGAATCGAGCCCGGCATTGTTGAAGCCCATGCGGTTGATCACCGCCGCATCCTCGGTCAGGCGGAACAGGCGGGGGCGTGGATTGCCGGCCTGGGGGCGGGGGGTGACGGTGCCGGCCTCGACGAAGCCGAAGCCGAGCCGCAGCAAGGGCAGGATCGCCACCGCATCCTTGTCGAAGCCGGCGGCGAGGCCGAGCGGGTTGCGGAAATCAAGGCCGAGGGCGCGGGTGGCGAGGCTGGGCGCATCGGCCGCGTCGTCACGGCCGGCCAGGCCCAGCGCCAGGCCCTTCAGGGCCAGCCCATGCGCGGTTTCGGCGTCGAGCCCGCGCATCAGGGGCATCAGGGCGGAGGCAAGGGAGGGGGTCATGCGCGCTGCATAGGGCGAAACCGTGCGGAACGAAATCCGGCCCGCGTTGACAGGGCCCCGCCGGACCGCGACACGGGGCGCCACACACGGCAAAGGACAAGATGGTGCGCGGCCCGCTCCTGCTCATGGCAGGCATCGGCCTGTTCGGGCTGCTCGACGCCAACAGCAAGCTGCTGGCGGGCGACTTCTCGGCCGCGCAGGCGATCTTCCTCCGGCATGCGGTGCTCCTGGTCCTGCTGCTCGGGCTGCGCCAGGCCGTCGGCTGGCCGGGCGGGCCGCTGCGGACGGCGCATCCCTGGCTGCACGGCCTGCGCGCCTGCACCATGCTCACGGCCGGCCTCACCTTCTATGTCGCGGTGCGCTACCTCAGTCTCGCCGATGCCTATCTGATCTTCTTCACGGCACCTTTCATGACGCTGATCCTGGCGCGCGTCTTCCTGAAGGAACAGGTGCCGCGCGCGGCCTGGCTCTGGTGCGGCGTGGGGTTTGGCGGCGTGATGATCGCGCTCGCGCCGCAACTTGGCGAGGGCGGCAGCCTCTATGGCTTCGCCTGCGCGCTGCTCGGCACCATCGCCTATGCGGCCAACATCACGCTGAACCGCAGCCTGCGGGCGGAGCCCGGGATCGCGCGGCTGGTGCTCTGGCCCTCGCTGTTTGGCGTGCTGGCGACGGGGCCCTTCGCCGCGACCTATTGGGCGGCGCCGAGTGCGGTGGAATGGGCGCAGCTGCTGCTGAACGGGCTGCTCGCGGGCGGGGCGACCATCCTGCTGGCGCTGGCGTTGCGGATCAGCAGCCCGGCGCGCCTCGCCCCCTTCGAGTTCATCGCGCTGCCGCTCTCGGTCGCGCTGGATCTCGCGGTCTTCGGCAATGCGCCGGGGATGGAGGTGATCCTGGGTGGTCTCGTGGTGGTGGTGGCCTGCGTGATGAGCGAGCGCGCGGTCTCACGCGCGCGTCACGGGATGCCGTCCGGGAAGGCGTGACGCCCTTCCGCGCCGAGCGGCACCGCGACCGCGCGGCGGATCGCCGAGAGCGGCAGCGGCGCGTAGAGGTGCGGAAACAGGCCCGGCCGGCTGCCGCCCGCGGCGGGCTCCCATTTCAGCGCCTCGCCCAGCGCCGCCGCATCGGCCTCGATCATCCAGAGATCGGTGATACCGGCGCGGTGCTTGGCCGCGCTGGCGCGCAGCTGTGCCGCGGTCGAGAAATGCAGGAAGCCGTCGCGCCGGTCATCGGCACTGCCGTGATAGGCGCGGGCCTCTTCGGCGGCGCGCCAGTCGGCCTCACGCACCAGGGTATAGATCAGGGGTTCCATGCGCCCCCTCTATCACGCCCTGTCCAGCCGGTAGAAGGCGAGGCCGCCCGCCTCCAGCGTCGGCACGCGGCCGAGCGCCCAGCCGGGCTGGCGCAGCGCGTCATGCCAGAGCAGCGCGCCATGGGTCGCATCCGGCAGGGCGCCCAGCATGGCGCGGCCGGCGATGCGGCGGCAGACGGCCAGCGCCGCATCGCCCTCGATGGGTGTGGCGAAGAGCGCGTGCCGCTCGTGCTTCGGGTGGCGCACCGGGAATTGGAAGGGGGCGCGCAGCACGGCGATCAGCGCGCGCGCCAGCGTCTCGGGCGCTGCATCGGCGGCGAAGCGCGTGCGCGCCTCCGGCGTCCCCAGCACGGCGCGGGCGCGGTTGAGCGCCAGGCAGGCCAGCGCCTCGATGGCGCGGACGGGCCGTGCGCCGGCCTCGGCGTAGAGGATGCGGGCCAGCAGCTCCTCGGCGGCAGCCTGGGCGGGGATGGAGAGGGGGGCGGTGGTGCTCATTAATCATGCTCCTGGTCGCGACGGATGTTTTCGAGCTTGTCCTCGATGCGCAGCAGCTGCTCGGAGAGGCGCCGGTCCACGTCGCGGCTCAGCGAGAGCGGGACGTAGGTCCGCGCCACTTCGAGCTTGAAGGCGGCCAGTTCGTCCCGCGTGCGGGAGAGGCCATCATCGGTGCGGGAGGTGCCCTTCTCGATGCGGCGATCCAGGTCGCGCTTGATGCCGAGCAGCAGCCAGTAGAGCCCGGCGATCACGGGCGCCTGTGCGGCGTCCATCCACCAGAGCGATGACGGGTTCATGGGATCCATGGGCGCCTCCTTGCGGGCGGGCGCGCGCATCGCCACAACGGATGCGCGCTGGAGAGATCGTGGAATGTGGAATGAGCCGTATCTGGAAAGCTGTTGCCGCTCGGCCCTGCACCGGCTGACGCTGGTGGGGCCGCATGGCCGCCCGCCGGAGCTGAAGGACCAGCCCTGCCTGCTGCGGTTGCAGGGGATGGGCCTGGCGGAGGTGCGGCCGGATGGGCGCTACGCCATCACCGCGCCCGGGCGGGCGCGGCATGCTAGCGAGATCCTGAAGAAGTCAGCCTAGGCGAGGGGCGCTGCCCCTCGACCCCGGCAGGGGACTTGTCCCCTGCACCCCCCTTCGGCGTCAGGGGCGGGAGCGGGCATGGGCGCGGACGGGATGTCCATCGCGCTGGTATCCCTGGACCTGGACGGGGCCGCCGGCTGCGTCATCCTCTTCCAGCATCCGTCGCCATGCTTCACGCTTCTTGGCGTCCAGCGCAGCCCGGCGATCGGCGGCCAATTGACGGTGATCGGCACCGCGGCGGTATTCCTCGCCGCCCATGAGATACTCGGTGACATGCTGCCGGGGCACGCGGCTCCAATCCGGGTTGGGCCAGTTCCATTGGCTGCGGTCCGACGATGGATTTGCGCGCCAATCCTCTTTTGGAAGCCACACAGCCCCGATCACGCCACCTGATCCATCGCGAGGGCTGCGGTCCATGGCTTCGCGTGACAATCGCAACACGTCCTCGAAGCTTGTCGCCTGCAAGCCGATGCTGATCCCCAAAAGGTTGTTGCGCCGGTCCATGGCCGTCGCGGCGGAGTCATTGATGACATCGCGGCCCTGCCCCAGCATGTCGCGCCGCGTCGCACTCATATGGCCTTGAATTTCATGCAGCTCAGCCAGGCTGCCTGCCGTGTCCGGCCCCATGCGACGCGTCATCTCAGCGACCCACACGATGTGCCGAGAGGCATCCGCGGGTCCATTGACCCGACCTGGGAGAAAGGATGCGAGCGCTTCGTTCGTGGCGACGGGGATGGCGAGGGAATTCAAGCTGGGGTGCTGAAGCCAGGACTGACGCGCGATGACGCGCCGGTCCTCGGCAGCGTGGCCGGGATCGGGCATGAATGGCTCCATGAGCGACAAGGTTGCGGGTACCGCCGCGTCAGACGCGGATACCGTCAATAGTTCGGCGGACCGAACAGCCAACGGAACTCATGGCGGATGCGCCGGAGCGGGCGGCAATCGGAGAAGGCTTCGCCGTCCTCGCGGATGCGCAGTTCCATTTGGCACGCTATGGGCCGTCTGCGATCTATCTGAAAAATGATAAGGCGTTGCGGGCCTTCGGCGCCATCCCGCAAGAGAATGCGGCCATCGCTCAGAAGATGGTCCAGATACCGCCTTTCATCCCGGCTGGCACCTGGCTGGCCGGCGGGCGCTAGTCTCCTGGTGGAAGCTGCCTCGTGGGTGTAAGGCCCCCCCCAGCCATCCAACACGAAACTATCAATCAGGAACTCGCGGTTCGTCTCATTGATGATCCGGATTTCGGCCATCCCGTAGTTGATTTCGTCGCCCCGCTCGGCACCCCGGAAATACCGCCGGTCTCCTTCCGCGAAGCTGCGATCCTGCCAGGACCAGAGGTCCCAGGCGAGGTTCGCAAGGGCCGCCAGGACCAGGCCGCGCCAGGACCAGCGCCGCAGGAAAAGAACGAAGCGAGACAGGCGGCCAGGCGTGCCGGCTTGGACTGACACAGGGGAAAATCTCCGGCGGTGGCGCCAGACCCTTGCCGCACCCCCTTGGTTCGTCAACCGCCGCGCCAACTGGGCCCGGGCGCGCGGGGCGGCAGCGCGGGCATCCGCACCGGCTCGGCCAGGATGCAGCCCGCCACCGCATCCAGCCCGTCATCCCTGGCACCCCGCGCATCCGGCCGCCATTCTGCCATCTCCCGCGGGAAGCCGGTGCGGAAGACGCTCTCATGCGCGTGCAGGCGGCGCGCGGCCAGCAGCGGGTCGAAGGCGGCGAGGATGCGCTCCGCCTTGGGGCGGCGGTTGCTGTGCTCGATCACGGCGCAGGCGGCCCCCGCCCGCGCCATCTCCCGCTTCAGCAGCGCGGGCAGGAAGCGGCCGAGGCCGTTGGTCTCCACGCGCAGCACGGGCAGGATCAGCTCGCGCGCCAGTTCCGCCACCTGGCGGCATTGCTGCGTGGCCGGGTCATCGGGCGCATCGGCGCGCTGGGTGATCCAGGCCAGGCGATGCAGGAAGTGCCGGCCCTCGCCATCCGTGTAGGTGGCGGCGAGCACGGAGCCATCGCCGCCGCCCTCGGCCCGCCCGAAGGCGGGGTCCCAGAAGCCGCCGCCCGAAGTCATGCGCCGGCCCAGCAGCCAGAGCTGCGCGCGGCCATTGGCCTCACGGTATTCGGTCTCCTCCGGGTAGCGCAGCAGCAGCGCGGGATCGAGGCGTGCGGCCGTCATGGCCACCGGTTGCAGCAGCATCTGGCGGGCGAAGTGCAGCGCGCCCACGCGCTCCCGCAGGCTCTCGATCGCCGTCTCGCCGAAGCGTTCGGGCCAGGCGCTATGTCCCGCGCCATCCAGCATCGGCACTTCCAGGCGGTGATAGCCGTGCAGGAAGCCGTCGCCCGCGCGGTACAGGCTCTCTTCCGTGTGCGGCGTGCCGACATAGAGGATGAGGCCGCCGGGCGTCAGGATGAACTCCGTCTCCGCCAGGCGCTCGCGCAGTTCCGCGCGCTTGCCCGGCGTGTCGCAATTGCCGGCGACCTCGACATCGTCGCAGATGATGATGTCGGCCCTGGCACCGGTGATGTTGCCGAGCAGGCCCTGTGCGAGCATCGATGGGTCGCGCAGCGCGCCCGGGCGCTGGACGGTGAAGCGGTCCGCCGCCCAGGCCTCGTCGCCCTCCGGGATCAGCCGGGCGCAGAGCGGGTGGCGCTCGATGATGCGGCGCACATGCCCCACCATCTTGCCCGCCAGATTCTGGTCGGCGGCGACGACGAGGATTCGGATATCGGGGTTGCGATAGAGCGACCAGGCGCAGAACAACCCCACCAGGGTGGACTTGCCGCAGCCGCGGAAGGCCATGAGCAGGAGCCGGCGCGAGGTCTGTTCCGTCTCCAGCCACCGCAGGATGCGGCGATGCACCTGCGGCGTGGCCTGGCGCTGCTGCCGGTTCCAGACCCAGGTGAATTCGAGCAGGTCAGCCAGGCTCTCCGACGTCATCCGCGGGCGTCTCCTCTTGATCCATTTCCTGGCGGGCGGCATCGAGCGCATCGCCCGCGACGTCGGTCGCCTCGGCCCCACCCGCCGCGAGCTTCATCACCTGCTCGAGATGCGAGAGCGCGGTCTTGGCGGCGCTGTGCTGCGCGGCGAAGGCCTTGCTCTCCGGTTCGGGCTGCATGTCGGCCACGAAGCGGAGGTAGGATTGCGCGACCAGCGGCACCGCCGTCTGGAGTTCGGCCGCCCCTGGGGGCAGCTTGCGGCGCCTCACGATTTCACCAGCCGCACCCGCACCGTGCCCGCGCCGAGATCCACCGCGCCGCCGCTG
>JAIYCD010000265.1 GCA_027488195.1 Acetobacteraceae bacterium | reverse complement strand
CGCATCAGGCCGTGATCCACATAGATGCAGGTCAGCTGGTCGCCGATCGCCTCATGCAGCAGCACCGCCGCCACCGAGGAATCGACACCGCCCGAAAGGCCGCAGATGACGCGGCCCTGGCCCACCTGGGCGCGGATCTTGGCGATGGTCTCGGCGCGGTAGCCGGCCATGGTCCAGTCGCCCGTGCAGCCGCAGACGCCGTGGGTGAAGTTGCGCAGCAGGGCCGCGCCATGTGGCGTGTGCACCACCTCCGGGTGGAACATGGTGCCGTAGTAGCGGCGCTCGTCATTGGCGATCAGCGCGAAGGGCGCGCCCTCGCTCTCGGCCACCACGCGGAAGCCCGGCGGCAGGACGGTGATGCGGTCGCCATGGGACATCCAGACCGTCTCCAGCGCGCCCTTGGCCCAGACGCCCTGGGTGATCGGGCAATCGGAGGTGACGGTGACGGTGGCGCGGCCGAATTCGCGCGCATGCCCGCCCTCGACCGTGCCGCCCAGCTGATGCGCCAGCGTCTGCTGGCCGTAGCAGATGCCGAGGATGGGCAGGCCGGATTCGAAGGCATAATCCGGCGCGCGGGGGCTCTCGCCCTCGGTGACCGAGGCGGGGCCGCCGGAAAAGATGATGCCCTTGGGCGCGAAGGCGCGGATGCGCGCCTCGGGGGCGGCATTGTAGGGCCAGATCTCGCAATAGACACCCGACTCGCGCAGGCGGCGCGCGATGAGCTGCGTCACCTGGCTGCCGAAATCGAGGATGAGGATGCGGTCTTGTGCGGCGGGGGCGGTGTTCATGGCGTTGGGCAACACGGCGCGGCCCGCGCGTCAAGGGTGCAGGGCGACGACCAGCCTTGCGACATCGGCCAGCGCCGCATCGCGCGTGGCGACGGGTGCCGCGCATTCGGTGAGGAAGGCGGCGACGATCCAGGGCGCGGCCCTGCCCGGCGGCCAGAGCAGGCCCACCACATTGCTGGTGCCATGCGCAGCACCCCCCGTGCGGTCGCCCACGCGCCAGCCGGCCGGCACGCCCGCGCGCAGCCGGGCGGCGCCGGTCCTGTTGGCTTCGAGCCAGCCGAGCCAGCGCGCGCGGCTTTCCGCGCCCAGCACATCGCCCAGTGCGATCCGGCCGAGGGTTGCGGCCATGGCGGCGGGCGTCGTCGTGTCGCGCGGATCGCCCGGGCGGGCCTCGTTCAGCGCGGGTTCGATGCGATCGAGCCGGGTCTCGCCGTCGCCGATGCCGCGCAGCCAGGCGGTGAGGCCCGACGGGCCGCCGACCACGCCCAGCAGCAGGTTGGCGGCCGTGTTGTCGCTGGTGGTCATGATGGCGGCGCAGAGTTCACCCAGGCTCATCGTTCCGCCCGCCCGCGTTTCCGTGACGGGCGACCAGGCGATCAGCCCCTCGCGCGGGATGGGCAGGCGCAGGTCCATGTCGCCCTGCGCCAGCACGGCGGCGGAGAGCAGCGCCTTGAAGGTGCTGGCCATGGGGAAGCTCTCATCGGCGCGATGGGAAAGGCTCTGCGCGCCCCGCCGCGCCATGACGCCAAGCCGCCCGCCGATCCGCGCTTCGATGGCGGAAAGCCCCTCGGCGAAGGCCGGGCGCGGGGCAAGGCCCGCCAGCAGCACGGCGCGCCTGTCCCACATGGCTCAGCGCGGCAGCTTGGTCGTCGCGGTCGCGGTCAGCAGGGTGTTGATCGGCTGCCAGGCATAGGCGAGCTGGGTGGTCTTCTGGCCGGCGAAGGTGAACTCCTCCCGCGCGGCCAGCCTGGCGCCGAGCCGCTCGTAGAACCAGCGCGAGGGATTCTCCAGCAACACCCAGGCGAAGGCCGATTCGGCGCCGAGGGACGCCAGATGCGATGCCATGGCGCGCATCAGCCGCCGCCCCACCCCGCGGTCACGGAAATCATCGAGGAGGTAGAGCGTCTCCACCTCGCCATCGGCGATGCCGGGGCGGCGGGACCTGCCGCCGGTGATGAAGCCGACCACGCCGCTGCCGCCCGCCTCCTGCCCATCGGCCATGGCGACGAAGCCCGCATGCCCGCCGCGCCGCTCGAGGATGCCGCGCTCATAATCCAGGCTCTCGCGCTCGGCGGAGAGGCTGGCGAGGTAGGGCTCCGGCAGGATGCCGGCATAGGTGCTGCGCCAGGCGGCCAAATGGACCCGGGCCATGGCGTCAGCGTCTCCGGGGCGGGCACGGCGGATGGTGACCATCGCGCGGCGCGCCTAGCTCGCCTTTTCCAGAACGGCGCAGAAGAAGCCGTCCGTGCCATGCGCGCCGGGGGAGAGCAGCAGATGCGGCGTGGCGCAGGGTGGCGCGCCAGGCAGCCCGGAATCGGCCCAGGCGCGGTCGAGCGCCACGGAACGGAACGCCGGATGGTTCGCCAGGAAGGCCTCGACCTGCACTTCATTCTCCTCGGGCAGCAGCGAGCATGTCGCGTAGATGAGCCTACCCCCAGGCTTCACCAGATGTGCCGAGATTGCAAGAATTTCATGTTGTTTCCCGAGCAATTCCCTCAGGTCCTCGGGCCCGGTGCGGCTGCGCGCATCGGGGTTGCGGCGCCAGGTGCCGGTGCCGGTGCAGGGGGCGTCCACCAGCACGCGGTCGAAGGTGCCGGCGCGGCGCTTCACCCAGCGGTCGCCTGGCTCCAGCAGATGGGTCTCGGCATTGTGGACCCCCGCCCGGCGCAGGCGCTTGTTGGCCCCCTCGAGGCGCGGCACCGAGACATCGCAGGCGGTGATGCGGCCCTGATTGCCCATGGTGGCCGCCATGGCGAGCGTCTTGCCCGCCGCCCCCGCGCAGTAATCCACCACGCGCATGCCAGGCCGCGCATTCGCAAGTGCGGCGATGAGCTGGCTGCCCTCATCCTGCACCTCGATCAGGCCGTCCTTGTAGGCGGCAGAGCCGGTGATGGGCGTGCGGTGGGGCAGGCGCAGGCCCCAGGGGGAGAAGGGCGTCGTCTCCGAGACCAGGCCCTCGGCGCGGAGTGCGGCCTGTGCGGCCTCGCGCGTGGATTTCAGCAGGTTGACGCGCAGGTCGAGGGGCGCGGTGGCTTCCATCGCCAGCGCCTCCTTGTCCAACCTGTCGCCGAAGCGGGCCGTGAGGCCCGGCATGGCCCATTCCGGCAGGTTCAGCCGGGCGGATTCGGCCATGCCCTTGCCGGTGAGCGGCTTGCCGACCAGTTGCTCGGCGATGCCCATCTCGCCCACATCGAGGGGGCCCGCCGCGAAGCGCCCGCCATCGAAGAGGCGTGCCACCTCCATCACCTTCCGCTTCTCGGCGAGCAGGAGATAGGCCAGCACCAGCAGGCGCGGCGTCAGGCGCGCGCCGGTCTCGGCGATCCACCATTCCAGGCGCAGCCGCTGCCGCAGCACGCCCCAGGCAAGGTCCGACACCGCGCGGCGGTCGCTGCCGCCGATGTAGCGCCGGGCGCGGAAGAAATCGGCGCTGATGGCATCCGCCGGGCGGCGCGGCTGGTCCAGCACGGCGTGCAGCAGGTCGATCGCGGCGGAGAGCCGCCCCTCGGGCGTCACGAGATCAGGCCGGGCAGGGCAGCGAGGTGGGGCAGGCTTGGCACGCCGGCGGCTTCCAGCCCGTATTCATCGGGCGCGTTGGTGCGGTTCACGCGGATGGCGCGGAAACCCGCGGCCAGCGCCGCCTGCGTGTCCCACGGATTGGCGGAGACGAAGGCCATGCGGCCTGCGGGCAGGCCGAGGCGCTGTTCGGCCAGCGCATAGACGCGCGGGTCCGGCTTGAAGATTCCGACGGCCTCGACCGAAAGCAGCGCATCGAGCAGGGTCGAGATGCCGGCGGCCTGGGTCGCCTCCACCAGCATCATGGGCGAGCCGTTGGAGAGGATGGCGGTGCGCATGCCCCGCGCACGCAGCGCCTGGAGCATCGCCGGCACCTCGGCATAGGCGTCGAGGCGGCGATAGGCGTCCAGCAGATCCTGCATCAGCGCCGCGTCGCGGAGGCCGAAGCGGGCGAAGACGAAGCTGAGCGCATCCGTCGTGCAGGTCCAGAAATCCTGGTGGTGACCGGGGCCGGTCAGGCTGCGGACCCAGGAATATTCGAGCTGCTTGACCCGCCATTCGGCCGAGATGGCGGCCGCCTCCGGCCCGATGCGCGGTGCATGGCGCGCGACCGCGGAATGCACGTCGAGGAGCGTGCCATAGGCGTCGAAGATGACGGCCTCGATGGGGCGATCAACCATCGCTGCGGTAATTCGGCGCTTCGCGGGTGATCGCCACGTCATGCACATGGCTCTCGCGCAGGCCGGCATTGGTGATGCGGCGGAAGCGGGCGTTCTTCTGGAGATCGGCGATGGTGGCGCTGCCGGTATAGCCCATGGCGGCGCGCAACCCGCCCACCAGCTGGTGGATCACGGGGCCGACCGGGCCCTTGTAGCCGACGCGGCCTTCGACGCCCTCGGGCACCAGCTTCAGCTGGTCATTCACATCGGCCTGGAAGTAGCGGTCGGCGCTGCCCTGCGCCATGGCGCCCAGGCTGCCCATGCCGCGATAGGATTTGTAGGAGCGGCCCTGGTAGAGAAACACCTCGCCCGGCGCCTCATCCGTGCCCGCGAACATGCTGCCCATCATCACGCATTCGGCGCCGCCGGCCAGCGCCTTGGCGATGTCACCGGAATTGCGGATGCCGCCATCGGCGATGCAGGGCACGCCCCGCTCGCGCGCCGCCGCCGTGCATTCCATGACGGCGGTCAGCTGCGGCACGCCCACACCCGCCACGATGCGGGTGGTGCAGATGGAGCCTGGCCCGATGCCGATCTTCACCGCATCGGCGCCGGCCTCGATCAGCGCCAGCGCGCCCTCGGGGGTCGCGACATTGCCGGCGATGATCTGCACCGTGTTGGAGAGGCGCTTGATGCGCTCGATCGCCGCCAGCACGCCGCCCGAATGGCCATGCGCCGTGTCCACCACGATGACATCGGCCTCGGCCGCGACCAGGGCTTCGGCGCGGCGCAGGCCGTCATCGCCCACGCCCGTCGCACCCGCGGTGCGCAGGCGGCCCATGCCGTCCTTCACCGCATTGGGATGCGCCTCGGACTTGTCCATGTCCTTGACGGTGATGAGGCCGACGCAGCGGCCCTGGTCATCCACCACCAGCAGCTTTTCCAGGCGGCGCTTGTGCAGCAGCGTGCGCGCCTGCTCGGCCGTCACGTTCTGCGGCGCGGTGACGAGGTTTTCGCGCGTCATCAGCTCATAGACGCGCTGCTTGGGGTCGGTCGCGAAGCGGAGGTCGCGGTTGGTGATGATGCCGACCAGGCGATTCGTGCCGGGCTCGACCACGGGGAAGCCCGAGATGCGGTGGCGCGCCTTCAGCTCCATCACATCGGCCAGCGTCTGCTCGGGGTTCACCATGACGGGGTTCACCACCATGCCGCTCTCGAAGCGCTTCACCTGGCGGATCTGCTCGGCCTGGTCCGCGGCGGACATGTTCTTGTGGATCACGCCGATGCCGCCGCGCTGGGCCATGGCGATGGACATCGGCGCCTCGGTCACCGTGTCCATGGCGGCGGCGACCAGCGGGATGTGCAGCGAGATCTCGCGCGTCAGGCGCGTGCGCGTGTCCACCTGGCCGGGCAGCACGGTGGAATAGGCGGGGAGCATCAGCACGTCGTCGAAGGCATAGGCCTCTGCGATGCGGATGGGTTCGGCGAAATCGGAAGCTGCCATGGCGGGGCCTTTCGGGCGGTCACACGACCTTGGCGAGGTGGCTTAACCGGGTGGGGGCGTTGCGTCCAGCATTGGAATATGAGGGGGAGGTATGTGTTTTGATGACGCCCTCAAACCCCGGGCGCCGCCCCCGGCGCCTGGGCTTCGCGCCGCGGCTGTTGCGCGAGCTGCCAGGGCAGGCTGGGCGCGCCGCGCGCTTTGCGCCCGGATTCTCAAGGCGCGGTGTTGATTTTGGCGCCTCAGCGCCGGAACCCCGTCGCCACCACGTAGAGCTCGCTGCTTTCCTTGCGGCTTGCCGGCGGCTTGGCGTGCTGCACCTTTGTGAAATTCTGGCGCAACCGCTCCAGCATCGCCTTCTCGCTGCCGCCCTGGAACACCTTGGCGACGAAGGCGCCGCCCGGGGCGAGCACCTTCAACGCGAACTCCAGCGCCAGCGCGGCCAGATCCATGATGCGCAGATGGTCCGTCGGGCCATGGCCCGTGGTGTTGGGCGCCATGTCGGAGAGCACAAGGTCGGCGAACCCGCCGAGCGCTTCCAGCACCGCGGCCTCGGTCGCATCCTCCTGGAAATCGCCTTGCAGGATGATGGCGCCGGGCAGGTTGTCCATCTCCAGCAGGTCGAGCGCCACGACCTGGCCGCGCTCGCCGAGTTGCCGCAGCACCACCTGGGTCCAGCCGCCCGGCGCAGCACCCAGGTCCACCACGCGCTGGCCGGGCTTGAGCAGCTTGAAGCGCTCATTCAGCTCGGTCAGCTTGAAGGCGGCGCGGGAGCGGTAGCCGGCCGCCTGGGCCTGCTTCACATAGGGGTCGTTCAGCTGGCGCAGCAGCCAGCGCTGGCTCGCATTGCTGCGGCTGCGCGCGGTCTTGACGTTGACATGGGTGCCGCGGGGGCCGGCCCCTGGCTTGCTCGTCGGTTTGGCCATGGGCGCGGTTTAGAGGAGATTGGCGCGCACGGGAAACACCGCGCCGCGCCCGACACAGGAATGCCGACCCCGAGGCCACCCTTTTTCCGCCGCATCGCCCAGCCCCGCGACATCCCCGCCATGTCCGGGATCCGCCTCTCGGTGAGCGGGAACATCCTTTCCGATCCCGCGCGCGTCACGCAGGCGGATTGCGCCGCCCATCCCGGCCCGTCTGGGCGGAGCTGGGTGGTCGAGGCGGAGGGGCGGACCCTGGCCTTCGGCGCCGCGAATCATTCGGGCCTGATCTGGGCGCTGTTCCTCCGCCCCGGATTTGAGGGCCGCGGCCTGGGGCGGGAACCCGCGCCGAGGGCTTCTACCGCGCGCTCGGCTGGCGCGAGACCGGCCGCGAGGGCGAGCGGATCAATTTCGAATGGAAGCTGGCGCCGGGCGCCCTCAGCGACCACCGCGCATGAGGCGCAGGAGCATCCCCTCACGCAGGCCGCGATCGGCCACGGTCAATTCACCCACCGGCCAGAGCTGGCGGATGGCGGCATAGACGGCGCAGCCGGGCAGCACGAAATCCGCGCGCTCGGGCCCCACGCAGGGATGCGCGGCGAGGCCCTTGCGGCCCATGGCGAAGAGCTGTTCCAGCGCGGCATCGGCGGCCTCGGCGTTCAGCCGCGTGCCATCCACCAGGTTGCGGCGGTATTTGGGCAGCGCCATGACGACGCCGGCCAGCGTGGTGACGGTGCCCGAGGTGCCGATCAGCCGCACGCCGCCCGCGCGAATCTCCTGGCCGATGCAATGCAGCCGGTCGAAGGCGGAGAGGCGGGCGTGGATATCCTCCACCACATCGGCGAAGCCGTGGGTGGAGAAACAATCGCCGCCCTCGCGCTCGGCCAGCGTCACCACGCCGCAGGGGATGGAGATGTAGCCGATGAGTTCGGGGCGCGGACCCGTGCGAATCCAGGCGATTTCGGTGCTGCCGCCGCCAATGTCGAAGAGGATGGCGCGGCGGTCCCCTGCCTCCAGCAGCGGGGCGCAGCTCTCCATCGCGAGCTCCGCTTCCTCGCGCGGCGAGATGATGCGCGGGCTCAGGCCCGTCTCCCGCGCGGCGCGGGCCAGGAAGGCCGGGCCATTGGCGGCGCGGCGGCAGGCCTCGGTCGCGACGGCGGCCAGGCGGCGGACGGGCCGGCGATGCAGGCGCTCGGCGCAGGCCGAGAGGGCGGAGATGGTGCGCTCCATCGCCGCATCCGAGAGGGCGCCGGTGCCGGCCAGGCCCTCGCCCAGGCGCACGATGCGGGAAAAGCTGTCCACCACGCGGAAGCCCTGGCGCGTGGGGGCGCCGATCAGCAGCCGGCAATTATTGGTGCCGAGGTCGAGTGCGGCGAACAACGCGGGCGATGGGCCCGGGGGCGGGCCGTGGCGGTGGAGGAGGGCACTCATCGGGGGATGACGGGTCCTGCGGGGGGCGAAGCTGTCATGATCGTGAAGCAGGGCTGTCATCGCAAGCGGTAAGTGCGCTTGGCAAGTGCCAAATGCGGTGTTAGGACCCCGCCCAGCCGAGCGGTGGCGCTTGGGGGATAGTTTAACGGTAGAACTTCCGACTCTGACTCGGACAGTCTTGGTTCGAATCCAGGTCCCCCAGCCATCGCCCGCCCTCTGACGGGGCGTTTCTCGGAAAATCAAGGGCTTTGCCGACCGGTCCGAACCCGGAGCCAAGCCCTTGCAGCGCTTTTCACCACGACTGCACCAGAAAACGCACCACAAGTTCGTCGCCGGGCACCGCGATGCCCTGCGATTGATCCGTCGTGCCGGTGTCTACCACTACCGGCGAAGGGACCCCTTTGGTCGTTCGGGTGAAATCACTATTTCCTTGGGCACCCGGCTTTTCAGGCGGGCCGAGTGGCTCGCCGAAGCGTTGGAGAACCGTGTCCAGTCCCTGATCCACCGCCCGTTCATGAACCTAGACGACATCCGCCGCATCCTCCGCGAATACCTCGCAGACCTCCTCACCAATGACGCTGCAGCCCGCGTGGCCGTTGAGCCAGGCCTGCCGGTCTACGCGTCCTGGGTACCTGGGATGACCGGGCACCCAGGCCCTGAGGACGCTGATGTCGCCGAAGCCCGCGACAACATCGAGGTTTGGAAGTCCGCCCTGCGGTCCAGGGACTACGCCTCGGTCTCTGAGGAACTAGGGGAGTTAGCGGAGCGCCATGGTGTCCCAGACACTATGCGGCCCACTCTGGCGCTGGGACTGATTGAGACCTTCATCAAATTCAATGAGGTCGCCCAGCACCGAGCCAGTGGTGAAGCCTTCACGGTGCTCGACGTGCCACCTGGCCCCGAGCTGCCCCCCGCGTTCGCCGCCCCACCCGCCTTGGCCGATGAAGGTCAGAGGAAGGATAAGCCCCCCACCGTCTCATCACTGGTCGAGCCGTTCTTCACTTATAGGGAAGGTGTGAAGGGAGCGACGCATCAGGTCATGGCCCAGGAGCGAGGCACCCTGCGCCGCTTCATCGAGGTCGCGGAGGACCGACCGGTGGATGCCTACGGCCGAGGCGACATCACTCACTTCCTGAACACCCTTCGCCGCCTGCCCGGCAACTATGGCAAGTCGCCCAAGGACAAGGAGCGCCTGCTAGCCGAAATCATCTCTCAGGCAGATGCCACGGGTGCCAAACGGATCTCCGACAAGACGGTGAAGCGCCACCTCTCCGCGCTGTCCCAGTTCTTCAAGTTCGCCATGGACCAGGGCTATATCTCCAACGCCCTTCGTGGGGAGCTGGTCGAGGACCACGTCTTCAAAGAAGCCAAGCGAGCGAGGAACCAACGTGAAGCCTGGACCCCAGAGGAACTCACGAAGCTGTTCGCATCGCCGGTCTGGACAGGCTGCCAGAAATTGTCCCGGACCCAGCCAGGTCCCCACATAATTCGCGACGCGAAGTTCTGGTTGCCTCTGCTGGCTTTGTTCCATGGCGGTCGGCTAGAGGAGTTCGCAGACCTCCGTCGGAAGGACATTGTCCTCAACGACGACGCTGGCGGGATTTGGAGCTTCGACCTGAACGAAGAGGCTCGCCGCCTGAAGACCGAGAATGCGGTCCGAATAGTGCCGATGCACCCGGAGATCCTGCGCCTCGGCTTCATCGCCTACGTCGAGGAGGTCGCGCCCAATCCAGAGGATCCGCTGTTCCCCGACATCGAGCCGCAGGGTGCGGACCAGAAGCGCGGGCCGAGGATAACCCGCTGGTTCGTCCACTACCGTCGCGAGATCGGCCTGTACCGCGAAGGGGTGGCGATGCACGCCTTCAGGCACACCGTGAACACGCGGCTGCGCGACGTCATCCAGGACTTCCAGCAGGAGCGCCACGTAGCCTACGTCCTGGGCCACTCCCAAGGCGGCGGCGAGGGTCGGGAGCGCTACGACAAAGGCCCGGGTCTTCAGGCTGTCGCGGAGACTTTGGCACTTCTCCGGTATCCCGAACTGGATTTGACGCACCTGTACGAGAGCCCGGAGGCACACTGATGACCAAGTGCGCGATCTGCGGCATGCAGAAGTGCGTGGACAACACCACCAAGCACCTCTTGGGCTCCTTCGACGGCACCTTCGACGATCAGGGGCTGCACGGTGTAGGGCTGGGGGGCGGCGCAATCTACGGCATCTCTGAGATTGGAAGCCTGCTCGACGCCGTTCAGCTTGCCCGCGTCAAAGCATGGGAACAGGGCGGCGCAAGGGCGGCACCTCCAAGTTGGATTGCCGCGCACCCGGAGCTTAACGCGTACTTTACGGCCCTGGGAGACGAAGGCTTCGATCTGAGGGGCTACGAGAGCCATCGTGAAGCAGCGGGCTACCTCGCAAATTCCACGCGTCGCCACGGCCAGCGCGTCCGCACGCTCCTTGAGAGCTTGTTGGAGGTGGTCGGCTGGTCAGGGATCACGTCAAACGACGAGGATGATGTGCGCTTCGCGTCGTCGTCGTACTTGCTGTGGTGGGATGATAACGCCGAGGAGGTTGCCAAGCGCCTGAGCCAGAAATTCGCTGAGATCCTCAAGGAGGTCGAGGCGACCGAAGTGCCAGCGGTTCAGGAAAAGGCAGAGCAACCTCGGGTCATTGGGCGGGCGTTATCCTCAAAGCCGTTGCACCCATCTCTCACACGAACGAACTTAGAGATAATCAGCGGCAATGACCCGCGACAGGCATACAGCGGCCATTGGGAAGTCGAGCTTCCTGGAGCCAGGGACGCCTTCGAGAGCCTCCGCGAGGCAGCAAATGACCCCATGACGACCAACGCCGAGTTTGATGTCCTGGCTGACCGTGTCTTCGCTCTTGGCTTTATGCCGGACCGCTTGGTTCATCCGAGTGGGTCTATGTACACGCTGGCTGCTCTACAATATGTTGTAGGCATGGGCGGCAATGAAATAATACGCGACATTCTCCGAGACCAGAAAGCAGGGGGTTAGTCTTGGCGTTAGGTCCAGGCTCAAAATTCTCACCAGAAACCGCCGCAGTTCATTGCCTACCTGAGTGGGCGGCCTGGATCGAGGAAATACGTGCTTCGCCGCTCTCCATCGAGAGCATGCCGTCGGGCAGTCGTCTTTACCATGGCACGGTTCAGCCGGAACTTTTTCTGCCGAAGCAGAGCGGAATAGTGTCCCGGATCTGGTTCAGCGTGTCGCTGGAGATGGCCGCTAGCTACGCTCCGCAGGGCCGAGTGATCGAGTTTAAGACGTGTCGCGCACTAAAGGTTGTTCGCCTACGGCAGCTGCAGATTGTGTCCACTAAAGCAGCGAGCCGCATCCTCGGGTGTTTACTAGCTAACGGACTTTTGCCTGATGCCGGGTTTCCTAGAGACTTACCACAGATTAGATTGAAAAGACGGGTTCTGCTGGATGCACTTCGCGCCGCCCTTGCATGCGACGACCTTGATGGCTGGGTAGACAATCCGCCTGAAGAACTTGAGATCTTCATCCAGGAGCCCGCTGGAGCGGTAGAGTTTGTGGGCACACATGCACCATCGCGCTGCTGCGACTAGGCGATCGCCGAAGGGGGGCCATAACAACATGCCCGGCGCGCATTGACGTCTACAACAGGGTCGAGACCGTCAGTAGTAGTCAACTACTGCCGGGCACTTCCGGCTTTCCATCCCCCGCCTCGCCTAGACACGCAAAAAATGCCCGCCAGGACGAACCTGGTGGGCGTTGACCTCCCCTGCGGGTCTTGGGCCGCCCAGGGTAGTAAGGTACTGGCCGGTGCTTCGCGGCTCTCATGGCCCACCACGCCCCGCCTCATTTACCGAGAAAAGAGACCGGCCGCCTCCGTGTCTGGGGGCGCACAAGCCATCGCGCGAACCCGCATGGTGTCATTCAGCATAGTTGGCGCAATCCAATAGTCAGTGAGGATTGTCCAAGTCAGAGCTTGGCTTGCATACGGCACAGGTACAAAAATGATCCTCGGCAAATGCGGTCGCCATAGGAGGCGCAAGTTGATCCACAGGATGTCAGCTCTGGGATACGGCAAACATGGGAAGGCGGCCTTCGTATGACCCGGCCTGCCCCTAACCACTCAGTTTCACTCCCGGAGAGCATGGAAGTGGTCGAGGCCACCAGCGCCATCATCACGCAGGCTGCAAAGGCTCAACTCACGCTGCGAAAGGCCACGGACGCGAAGAGGCGCCAGGACGCCACTAAAAGGCTTGCCGCCCTCTCGGAGGAGTACGCGAAGTTGCGACCCGCCGAATTGCCACTGATGCAGTACCTGGAGCAGGTCTACGATCTCCTGCCGCCGTCCCAGCGGTGATGTCGCTGCCTGATTGGCTCTGAGAAAAAAGCGCCCACCAGGACGAACCCGGTGGGCGTTGAGGTCACAGACGGCTCCTAGGCCATCAGAGGTAGTCAGGTACTGGCCGGCGCTTCCCGGCTCTCCTGGCCCGCCACGCCCCACAACCGTGCCGGTCTGTGGCGTCGAAAGCGGATGCCCCGGTTGTCCTCTTCCACCGTCAGCCCGGCAAAGACACGTAGTGGCGCATCCTTGAATGACTTCGTCCCAGTGGAGGCCCATCGAAAGCGCACCAGCGTCTCCGGGTCATGACCAACCTGGATCAGCTTGCGAGCCATCGAGAGGATCGGGTTCTTCCGCGACGTCACCACGAGTTCTCCGAACCGGGTCCGATGCTCATCCAGGATCTCGACCTTCAGGATGGCCCGTAGAGGTGGGGCGTCGAGGCGTGCAGGGCCTTCGGTGGCGTCCGCGGTGCCAGGGTAGCCAAGAGCAGCATCGAGCATCACTGGCCCTCCACGCCCCGCTTCACACGGACGGTCGGGGTGATACCTGCCTCCGTGAGATACCCTAGCTGCAGGGCTTCCTTGGCGCGGTCAGCGTGGCGCTCCTGAACCACCAGGGCGTCGTGCAAGGGCAGCGCAAGGATGCCTTCGTCCATCAGCGCCAGGATGGCACTGGTCACGGCACGCGCCTCGATGCCCATCAGGACGTGGCTGGCCAGCTTTGGCTCGTCCCGGATGCCCAGGAGCGCCGGGAGATCCCGTCCGAGAAACGGCATGGCTTCCCGGATCGCCTTGCCCACCTCGGCGACACTGAACCGCTCAAGGTCAATGCCGTGCTTGCTGCGGAGATCCTCGACGGCGTCCCTGCTCCACTGGGACGGTGCGCGGCCCTGACCGACCCGCAACGACACCCAGACTTTCGCGACTTCACGGGGCACGCCCTCGACCACCGCGTACGGATCACCACTGGCGGGCAACGGCTCCCCCGCGATGCCGTGGATGACTGTGAGGTGAGAGGCTCGGACATCCAGTTCGACGCAGAGTTCACCGTCAATGCGGAGGGAGCTTCGGCTGTAGTCGCTGAACGGAGCGCCATTCTCTTCATCTCGGCGGCACGCAGGCAGGTTCTGGTATCCACCGCCTACCGCGTACCAGCGACCGTGCTTGGCCAGGTCACCCGTGAAGATGCGGTGGAACTGTGGGCCGATGTCCCGGGCGTCGTCGTTAGGGCCATGGGTAACAGAGAAGCCCTTGGCGAAGTCGTTGAAGGCGATGACCTCCTCGGTCAGCTGTGCTGCAAGGTCTGTATCGGGCAGGACCAACCGAGACCGGTCGAGGTCGCGAAGGATCACAGCGTCCTCGCGGGGGACGTTATGTGCCCGCCTAGGCCAGCCGAAGTGCCGCCACGCATCACGCCAGTTCAGACCGTGCGTTGAGGCGATCTGGAGTAGATCGGGAGTGGCCCTGAACTTTGTGACCTCGCCAGCGCCCCACTGTTCGTCAAAGAAGCCTGGGAGAACCTCGATCAGCCCGGCGTCCGTGAACACCTTGCGGATCTTCTTCAGTCGGAAGCCTCCCATCGGGACCTGGGCGAGTGCTTCGTTGCCAGTGGCCTGGGCTGACCACTCGCCGCTGTGGGCATGGAGGAAAAGGGAGCCAACAAAGGCCTCCAGGCCGAGGGTCAGTTTGTCACGCTGACGGCCCGGGCCTTCGGCTTCTTCGACGCGCCGGAACAGTTCAGCGCAGAGGGCCTTGGCTTCAACGGTGCGGGCTTGGAGCGTCCAGGAGATGGGCCTGGAGCGGGTCGGATGGCTGTAGGTTGGGAATTGGCTCGCCCGGGTCTCCTGGGCCTCCGCGAAGGACACAGGGCCAAGGGGATCATGATCGAGGCGAGCAGTAGAGGTAGTCACCGTACCGGAGCAGGTGTCGAGCATGGGTCGTTAGTTTCCACTTATGGACAAGGTGGGTCTGGTTCTCAGAGTGATGCCCATGGGGTGTCCTTGGTCTCCTTGATCTCAAGGAGGTCCATGGCAGCCCAGGGGTGATCTTCTCTGAGGGATGAGACCAGGAGGTCAGAGGCACTGAGATCAGGTGACCTTGGTGGCTCAATGAGGGCCTTGGCCAACAGGGATGATCTCGTCCTAGGTCCCTCTCCTGGATGAACACGGATACCTGAACCGAGGCAGGTGGCACGGGGGCCATGGAGGGCCTTGGGTGCCAGTGGCTGATCAGGATCGTGTGGTGGGGTAGTCAGGAGAAAATGGTACCTATCAACTCCAAGCCTATGATCTTGAAGCGAGATCGCCTGAAACAGAGGCAGGTGATTGCACCCTAGCGAACCGAGGCTCGGTCAGTCGTTGGTGTCACGGCCTAGCGTGGACCCATTTTGCTTTCTCAGCGCCACCAGCGAAGCGCAACTGTTGCCACAGGACTACAGACCTATGTCTTTGGATCAATGCGAAAGTCAGCCGCGATGTTGGGCTCTGCCGGTAGTGGGTGCTGCGCTGCCAAGTCCCGAAGCACGCTCCAGAACCGTTCCTCGATCTCATGGCGCAGTCTGGTCCACTCAGGCCCTTCAGGCTTCGATGCGTTCCAGGCCTTGAAGACCTGGACCCAGCGATCCCCGATCGAGGCCAAGGAACTTGGCGGCATTCGGCCATGGTACTCAACATCAATCCAGCCCGCGCCCGGCAAACTCTCAACGCTGGCCCTGATGGCCACAGCGGCCTCGTTGGCTCTTTTTTCAGAAAGGCCCACGGCGTCCAGGTGGTTGGCGACGAGGTCAATGAGGGCATCGAAGTGCGGCTTCGTTGATGCGCTGCTCATCGGTCCCTGTCTCCATCTAGGTCTACTTGGATAGTCACTTGGCCCACGCGAACAGCCGCCCAGAACGCTTCTGCCTGCCGCACACACTCGGCGTGGGCATCGCCGACATCCACGTGATGTCCAAGAATTGCGAGGTCTGCCTTGGCCGCCAGCGGGATAGTGTCATCGAGCAGTCCAAAGATGTCACTGTAGAAGGGCAACTTCTCCGGTGTGATTGTCAGATTGTGGGCGACATAGGTGTGCCTGAAGTCGCGGAGCCTACTCAGCCTCGCCTCTTGGTCACCGCTCAGCATGCTTTCCACACCCTCCCGGATCTCCGAGAGGAGCCGCCGGACGAGTTCCCGGTTCCGCTCCTCGCGCTCCATACCCGGGTTCCAGGATGCAGCCGCTTCGATGACTGCCTCCGCTGCACCGGGCCTATCAAGGCGCGCAAGAAGCGAGGGGAAGCTGGCCCTGTCAGTCCTGTGAGTGTCCCAGCAGCGCACTACTTGCATCAGCAGCATGTGGGTCAGGGAGTGACGTATCGCCATGAGGCCATGTGCCTCGTAGCTATTGTCAAAGGCAGCCAGCAGCCCTTTGTCCGCATTGGCCACTTCAAGAAGTGCGCGGCTCTGGATTGCTCCGCGGACGGTCTCATGCAGCTTTCTGACGACAGCGGCGCACTCGGTGACGGCGTCACTCATTGCTTCCCCTCGATTGAAGGCATACCGCTAAACGATCGTGAACCGTTCCTCAGAGCGACCGGCAGTTCTCTCGCTCGGTCAACTGCTGCGGCCCGGATCCCCCGCAATGTCGAGCAGAACGAATGCCGCGCGTTGTCCATGATGTTGAGCGGCAGCGACCAATTGCGGATCAGCTGCGCTTCCAGTTCCCAAGGACATTCCACGGCAGCCCATACGACCTTCGCGTGTTGGGCCATCCAAACGTCCAGCGCCTGCTCACCAGGGTTCGTGAAGGTCCGTGTCGTCCCGCTGCCAACCCGCCGCAGCTGGATGCCAAGGCGACCTGCAAGCAAGCAACCGAGTGTCAGCCGAAGGGTCGAGCCATAGGCGTTTCCCCGGTAGTGGTACCTTATACGGCTCCAAAGTGTCTGGCGGCTCGGTGACCGGCCATTGGTTGGCGGCGCGCTCGGAGAGATGCCGACGTAGAGCAGGGTGTGGCCGAAGACCCTGTGGCAGCCCTGCGTCGGGACGTCGCCCGGGATCTCATCGAAGTACCACGCATACACGCCCGGGCTCTTGGGAACTGGAGATGGCGAGGACAGGATCTCCGCTCGATTGAACAGACGATCCGGCGAAAGCAGAGGGGAAGAGCTGTCGGTCAAGTCAGTACCTTTGCTTCCCTGGTATCACTCCACGCACACCGCCCCTGGGGTTTTCCACGTCTCCGCGACGCCTTGGGATCAAGTGGACATGGGCGTGAAACACCGTTTGGCCCGCGACCTCCCCGCTGTTCATTCCGACGTTGAAGCCCTCGACGGTCTTGTCTTTCGAGAGGATCGCCTTTCGCGCCTCGTCCATGAGGAGGTTGATCGCTCGGCGCTCAGGATCACTGAGGTCGAACCACGTGGCCGCATGGCGCTTCGGGATGATCAAGGTGTGCAGTGGTGTGACCGGAAAGCCATCGCGGAAGGCGAGAGCCAGGGTGTTCTCGGCGACAACGCGGTCCTTGGGCAACTCGCAGAACACGCACCCATTCGCCATGGCATCCAAGCCCTGACGTACCGCCCGGAAGTCCGTCGCGTCGCGGTCACCCTTGTTCGCGTTGCACCGCCAGCAAAGGGCCTGGAGGTTTTCCAGCACGTCCTTGCCCCCATGCTTCCGTGGGATGATGTGATCCACCTCCAGGCGCTCTTCGGTCGCCGAGACACCGCAGAGTTCACAGCGGAGCCGCGCGCGCCTCAGAACCTCGTACCGCACCGTGCCTGATAAATCCCCGAGAGCCATCCTGCGGTGGTCGTAGGCCTTGGCCCCCCGCTTCTGGAGGTACTCGGCTACCTTGGCGTCGCAGACCGCGATGAGGTCCTGGCGCTCCTCAGGCGTCAGGTCGTCCAGCGATACCTTGAGCCGGTAGCTGTCCCCTTCGCGTTCAACGAGGCCGTGGCGGGCGAGGACTGGCCCCGGCATCCGCTTGGTGATCTCCGAATAGTAGTCGCGCTGGGCGTCATCGAGGGCGAGGAAGGCCGACGCTATGTCACGGATGGATGCCTTGCCGCCGCCCTGTATCAGCGCCTTGAGCATCACGGGCTGGTAGACGTGGGACATTCTCATGTGACGGACTAGGAAGTCCTTGAGAAGGTTGCTCACTAGCTCCTCGGCACCTGCAGCCCCGGAATTGCACTTAGTTCGGAGATGCCGGTGGCGACTAAGCTCATGGCACTAACAATCTTGCTCTCATTGTAGTCTGCCAACTTGAGTGACCCACCGTCTAGAAAGCCAACGGTCGGCACACCGGCCTCATTCAGCCGTCTGATCCGCTCACGAGCGCCGGCTACACCCGACATTGTCGAAGCTGGCAAATTGGTGCGCGAAAGTATTACAGAGTGAAGCTTACCACTACTGTTGCTATACCACATCGTCTTCATTTGCGGAAACCAAGGACGAACGTCTTCCTCAAACCACTCAACGCGTTTCTGCGTTATCTTGCTCAATTTCAGAAGATGCATAATCTGCTCTCTGTAGAGATAGAGTGCATCAACCTTCTTTTGCCACGCGTAAATTGCAAAGTAGTGTGCAAGCGTCCGATGGTATCTTGCACTTGCTTCCCGGTAAATCGCATCAGTTTCTGCTACCATCAAGAATAATCCCAGCTTGTGGTTCCTAACAAAACCTATAACGAAATATCCTGAGGAATGAAAAGCTACATTCGATCTCACTGACCCTTGCCCTTGTGGGCCGTCTCAGAACCGTTCCCATGTGTCTCACATGAGTAGCCTTGTGTTTCTGGGACTGGCTGCCGTACCATGTCTATGACTTTAGTGAGACGCGGAGGGCAATGAGATGCTGGTCGGATACGCCAGGACGTCCACGGTAGAGCAGGAGGCTGGCCTGGAAGCCCAGGAACGGGATCTCCGGGTGGTTGGCTGTGAGAAAGTCTTTGCAGAGCGGGTGTCGTCGGTGGCTCGCCGGGCGCGCATGGAAGCAGCCCTGGAGTTCGTGCGGGAAGGTGACGTCCTGGTGGTCACCAAGCTGGATCGGCTCGCCCGGTCCGTCGCTGATCTCATGGCCATAGAGGCCCGCCTGAAGACGAAGGGCGTGGGCCTCCGCGTGCTTTCTATGGGCGGCAGCGAACTCGACACCTCGACGCCCACGGGCAAGCTGATGCTCACGATGTTCGGGGCCATCGCGGAGTTTGAGCGAGGGCTGATGCTAGAACGCCAGCGGGAGGGCATCCAGAAGGCCAAGGAAGCCGGGAAGTACCGTGGCCGGGCTCCGACAGCTCGTAGGAGGGCCGAGGAGATCCAGAGGCTCCGGGCTGATGGCGTGAAGCCAACTGAGATCGCAGTTCGCCTGGGGATCGGGCGAGCTAGTGTGTACCGGGTGCTGGGCGGGACGAGCGATCAGTGAACGACACTCAGCAGCGCCGCATCGGTTCGTATTTGCTTCCCGACGGAGCCATCGGTCCTGTCCTGCGCCATACTGAAAATCGCATTGCGGCGAGACAGCCAGCCGAAGCGTACAAGGACAAACGGCAGGGCAAGACGTCAACGGGGCGAGCTAAGCTCCTGGAGATCATCCTTGGCGTAGCGCGAGATGCCAGGGATCCAAAAGTGCCTGTAGATTTCGACCTGGGCGGCGGTGAGCAATTCTATTTCGACCACGGCCTTCTCAAGATGGCTGAGAACGACAGTTTGATTGAGAAGCTGAGAAACAGCTCATCCGGCTTGGTCGAGACTGTTCGGTTGACACCTGAAGGGGAAGCGATGGCGGCGAAGGGAAGTCGTGGCGAGGACTGGACCCAACGTGAGGTGGAAGCATGCGTCATTGCGTATCTCGACATGCTCACGCTGGAGATCGCTGGTCAGCCGTACAGCAAGGCAGACTTCAACAGGCGAGTTCAGGCGGAGACTGGACGCTCCAAGGGCTCCGTTGAGTTCAAGATGCAGAACGTTAGCGCCGTGCTGGATCAGATGGGGCGTCGCTGGATCAAGGGGTATAAGCCTGCCAAGCACGCCCAGATCGGCCCGATCAAGGATACCCTTGAGCGTCTGCTTCCAGGGTTCGATGCCGATAGCGGTTCAGGCGATCGCCCATCACCGAAGCCCAGCGTAGCGGCGCCACCTCAGCGAGCCTCACTGCGGCCTCTGACCCGCGAGGCTGTCGTTCAAGCCATCGAAGAGTTTGATGACCTCGGTCGCGAGGTATTCCTGGAGACCTACGGCTACGGCGAGGCTGATGGGTACTGGCTCCTCTACAAACAAGGCCGCTACGACCGCTACGACAGCAAGGCCATCGTGGGTGTCGCCTTCAAGCACATCGCTGGCATCGAGCGCCCTCTGCGCCGCAACGAGTTCTCGGGCGGCAAGGCGACCGTTCAGCCCGCCCTCAAGCGCCTCAAATTCGACGTTGAGGTTGATCCCAACGCGGTACCTCATCTACGGCGCCCCGCCCTGCTGGACCCAGAGGCAGCCGAGGATCAGCCCTTCAACCCAGCAAACCAAGAAGACGCTCGCGACAAGGTTCTCCGCGAAATCCGCGCCCGGCGAGGCCAAAAGAAGTTTCGGGAGGCCCTGGTGCAGGCTTACGAGGGCCGTTGCGCCATGACTGGTTGCTCAGTCCTGGACGTCCTGGAGGCCGCGCACATCACGCCCTACCTCGGCCCCGCGACAAACCACGTCACCAATGGCCTGCTACTACGCGCGGATCTCCACACCCTCTTCGATACCCTGCTGCTCGCAGTGGACGCGGAAACGATGAAGGTGCTGGTCGCCCCGACGATCGAGGAGCCCGCCTACCGAGACCTGCACGGCAAGCCGCTGCGGGCCACGGTCACGAAGGCATCAGCGCCGAGCTTGGAGGCATTGAAGCAGCACCGTGCTGAATGTCGGTGGTAGGCCCGTGAGGTTCACTATTCGACGTCTGGATAGGGCCGCACCCTCGTTATCCTTCCCGTTGTCTGGGACAACTCAGCGAGGCGCATGAGGGCTGCGAACAGCACGCGCGGTGCCCCCTTGTATCCCTCCCAACCTTCAAGGCGTTCAACGCTGCACATCGCTTCCATCAGCTTGTAGGCTGGGCTGTCCGCCCCGAGAAACGCGACGCGCTCCAGGGCTTCCAGGTCAATCGTAAGGAAGCGAAGACCTTTGTCTCGGCGGCGACGCCATGCAGCAAGGGCGTCTGTGTAGTAGGGATCTTGCCCCCAGTGGTATCGCGTTTCTGGGTCGCGCTCCTCGTCCGGCATGTCAGCTCCATGTGTTGGTCAGGAGCAAGAGTACATCGGAACGCAGTCGAACGCGCGGTACCGCCCACGTTGGGGCCCCTGAGCACCCGGTCCCTACCCCTTGGCCACCCCGGCCCGGCCCCGTCTTCAAAAAGTCGGCTAAAGGGTTCGCTGTTGTTGTTGTTGGCTCTGGGTCGTTGTGCGGTCCGCGATTTTTCGTGCTCTGGTACCGGTCCTTCGTTGGCACCCCGGAGACCCGTCTCCGGGAGGGCGGGGTGGTCATCGAGTACCACGGAGACCCGTTCGAGGTCAGGGCCACAGCATCGAAATCGCGCTGCCTGACGCCGCCATCCGCGAGCAGCAAGGCGTCGTTCATTGCCGCTTGCGCTGCGCCACAAAGCGCGCCACTACTGCACCACAAACCACTGACCGGCTCGGTGCAAGCGGTTGATTTTCCCGGATGGTTGCTCGGGATGCTTGGTCTCCAGGTCCCCCAGCCACCGCCCGCCTGCTTCCCTGAGACCCGTGAATGGCACCGAATCGCGGCCGATGCGTCTCAGGCCGGCCCACCTCTAGCCGGCGGGGCGCATTGGCTGCTTCCATGGGCGCAAGCAAGAACCCGAAGGAAGCAAGCCATGACATCCCTCCCTCGCCGCGCGGCGCTGGCCCTGGCCGCCGCGCCGCTCGGCGGCGCCAGCGCACGCGCCCAGACCGGGGATTTCCCGAACAAGCCGCTGCGCATCATCGTGCCCTATACGCCGGGCGGGACGACCGACATCGCGACCCGCCTGGTGGCCGAACCGCTGGCCCAGGCGCTCGGCCAGCCCGTGGTGGTCGAGAACCGCCCGGGCGCCAACAGCATCCTGGGGGTGGGCGTCGCGGCCGCGAGCCCACCGGATGGCCACACCATGGTCATGGTGCTGCCCGCCCATGCCGCCAATGCGACGTTGCAGGCCGGTCGCATGCCCTTCGACCCGCTCGCCCTCACGCCGGTCTCGCTCGTCGTGCAGGCCCCCCTCGTGCTGGCGGGCAGCCGGCATGTCCCGGCGCAGAACCTGCGCGAATACCTCGCATACGCCCGCGCGCGCCCCGGCCAGGTGAATTACGGATCGAGCGGCATCGGCGCGACCGCGCATCTCGCCATGGAGGACCTGCAGCTGCGGACCGGCCTGCGCATGGTGCACGTCCCCTATCGCGGCACGCAGCCGGCGCTGGCCGACCTGATGGCCGGGCATATCGGCCTGATGTTCGACACCTATTCGACGCTGAAGCCGCAATTCGAGGCTGGCAACATCCGCCCGCTGGGCATCGCCACCGCAACGCGGCCAAGCTTCGCCACCGAGCTGCCGACGATCATCGAGGGCGGGATCCCGGATTTCGTCGTCAGCTCCTGGTGCATGCTGCTGGCGCCGCCGCGCACGCCGCAGCCCATCCTGGACCGTCTCTCGGCCGAGGTCGGGCGGATCGTGCGCGAACCCGCGATGACGCGCCGCCTGCAGGAGATCGGCTTCGTGGTGGAGGGGCGGAACCCGGCGGAGACGGGCGCCTTCCTGCGCGCCGAGGTCACGCGCTGGGCGGGCGTCATCCGCGCGGCCAATGTCACCGTGGATGGCTGAGGCTTTGAGGTCTCGCGCTCGGGCGCGCGGCGTCCTAAGCTGCGCCGAAGCGTTGCGGGAGGATCACATTCTGGTTCGACCGGCGGCGCCGCTGGAGGTCCTGGACGTCGCGCATGGATGATTCGGAAGGCAAGGTTCCACAGGCCGTTCGCCCGGTCTCGGAGCGCATTCGCAACCGGTTGCGGCAGGGCCGGCGGCGCTTCAACGCCAATGACAACATCGCCGAGGCCATCGAGCCGGGTGAGCTGGAGCTGCTGCTCGACGAGGTGGCGGGCAAGATGCGCGGCGTGCTGGAAAGCCTCGTCATCGACATCGAGAACGACCACAACACGCAGGACACCGCGCGCCGGGTCGCCAAGATGTATCTGAACGAGGTGTTCCAGGGCCGCTATCGCCCGGCGCCGCCGGTCACCGAATTCCCGAACGTGACCAGCCTGAGCGAGCTGATGATCGTAGGCCCCATGACGGTGCGCAGTGCCTGCAGCCATCATTTCTGCCCGATCATGGGCCGGCTCTGGGTCGGCCTGATGCCGAACCAGCATTCCAACCTCATCGGGCTGTCGAAATACGCGAGGCTGGCCGAGTGGGTGCTGTCGCGCCCGCAGATCCAGGAGGAGGCGATCACCCAGATCGCCGATCTGCTGATGGACAAGGTGAAGCCGGACGGCCTCGCCGTGGTGATGGAGGCGGATCATTTCTGCATGCACTGGCGCGGCGTGAAGGATACGGGCGCCAAGATGACCAACAGCGTGATGCGCGGCTCCTTCCTCAAGGACCCGGCGCTGCGCCGGGAGTTCCTCTCACTCATCTCGAACAGGAGCTGAGGCCAGCATGCTCGTCCGTTGTCTCTACGCCAGCCGCGCCGCCGCGACCTTGTCGCCCGCGGCCCTCGACCACATCCTGGTGCAGTCGCACCGCAACAACCCGCAGCGCGGCATCACCGGGATGCTCTGCTACACGCCCGAGGTCTTCGTGCAGGTGCTGGAAGGCGGGCGCGACGAGGTGTGCGAGCTGTACAACACCATCGTGCGCGATGAACGCCACCGCGAGATCCGCCTGCTCGCCTATGAGGAGATCGCCGAGCGGCATTTCGGCAGCTGGGTCATGGGCCAGGTGGACGCCAATACGGTGAACCCCTCGCTGCTGCTGAAATACTCGAAGAGCGCGGGCCTCGACCCCTTCGCCATCACCGGCCAGGCGACCATGGCCCTGCTGATGGAACTGGTCGCCACGGGCTCGATCGCGCGGCGGCCGGCGGGCTGACCCCGCGGGCCGGGGGGGGAAGGCCGGGGGCCGCGCAATGCCCCGCCTTCGCCAACCCCGCATCTACCCCTCCATTGGCCTTGTCATGCGTCGCCACCACCCCCATCGCCCATGCGCGGCATGGGAGCGCAGGCGGCGGGCGAGGGCGCGCGCGTGACCGCCGCCGCCGCGCCGGATGCGGGCTGCTACGTGGCGCCCACCATCCTGGACGGCTTGGGCGAAAGCGCGACCGCGGTGCAGAAGGAGGTCTTCGGCCCCGTCGTCGGGGTCCAGCGCGTCCGGGATGAGGCCGAGGCGCTGCGCCTCGCCGATGCCACGCGCTTGGGCCTGGCCGGCGCGGCCTGGATGCGCGATGGCGCGGGCGGGCACGGTCTGGGCGAATGGCTCTCGCACCATCCATGTCTCGGTACCCTTTGGCGCCGCGGGCCATGGGCTCTCCTCGGGCGTCGGGGGGCTGATGGAATACGTGCAGATGAAGGTGGTCCGGGTAGAGACACGGCCCGAACCCCTGCTAGGCTTCGGCCACTAACCCTCGGGAGAGACCCCATGATCCAACGTCGCCAGATCCTGGCCGGCGCGGCCGCACTGCCCGCCGCATCGCTCGCTTCGCCCGCCATGGCCCAGCCGGCGCAGAACCGCGTGCTGCGCTATGTGCCGCATGCGAACCTGCCCAATATCGACCCCTTCACCAACACCGCCTTCGTGGCGCGGGACCATGCCTTCCTGGTCTATGACCAGCTCTACGGCCTGGATGAGCAGTTCCGCCCGCAGCCGCAGATGGCCGAGGGCCATGTGGTGGAGAATGACGGCCTGCTCTGGCGCTTCACGCTGCGGGAGAACCTGCGCTTCCATGACGGCTCGCCGGTCCGCGGGCGGGACTGCATCGCCTCCATCCGGCGCTGGGGCCGCCGCGACGCCTTCGGCCAGGTGCTGCTGAGCCGCGTCGCCGACATGACCGAGGAGAGCGACCGCGTCTTCACCATCCGGCTCAACACGCCCTTCCCGAAGATGCTGGAATGCTTCGCGAAGGTGACGACCAGCTGCCTCTTCATCATGCCCGAGCGCCTGGGCAATGTGGACCCCTTCACCAACATCACGGAGGCGGTGGGCAGCGGCCCCTATCGCTTCATCCAGAATGAATGGGTGCCGGGCTCGCGCCTCGCCTATGCGCGCAACGCGGATTACGTGCCGCGCCAGGGTGCGGCCTCGATGACGGCGGGCGGCAAGGTCACGCATTTCGACCGTGTGGAATGGCTGATCATGCCGGATGCCGCGACGGCGTCGGCGGCACTCCAGTCGGGCGAGATCGACTGGTGGGAACAGCCCACGGCCGATTTGTTTCCGCTGTTCCAGCGCGGTGCGGCGGCGCGCAATGTGCGGGTGGACATCATCAACGGCACGGGGCTCATCGGCATCTTCCGGCCGAACCACACGGCCGCGCCCTTCAACAACCCGGCCGTGCGCCGCGCGGTGCTGACGGCCATCAACCAGATGGACTTCATGACCGCCGTGATCGGCACGGCGGGCGTCGAGGGGCGGCCCGACCTGCGGCGCGAGGGCATCGGCTACTTCGCCCCCGAGAGCCCGTCGGCCAGCAATGTGGGTCTCGACCGTCTCCGCAAGAGCGTGGATGCGGCGCGGGCCGAGCTTCAGGCGGCGGGTGCGATGGGCGCCCGCCTCGTGCTGCTGAACGCGACGGATCTTGCCTCGATCAATGCGGCGACGCTGGTGGGTGCGGACCTGTTCCGCCGGATGGGCTTCAACGTGGACCTGGTGAGCACGGATTGGGGCACGCTCGTCGCCCGCCGCGCCAGCCGCAACCCGCTGGAGCAGGGCGGCTGGTCGGGCTTCTTCACCTTCTGGTCCGGCGTGGACCACTGGAACCCGGCGAGCCACGCCTCGATCCGCGGCCATGGCGAGAATGCCTGGCCGGGCTGGCCCACCATCCCCGCGATGGAAGCCCAGCGCGATGCCTGGTTCAGCGCGCCCAACGCCGCGGCTGAACTCGCGGCGACGACGGAGATGCAGCGCATCGCCTTCGAGGAAGTGCCCTATGTGCCGACCGGCATGTACTACCAGCCGACGGCGATCCGCCGGAACCTGACGGGGCTGCTCAAGGGCCAGCCGCCGCTCTTCTGGAACCTGCGGCGCGCATGAGGATGGGGCGGCACCCGGCCAGGACGCCGGGTGCCGCCACCTTCGCTCGATTAGTCCAAAAACCGCTTCATGGCCTCGCTGTAGGGCGCCTCACGCGTCCAGCGGGCCATGGCGCCCTTTTCCGGCAGGCCGGTGAGCTCGCCGGGCTGCACCCCCTCGCGCAGCGCCTTCAGCGTCGCATGGATGGCCTGGGCAGCGGCTTGGCTGGGCGCATGGCCCTGAAGTGCGATGCGCACGCCGCGGCTCGCGAGATAGTCGCGATCGGTGATCTCGGGGCTGAGCGTGCCGAGGATGAGGGGCTGCTTCGCCACCTCGGCCGCCGCGTCGAGTTCGGCGCGGGTGGTGACACCCGTCAGGAAGATGCCATCCGTCCCGCAGTCATTATAGGCGCGGATGCGGGCCAGGCAGTCATCGCGGCTGGTCATGCTCATCGCACCCGTGCGGGCGAAGATGCAGAGCGAGGCATCCACGCGGGCGGCGACGGCGGCGCGCATCTTGCCCACCCCTTCCTCGATCGGGATCAGGCGTGGCTTGGCCTGGCCGAAGGGCCGGGGCAGGTCCGTGTCCTCGATGGACAAGCCAGCGATGCCGGCCACCTCCAGCTCCTCCACCGTGCGCTGCACGTTGAGCGCATTGCCGTAGCCATGATCGGCATCCACGACGAGCGGCAGGGTGCCGGCGCGGGTGATGCGGCGGGCTTGTGTGGCGAATTCCGTCAGCGTGATCAGGATGTGGTCGGGCGCGCCCAGGATGGCGAGGGAGGCGGTGGAGCCGGCGAACATGCCGAGCTCGAAGCCCAGCTCCTCGGCGATGCGGGCCGAGAGCGGGTCATGCACGGAGGCGGGGTGGATGCAGGCCGCGCCCCCCAGGATGGCGCGGGCGCGGAGGCGGCGTTCGGTGGCGTTCATCAGGACTTCCCTCTGTTGCCGCGATTGTCGCGCCGGACGCGCCGAAGCGGGAGAGGGGGGGGTTCCGAATTCATCCGCACAAGCTAGGTTTGCGGCAAACGCGGAGAGCAAAACCATGCGCAATTTCGAGGAACGCTACCAGGTCCTGCACGAATTCGTGAAGGCGGCGAAGATCAAGCTGAACGCCAATGTCTGGGACTATCTGGTGGGTGCCACCGAGACCGAGACGACACTGGCGCGCAACCGCATGGCGATCGACACCGTGGCGCTGCGCCCGCGCGTGCTGAACGATGTGTCGAAGGTGGATGCGGGCGTGGATTTCTTCGGCCACCGCATCCGGCTGCCGGTGTTCTGCGCGCCGGTCGGCTCGCTGGAGAGCTTCGAGCCGGGCGGCGGCGTGAGTGTGGCGAAGGGCTCGGGCGCCTTCGGCATCCCCTACATGTTGAGCAGCGTGAGCCAGCCGGGCCTCGAGGCCTGCGCCGAGGCGTCCAGGGGCCCCAAGGTCTTCCAGCTCTATGTGCGCGGCGATGACGCCTTCGTGGATGACTAT
>JAIYCD010000052.1 GCA_027488195.1 Acetobacteraceae bacterium | reverse complement strand
CTGAAGAACGACAACATCGTCTATATTGGCGATCTGGTGCAGAAGTCCGAGCAGGAAATGCTGCGGACGCCGAATTTCGGCCGGAAGTCGCTGAACGAGATCAAGGAAGTGCTGGCCTCGATGGGCCTCTCGCTGGGCATGCCGATCATCGGCTGGCCGCCGGAGAACATCGAGGATCTGGCGAAGCGGATCGAGGATCCGTTTTAGCCGCCCTCAGGCGCCGGGCGCGCGCTCCGCGCGCTTGGCTTCGCCGCGCGACTGGTGCGCTGGCGGATGGGGCGGTTGGGCGGCGCCGGCCACTTTGTGGCCGGATCCTCTGGGTGGGAGCAGCGCTTCCATCTGAGTGTTATTGGTGATTGCGGCTGCGGCCGCTGATGGAGACTTGTTATGCGTCACGGTATGGCCAATCGGAAGCTGAACGTCACCTCGTCCCACCGGGCGGCCATGTTTCGCAACATGGCGACCAGCCTGCTGAAGCACGAGCAGATCACCACCACGCTGCCCAAGGCGAAGGAGCTGCGCCCCTACACGGAGCGCCTCATCACCCTCGCGAAGCGCGGTGGCCTGCATGCGCGCCGCCAGGCCCATGCGATCGTCATGGATGACGCGGTGGTCGAGAAGCTCTTCACCACCATCGCCGAGCGCTACAAGACCCGCCAGGGCGGTTATTGCCGCGTGCTCAAGGCCGGCTTCCGCTACGGCGACGCCGCCGCCATGGCCGTGATCGAGCTGGTGGACCGGGATGTCGCCGCCAAGGGCCTGGACAGCGGCCCGAAGCCGGAAGCGACCGAGGAGCAGGAGGCGGCGTAAGCCAGCCCTCCCGGGCTTTCCTGAACAGGGGCGAGGGGGAAACCTCTCGCCCCTTTTCTTTTTCGGCGTCTGTCGAAAACAACCCATGGTGCGGCTCATGGCGGTGAGGGGATGATCCCTCGTCCATTCTGGAGACCGCCCATGCAATACGCCCTGATTTTCGCCGAGCCCGCCAGCGAGTTTGAGAAGCGTCGCGACCCCGCCCAGGCCCCCGCCTATTGGGGCGCCTGGATGGGCTATATCGGCGCCATGCAGGAGGCCGGCATCATGCGCGGCGGCCATGGGCTGGAGCCGCCAATGCTCGCCACGACGCTGCGCCTGCGCGACGGCCAGCGCCATGTGCAGGACGGGCCCTATGTGGACAGCAAGGAGCAGTTGGGCGGCTTCATCGCCATCGAGGTGCCCGATCTCGACACGGCGCTGGAATGGGCCTCGCGCAGCCCGGCCGCGGCCGTCGGCTCGGTCGAGATCCGCCCCGTCCTGCCGCCCCCCGCGGAAGGATGAGCGCGGCCGCTGCGGCGGAGATGGCGGCGCGGCAGGCCTATGGCCAGCTGGTCGCCATCCTCGCGGCACGCACGCGGGATGTGGCGGCGGCGGAGGATGCGCTCTCCGGCGCCTTCCAGGCGGCGCTGCGCCGCTGGCCGGAGGCAGGCGTGCCGGAGAATCCGGCCGCCTGGCTGCTCACCGCCGCCCGGCGCCAGCACGGTCACGCGCATCGCCATAAGCGGGTGCGCTCGGCGGCCGAGCCCACGCTGCGGCTGCTGGTGGAGGAGGAGGCGCCCGAGATGGCGGAGATCCCCGATCGCCGGCTGCAACTGCTGATGGTCTGTGCCCATCCGGCCATTGCGGCCGAGGCGCAGGCGCCCCTCATGCTGCAGACCGTGCTGGGGCTGGATGCGGCGCGCATCGCCGCCTGTTTCCTCACCTCGCCCGCCGCCATGTCGCAGCGCCTGGTGCGCGCCAAGACCCGCATCCGCGATGCCGGGATCGGCTTCGAGCTGCCCGGTGCCGCCGAATTGCCGCCCCGGCTGGAGGCGGTGATGAGCGCGATCTATGCCGCGCATGGCACGGGCTGGGCCGATCTGCTGGCGGATGGCGAGGGCGGGCGTGGCCTGGTGGCCGAGGCCATTTGGCTGGCGCGCCTGCTGGTCGCGCTGCTGCCCCAAGCGCCGGAGCCCAAGGGGTTGCTGGCCCTCATGCTCTATGCCGAGGCGCGGCGCCCCGCTCGGCGCGATATGGCGGGGCGCTTCGTGCCGCTTTCCGAGCAGGACCCGCTGCGCTGGTCCCGCCCCATGCTGGCCGAGGCCGAGGCGCTGGTGCGGGAGGCGGCGCGGGCCGCGCCGCTCGGGCGCTTCCAGATCGAGGCCGCGATCCAGTCCGTGCATGTCGAGGCGCGGCTGACCGGCGCGGATCGCGCCGCGGCGCTGCTGGGGCTGTATGACCTGCTGGCGCGGCTCTCGCCGACCGCCGGGGTGCTGGTGGCGCGGGCGGCTGCGTTGGCTGAGGCGGGGCAACCCGAGGCGGCCCTGCGCGAGTTGGACGCGATGGCCGGACCCCTGGCGCGATACCAGCCCTGGTGGGCGACGCGGGCGCATGTGTTGGCGCGGCTGGGCAAACCAGACGCGGCGCGGGCGGCATGGAGCCGCGCGGCGGGCCTGACGGAGGATCCGGCGGTGCGCGCCTGGCTGCTCAGTCGGTAAAGCGCATCTGCGCCGCCATGTCGGGCGCGAATTCCTGCACGGCAGGGCGCAGCGCCAAGGGCCAGCGCGCCACGCGGGGCGGGATGAAGAGTGAGGGGCGCCCCCCATCCAGCAGCAGGATGACGACCGATTCGGTGTGGGTATCGAAGGCGAGGAAGACCCGCGCCTCCTCCGTCACGCCATAGCCGTACACCCAGCGGGCGTCGGCGATGGCGAGCGGCGGGCCCGCGCCACGCAGCGTGTCGCTCACCAGGCGCTGGCGCCCGGCCGACATGGAGCGCAGACGCGGGCCGACCGTCGGGTGGCGGGCCAGCTCCAGCACGGGCCGGCCGGCCAACTCCAGCACCTCGGGCGCCTCGGCGCGGGCGGTGAGCGGCAGCAGGGCGAAGGCGAGGAGGGTGCGCCTATTCAATGCGGATATTCGCCACGCGCACCAGCTCGGCCATGCTGGCGCGGCCCTGCGTCACGAAGCGGGCGAATTCCTCCGGCGTGTTGCCGACCGGCACGGCGGCGAGTTGGGCCAGGCGCGCCTGCACCGGCGCCTCGGCCAGCGTCGCCACCAGCGCGCCATGGATGGCGGCGATGGGCGCGGCCGGGGTGCCGGCGGGCGCGAACATCGCCACCCATTCGCTCAGCTCGATGCCGGGCGTGCCGAGCTCGGCGAAGGTGGGCACGTCCGGGCGCAGCGGCACGCGCTGGGCTGCAGAGACGGCGATGAAACGCGCCCGCCCGCTATCCACGATCGGCCCGGCGGAGAGCATGGTGATGAAGCAGCCATCCAGCGTGCCGGCGGCCAGGTCCCGCGCCGCATCGGCGCCGCCGCGATAGGGGACATGCGTCGTCTCGATGCCCGCGGCCCGGTTGAGCTGCGCGAGGCCGAGATGCCCGGCCGTCGCATTGCCCTGGGTGCCGATGTTGAGCGGCTGGCGGCGGGCGAGTGCGATGAACTCGGCCAGGTTGCGTGCGGGCAGGTCGGCCTTCACGGCCAGCACCTGCGGGAAGGTGCAGACCAGGGAGATGGGCGTGAAGGCCGTCGCGTAGTCGAAGGGCAGGCCGCGCAGCAGGCTCGGGTTCACGATGTGGCTGGAGGCGTCCATCAGCAGCGTCGTGCCATCGGGCGTGCTGCGCGCCACCTCGCCGCCGCCCACCGAGCCACCGGCGCCGGTGCGGTTCTCGACGACGATGCTCGTACCCAGGCGCTCGGCCATGCGGGGGGTGATGCTGCGCGTGGCGCTGTCGGCGGCACCCCCGGCGGCGAAGGGGACGACGATGCGGATCGGGCGGGCCTGCTGGGCGCGGGCCAGCGCGGGCAGGGCCAGGGCCGGAAGGGTGAGGGCAAGGCGGCGGGGCAGGGTCATGGTGTTCTCCCGGAAACTTGAGGCTCACATCGGCCGCAGGGGCCGGGGCGTCAAGCTCAGGCCGCCTTGGGCTTGAAGCGCATCATCATCGCATTGCGCCAGGCGGGTGGCAGCGCCCCGGTCATGCGGCTCATCGCGTAGAGCGGCCAGGGATAGACGACGCGCAGCCGTCCCGCGCGGATGCCGGCGAGGGTGAGGCGCGCGGCGACCTCCGGCTCCATCAGCCCGGGCATGGGAAAGGCGTTGCGGTCCGTGATGGCGGTGCGGATGAAGCCCGGGCAGATGGCGTGCAGGCGGATGCCGCGCTTCCTCTCCGTAGCGTCGCGCGCCTCGGCCCAGCGCTGCACGGCGGATTTGCCGGCGCAATAGGCGGGGGCCGTCGGGCCGGCCACGAAGGCGGCGAGGGAGGCGATGACGGCGACGCGCCCGCGCAGCCCATCGGCGCCGGGCGGCTGTCCGGCCATGGCGGTGATGGCGGGCAGGCAGGTGTTCAGCACGCCCGTGACATTCGTGTCGAAGATGTCGCGCGCCGTCGCCGGGTCCTCGAAGCCATCGCCCGTGCCGGCGCCGATGCCGGCATTGGCGATGACGAGATCAAGCCGGCCCGCACCCGCAATCCAGGCCGCCATGCCGGCGGCGTCGCGCACATCCACGCCCATGGGATGCACCGTGGCACCCCTCGCTTCGCAGGCGGCGGCGGTGGCGGCCAGCCGAGACGCGTCGCGCGCCGAGATGTGCAGCGTGACCCCCGGTGCGGCGCTCTCCCGCGCCAACGCCGCGCCCAGCCCGGCCGAAGCGCCGGTGATCAGAATGCCCATGGGAAACCCCGTCAGATTTCAGGGGGATTTGGCGGGTGCCGCGCTCCGCGTCGAGAGGCTGCGCGCCAGGATCGCATCCTTGCTGCCGCCCATCATCTCGGCGGCCAGCGAGCCGGGGATGGCGGCGCGGCGTTCGGCCGTCACGAAGAGGCGGGCGATGAGGGTGCAGATCGTGTAGTAGATCAGCGCGACCAAGCTGTAGATCAGCAGCACGCGGAAGGTGGCGCTGGCGAGCAATTCGCCCGTGCGCATCAGCTCCAGCACCGAGATGGTGGCGACGAGCGAGGTCTCCTTCACCAGCACCGTCGCGTAATTGCCGAGTGCCGGCAGGATGGTGCGGAAGGCCTGGGGGGCGATGACGAGCGCGAAGGTCTGCAGCCGGCCGAGGCCGAGCGCCATGGCCGCCTGATGCTGGCCGCGATCCACCGACTGGATGCCGCCGCGGAACAGCTCGGCCAGGTAGCCGCCGAAGTTGAGGCTGAGCGCCAGCACGCCCGCCACGAAGGCTGGCATGACGATGCCGAGCTCGGGCAGGCCGTAATAGATGTAGAAGATCTGCAGGAGCAGCGGCGTGCCGCGGATCAGCGAGATGAAGCCCCGCGCGGGGGCGGAGAAGAGCGTGACGCCGGACATGCGCGCCCCGCAGACCAGCAGGCCGACGCTGACGGCGCCCACCGCGGAACAGGCGGCGAGTGCCAGCGTCCAGACCGCGCCGCGCAGCAGCGCGGGCATGTAGAGCAGGATTTCAGCCCAGAGCTCGGCCATCAGCTCAAGGGATCAGCGTGTCGGGGATGTCCCAGGTGGTGAGGATCCGCAGCAGCTCGCCATCCGCCTTCAGCGCGGTGACCGCCGTGTTCACGGCGGCCAACAGGGTCGCGTTGCCCTTGGCGACAGCCATGCCGATCTGCCAACGGTTCACGGGCGTATAGCCCGAAACGAGCTTGAGGTCCGTCAGGCGCCGCGCGCGCAGCTGGTAGGCGATGCTGGGCGGATCGATCAGCGCCACGTCGATGCGGCCGGCACGGAGGTCCAGCAGCATGGTCGGCGCATCGGGATAGGTACGGACGTCGCGGATGCCGGGGACGGCACGCAACATTTCCAACTGCACCGTGCCGACCTGCGCGCCGACATTCTGGCCCGAAAGCGCGTTGAGGTCCGGGTAGGCGCGGGTGTTGTTCGCGCGCGTCACGAAGCCCTCGCCCCAGCCATAGATGGGGACGGAGAAATCCAGCACCTCGGCGCGGGCGGGCGTGATGAAGAGGGGGGCGGACATGAGGTCGGCGCGGCCGCTGGTGATCTCGCCGATCAGGCTGCCGAAGGGCACTTCAGAGAAGGTGGCGCGCACGCCGATGCGGCGGGCGACGGACTCGCCGACTTCGAACATGATGCCGCGCAGCGTGTTCGTGGTCGGGTCAAGAAAGCCATGCGGCGGCGAGGCGGAGGTGGTCACGATGCGCAAGGTGCCGCGCTGGCGGATGACATCGAGCGACTGCGCGCTGGCCAATCCGGCTGGCAAGCCGAGGCCGGCGGCGAGAAGAAGGGAACGGCGGCTGGTCTCGAAACTCACGGCGGCTCTCCTGCTGACCCGGCGAGATTGACCGACCATCCCGCGATGCACAAGACTTGTCCGGAACTTTGGCAGAGGTCCTATCCATGGGCGATGCGCCCCTCTTCACCGCGCCGCTGACCTTCATGGGCATGCCCGCCGGCGCACCGGGCCCCGGCAATCGCGTGGCCATCCTGGGCGTGCCGTTCGACTGCGGCATCCACCCGTTTCGCATCGGCAGCCGCGAGGGGCCGGCCAGCGTGCGCGCGCAATCGGGCCTGGTGCGGCGGCATCATCCCACCTTGGCCGATGTGGACATTCCGGCGCTGCTGGGCGCGGTGGATAGCGGCGATGTGGCCGGCATCACGCCGGGCAAGATCGCCGACGCGCATCCGCTGATCGAGGCGGCGGCGGATGCGGTCCTGAAGGCGGGGGCGGTGCCCATCGGCATTGGCGGCGATGGGTCGGTTTCACTGCCCTTGATGCGCGCGGCAGCAAGGTATCACCCAGGCCTGGTCGCGCTGCATGTGGACAGCCACACCGACGCCTATCCCTACAACCCGAACGACCCTTTCGACGCCTCCAACCAGTTCACCCACGCGGCCGAGGAAGGGCTGGTGGATGCGAATTCCACCTGGCATGTCGGCATTCGCGGCTTCACCGGCGTGCGTGGCGTGCTGAAGCACGCGGACAAGCTCGGCTTCCGCGTGCTGACGACCGAGGACCTCATCCGCCGCGGCACGGCGCAGGCGATGACCGAGTTCCGCGAAGTGGTGGGCGACCGGCCGCTCTATCTTTGCTGGGACATGGACGTGTTCGACCCATCGGTGGCGCCGGGTGTGGCGACACCTTCCTGGGGCGGGCTCACGGCGCGCGAGGGGATCGAGCTGATGCGCAGCCTCTGGGGCCTCAACATCGTGGCGATGGATTTCAACACGGTGAGCCCGGCGCATGACGTGCAGGGCATGGCCGCGCATCTCTGCGGGCACATGATGATGGAGGCGATGGTGCTGCTGGCCGGGCGGTGGGGATTGTTGCCGGAGGGGTGACGCTCCCTGGACAGGCCGCGCCGCGCGGAGGACAAGCGCGTATGACACAGCGCCTTTGCAGCATGACGGGCTTCGCGCGCGAGGCCGGCGCCCTGGCCGACGGCACAGCCTTCGCCTGGGAGATGAAATCGGTGAATGGGCGCGGGCTCGAATTGCGCTTCCGCCTGCCGCCGGGCCTCGACGCGCTGGAAGGCCCGGCGCGCGAGGCGGCGGCCAAGCGCTTCAAGCGCGGCAATGTGCAGATCGGCCTGATGCTGAAGCAGGAAGGCCGCGCGCCGCTGGCCCCGGACATGGCTGCGCTGGACCGCATGGTGGAGATGGCCCAGGCGCTTGCCAAGCGGCTGGGCGCCGAGCCGCCCCGCGCCGAGGCGCTGCTGGGCCTGCCCGGCATCTTCCGCGCCGAGCAGCCCGAGCCGAGCGAGGCGGAGGAGGAAGCGCGGCGCCTGGCATTGCTCGCCGCCTTCCAGCGCGCGCTCACGGCGCTGTGGAATTCGCGCGCGGCGGAAGGGGCGCGGCTTGCCGGCATCCTGACCGCGCTGCTCGACGAGATCGCGGCCCTGTGCGCGGCCGCGGCGATCGAGGCCGCGACCCAGCCCGAGGCGCAGCGCGCGAAGCTGATGGACAGCCTGAACGCCCTGCTGGGCGAGGCGGGCAGCCGTCGCTTCCCGGAGGATCGTCTCGCTCAGGAAGTGGCGCTGCTGGCCGCCAAATCCGACGTGCGCGAGGAGCTGGACCGGCTGGGCGCGCATCTTGCCGCCGCGCGGGCGCTGGTGGCGGAAGGCGAGGGCGCGGGGCGCAAGCTCGACTTCCTCGTGCAGGAATTCGTGCGCGAGGCGAATACGCTGTGCAGCAAATCAGCCAGCGTGGCGCTGACGCGGATCGGGCTGGAGCTGAAGGCGGCCATTGAGCGGCTGAGGGAGCAGGCGGCCAATGTCGAGTGATGCGCCACGTCGCGGGGTCTGCCTCGTCCTCGCCTCTGCCCCCGGTGGCGGCAAGACCAGCGTCTCGCGCGAATTGCTGAAGACGGAGCCGGAACTCTCGCTCTCGGTCAGCGCCACCACCCGCGCGCCGCGCCCGGGCGAGGAGGAGGGCGTGCATTATTTCTTCCGCACGCCCGAGCAATTCGCGGCCATGGTCGCCGCCGATGAGCTGCTGGAGCATGCGAGCTTCCTCGGCCGTTCCTACGGCACGCCGCGCGCGGCGGTGGAGGCGGCGCTGAGTGCCGGGCGCGATGTGCTCTTCGACATCGAATGGCAGGGCCATCGGCAATTGCGCGCGAAGATGGCGCAGGATGTGGTGGGCATCTTCCTGCTGCCGCCCTCCATCGAGGAGTTGGAGCGCCGCCTGCGCGGCCGCAACCAGGACAGCGATGCGGAGATCGCGAAGCGCATGAAGGCCGCCCGCACCGAGCTCTCCCATTGGGACGAGTTCGACCATGTGCTGGTGAACGAGGATTTCGCGGCGACGGTGGCCGCTGTGCGCGCCATCCTGCATGCGGCGCGCACCCATCGCAGCCGCCAGCCCTGGCTGCCGGGCTTCGCTGCCAAGCTGCTGGGCGCGTGAGGGACGCCTTCCTCGTCCTGATCGAGGTGGTGGCGCCGATCTTCGCCATCATCGCGGCCGGGTATTTCTGCGCCGCGCGCGGCATCGTGGATGCGGCGGGATTCAAGGGCCTCAACATCTTCGCCTTCTCGCTGGCGGCGCCCGCGCTGCTGTTTGCCAGCGGCACGGCGGGGCATCAGGGGGGCGGGGCGGCCGCACTCGCCTATTTCGCGGCGGCCGGGCTGCTTTATGCGGCGGTGCTCTGGGGCGCGCGGCGCGCGGGGATGGGCCTGGCCGCGGGCGGGATGCTGGCGCTCGATGTCAGCTACGGCAACACGGTGATGATGGGCATACCGCTCATCCTCGCCGCCTTCGGCCCACAGGGCCTCTCCATCCTGCTCACCATCCTGGCGCTGCATTCCATGGTGCTGCTGGGGGCCGCGACCGTGGTGGCCGAGATCGGGCAGAACCAGCGCGCGGCGCCGTGGCGCCTGCTCAAGACGACGCTGGCGGGGGTGGCGCGCAATCCGGTGGTGATGGCGGTGATCCTCGCCATGCTCTGGAGTGCCTTGCACCTGCCCGTGCCGGGGGCGGCGCGGCGCACGCTGGAATTGCTGGGCGCGGCCTCGCCGCCCGTGGCGCTGTTCTGCCTGGGCGGCAGCCTGCATGGCTTCGATGCGCGGTCGGCCTGGCGGCAGATGTCGGTGACCGTGACGCTGAAGCTCGTGGCGCTGCCGGTTCTGGTCTGGGCCATCACCTCGCTGATGGGGCTCTCCGAACTCGAGATCGCGGTGGCGACGGTGACGGCGGCGTTGCCGACCGGCGCGAACGCCTTCCTGCTGGCGCGCCGCTATGCGGTGGGGACGGAGGCGTCCGGCGCCTCGGTGCTGGTCTCGACCTTGCTCTCGCTGCTCACGCTGACGGTGCTGCTGGCGATCTTCCGGCCTTAGCCTTCGCCTTGCCGAAGGGCGGCCGTGGCGGCGTGCGACGTCGCGACCCAGCCGAAGATCCCCCCCTGGGCGTGGATCATGGCGAGCGCCGCCGCGTGGAATTCCGGGAAGTAGGAGCCGCAGGCATCGCCGATGACGGCGCAGCGAAAGCCGCGATCATTGGCCTCGCGCACCGTGGTGCTGACGCAGACCTCGGTGGTGACGCCGGCCACCAGCAGCGCCTCGATGCCGCGATTGCGCAGGATGTTTTCCAGGTCCGTCGCCCAGAAGGCGCCCTTGCCGGGCTTGTCGAGCACGACCTCGCCGGGAAGCGGAGCCAGTTCGGGGATGATGTCGTGGCCGGCCTCGCCGCGCACCAGGATGCGGCCCATGGGGCCGTTATCGCCGATGCGCCGTCCCGGTGGGCTGCGGGTGAGTTTCGCGGGTGGGCAATCGCTGAGGTCCGGGCGGTGCCCCTCCCGTGTGTGGAGGATCAGCAGCCCGGCCCCGCGGCTGGCGGCGAGAAGGGCGGCGCAGGGGGCGATGGCTGCGTGCAGCTGCGTGACGTCATTGCCGAGTGCGGCGCCGAAGCCGCCCGCCTCCAGGAAGTCGCGCTGCATGTCGATGACGAGGGTGGCCGTGCGCGCGGGCTCGAAGGTGAAGGGGCCAGGCAGGGCCTCGATCCGACGCGGCATGACCGGTCAGGCGACTTCGCGGGCCGGGTCCAGCCCCAGCGTCAGGGCCAGCGCCTCCAGCCGGCGCAGCACGCTCTCGCCCGCGAAGACGCCCGCCCCCTGTTCGAGCTTCAGCGTCAGTCGCCGCCCGCGCCGTTCAAGCTGCGTCGCATCCAAGAGGCTCGGCACGCCGCCGGAGAGCGTGTAGGCGAGGCGCAGCGCCGCCCCCAGGACCTCCGCCCGCCGCACCGATGCGGCCGAGAGCAGCAGCCGTGCCGGCTCCAGATAGGGCACCGTCGGGTCGGCCTCGTAGCGCAGTGCGGCCACGAGGGCGAGGAAGGCGCGGGCGTGGTGGTCGAGGCCCACGCCATGCAGGCGCAGCAGGCGGAAGAAGGCCTGTTCGGCGCGGTATTCGGGGTGATCCAGCGCGCCGCTGTCGCTGATCCAGCAGGCGGCGATGCGGAGCATCGGCTCGGAGTCGCCTTCCTCCACCAGCGGCTCGGTCCAGCGGAGCAAGGCGGGGGGCAGGCCGCCATCGCGGCCGAGGCGCATGCCGATTTCCTGGGCGGCGGCCAGCAGCGGGTCCCGCCCGCGCTCGGCCGCGTGCAGGCGGCGGCCATACCAGCCCTCGCGCAGCCCATTGGCCGAGAAGACGACGCGCGCGGCACCCGAGGCGCGCAGCAGCCGGCGCATCACGACCGCGGCGAAGGGCAGGTCTCCCACGCGCTTGGTGGGGGCGGCGGGCATGCGCTCCAGCGATTTGCGCGGCGCGTTCATCACCACGCCGGCCAGGTCGCGCGCTTCTTCGCGCCGGATCGCGTAGTGATGGACGATGGAGAGCGGATAGCCGGTCTGCGCGATATGGATGCGCGCCATGGCCCGGAAGGTGCCACCCACCAGGAACAAATCCTTCACGGGCGTCGCCCCCAGCCAGGGCACGAGCTTGAGTTCCGCCTCCGCGATGCTGCGGGCGCGACCGATATCGCCCTCCGCGCGGTCGGCGAGCCGGATGGTGCCGAGCGGCAGGGAAGCCGTCTCCATGATGCGCCCCTGCACGAGGCGCACGAGTTCGAGCGAGCCCCCGCCGAGATCCCCCAGCACGCCATCGGCCTGGGGCACGCCGAGCAGCAGCCCCTCGGCCGAGAAGCGCGCCTCCTCATCACCCGAGAGGATGGTGATGCGGGCACCCGGCATCACTTCGCGGAGCCCCGCCATGAAGGCCGCGCCGTTGGTGGCATCGCGCACGGCGGCGGTGGCCAGCACCTCCACCGGATCGGCGCCCATGCCGCGGGCCAGCGCGTGGTAGCGGCCGAGCACGGTCAGCGTCTGCGCCGCCGCTTCCTCGTTCAAGAGGCCCGTGCTGTGCAGGCCGCGGCCGAGACCCAGCACCGCCTTCTCATTGAAGATGGCATGCGGGTTCCGCAGCAGGCCCTGATAGACCACGAGGCGAACGGAGTTGGAGCCGAGATCCACCACGCCGAAACGCGGCGGGTGCTGGGGCGAAGTCGCCATCACATCAATCCTGGTGCAGTCGGTCCGTCTTCGGCCGGCGGGCCGGCGTGCGCGCGGCGGGCGCATGGAGCGCGCTGCCCCGGCCGGAGAGGGAGGGGTTGGTCATGAAATACTCATGCGCCGAGAATTGGCGCGGATCGGGCGTGCGGCGGCGCCAGCTGCCATCGGGCTCCAGGTCCCAGCTTTGGGCCGCGTCGCGCAGGTTGACCACCATGATCTGGTCCAGCACCTGGGCATGCACCGT
>JAIYCD010000192.1 GCA_027488195.1 Acetobacteraceae bacterium | reverse complement strand
GCCCACCTTGTCCAGCATCGTGCCACGCGGATAGGACCAGGTGACGCCGGCGAGGCCGACCGACTTCGCCTCGGCGGAAAGCTCGCGCAGCTCCTCCATCATCTCGAACTGGTATTCCGAGCCCGGATAGATGGTGAAGCCGATGGCCGAGCAACCGAGGCGCAGGGCATCGCCCACGGTCGCCGTCACGGCCTGGTCCTTGGTGGTGGACAGGCTGTTGCTGCTGTTCACCTTCAGGATGGTCGGGATGCAGCCGGCATAGGACGCGGCGGCGGCCTCCATCGGCCCCAGCGGCGCGGCATAGGCGTTCAGCCCGGCCTCGATCGCCAGCTCGAAATGGTAGCGCGGATCATAGGCGTCCGGGTTGGGGGCGAAGCTGCGGGCCGGGCCGTGCTCGAAGCCCTGGTCCACCGGCAGGATCACCATGCGGCCCGTGCCGGCCAGCTTGCCGGTCATCAGGATGCGGGCGATGTTGCCCTTGGTGCCGGGGTTATCGCTCTCGTACCAGGAGAGGATGTCCTTGACCTTGCGCGTGAGCCGCATCGGGCGCTTCCTTTCATCGAGTCGGAATTTCGCGGTGGTCTAGGGCAGATCGAGCCAGCGTGCCAGATGGGCCTGGCCCTGCGGCTTGCGTAAATCCACCCGGGCCAGGTCGAGCGCGGGCGGCGGTGCCGGCAGCAGCTTCGCCCCCATCCCCTCGGCCAAGGCCGCCAGCGCCGCGAAACCCGCAAGCCGCGGGTCGAGCACCACCTGCGGGAAGCCCGCGCGCAGCGCCTCCAGCGCATGGCCCGGCGCATCCGCGGCATCGAGGATCGCCAGCCGCAGCGCCGCATGCGGCGCGAAGAGCGCGGCGAAGCCCGTCACCCCCAGATAGCCCGCCACCCCCGGCGCGGAGAGCAGCGCCACCGGACGCGCGCCCGCCAGCGCGAGCGTGAGCGCCACATCCTCGGCGCCATGCACGATCACGGCACGCGCTCCCCGCACGATCACGCCACGCGCTCCCCGCACGATCACTGCACGCGCTCCCCGCACGATCACTGCACGCGCTCCCCGCACGATCACTGCACGCGCTCCCCGCACGATGACGCCCCGCGGTTGACCCTGAACCGGCTGCATGCGAACGCTTTCCCATGCGCAGCGCTGGCACGTCCAGCACCCCGGAGCAGGCCTTGGACGCGAACGACATCACCCTTCTCGCCGCGGACCGGCTGGAAGCGGCCCTCGAGCGGCTGGCGGACGCCCTGGAAGCCCGCGAAAGACAGCTGCACGCCGCACGCGAGGCCTCGATCCGCGAAGCGCGCGAGGCCGCCTTCGCCGAGGCCCGCGCCGCCACTCCCCCGGATACGGTCTCCCGCGCCGACATCGAGGCGCTTTCCGCCCGGCTCGACGAGGCGCTGGGCCGGCTGCGCGCCCTGGTGGGCGACGATTCCAGCGCCGAGTTGTGAGGAGGACGCCGATGGGCCAGGTCAATATTCGCGTGAACGGCTACAGCCACACCATCGGCTGCAAGGATGGCGAGGAACAGCACGTCCAGGACCTCGTCGCCCAGCTGGAGGAGAAGGTCCGCGTGATCCGCTCCATGGGCGGGCAGTTCAGCGAATCGCGCATGCTGCTGCACGTGGCGCTGCTCTTCGCCGATGAGGCGAATGACCTGCGGATCGACCTCGTCCGGCTGCGCGGCCAGGGCGCCACCGCCCCCGCCCTCGCTCCCGCCACCGACCCCCGCCTGGCCGAACGCCTCTCGCGCATCGCCGAGCGGATCGAGGGCATCGCGAGCGCCATCGAGAAGCCCTGAGCCGCCAGGCTCAGGCGGCGCGCAGCCGCAGCGTCGCCATCAGGTCCCGCAGCACGGCGCTGCACGCCGCCTTGTCGCCCAGGGCCGCCATGGCCCGGCGCATCAGCCGCTCCGGCGCCTGGCCCGCATGCAGCATGGACCATCCCGGAAAAGCGCGCCGCGCGGCCGGATGCAGCGCCAGCAGCGTGACGTCGCGATGGCGCGGGTCGCGCGCGATGCGGGCATAGAGCACTTCCAGCGCGCCAGGCTCTCCCTCGAGCACCTGCGCGAACCAGCGGCGGCTGTGCAGCAGCGCGCCCGTCAGGCCCACCTCCTCATTGTGCCGCCGCGCGACGGCGAGGATGTCGGCCAGGTGGTCCTCCGCCTCTGCCCTGCTCGCCGCCGTGGCGCGGCTGACATAGGCCAGACGGTGCAAGGTCGGCATGGGCTGCCGGCGCTCCGACAACATCGCCTCGCCCGCCGCCCGCAGCACGAGCGCCGCCCGGCTCCGCCCCCAGGCCGACGCGACATCGGCCATGCCGAGCAGCGAGGCGCCCAGCGGGACATCTTCCGCCGTACCGGCGGGGTCGGGCGAGGTCTCAACAATCGGCATGGGCTGCGGGCGGCGCAATCATTTTGATTTCGTTTTGATGTCCCCTCCATGCGCCGATCCGCGCCCCCGCGCCAGCCATCCGGCATCGCTATTCCTTGCTTTCCGGAGCGCCCGCGCCTACCTTCCCGGGGCGAGGCTGCCCGGTGCGTCCGGTAAGACATCCCCAGGGCCAATACGCATCTCCCGGGAACTGGCGCTGGTCGGGCCGTGGTCCGACTACCTGGTGCCCACCTGCTTATGGCAGGCCTTGGGAGGATGCATATACCAACGGCCAGGGTGGCTTCGCGCTTGATGGCCAAAGGGCCCGGCACGCGAATGCGTGCCGGGCCCTTTGGCCATCAAGCGCTTTTTTTGTGCCCTCAG
>JAIYCD010000237.1 GCA_027488195.1 Acetobacteraceae bacterium | reverse complement strand
CTTCCACCGAGGCCACGGCGCTGACCGGCGGGTCATGGTGGTCTCCCGTTCGTGGTGATGCCGGTCCAACGCGGGCCAAGGTTCCGCGTTGCCGCAAGGTGCTGGGGGGAGAGTTACGCCCGTTATCCACAGGGCTTGGCCATGGCGGCCAGCGGTCCCGGGGAGTAGGGTGAAGGCACATGAACAGCATCCCACCGCCACCGGATGATCGCGGGCTTTTCGGCCTCGGCTCCCGCCTGCCGCCCGCCAGCCTGGAGGCGGAACAGGCCCTGCTGGGCGCGCTTCTCGCCAACAACAAGGCCTATGAGCGGGTCAGCGAATTCCTGGAGGCGGAGCATTTCGCCGATGCCATCCATGGCCGGATCTACAGCGCCATCCGCCGCCGGGTGGAGAATGGCCAGCTGGCCGATGCCGTCACGCTGCGCCACGAATTCGAGCACACCGGCGAATTGGCCGAGGTGGGCGGCCCCGCCTATCTGGCGCAATTGCTGGGGGCCATGGTCGGCATCGTCAATGCCGGCGAATACGGCAAGCTGATCCATGACTGCTATATCCGCCGCCAGCTGATCGACCTGGGCGAGCAGGTGGTGAACCGGGCCTTCGGCGCCGAGCCTGAGCTGGAAGGCAAGCACCAGATCGAGGCGGCGGAGCAGCAGCTGTTTGACCTGGCGACCGAGAAGGCGAGCGAGGGCGGCGCCATCAGCTTCGAGCGCGCGCTGATCCGCGCCGTCGAGGTCGCGGCCAAGGCGAAGGAGAATGGCGGCGGCGTCTCCGGCCTTTCGACCGGCCTGCGCGACCTCGATGCCAAGATGGGTGGGCTGCATGATTCCGACCTGATGATCCTGGCCGGGCGCCCCGGCATGGGAAAGACCGCGCTCGCCACCAAGATCGCCTTCGGCGCGGCCAAGGCCCTGCTGCGCGAGGCGGAGGAGACGGGCGGCAAGCCCGGCCAGGTTGCGATCTTCTCGCTGGAAATGAGTGCCGACCAGCTCGCCAACCGCCTGCTCTCGGAGGCCAGCCGCATCCAGGGCGACCGCATCCGGCGCGGCGAGATCAGCCAGCGCGAATTCGATCATTTCGTCGGCGTCAGCCGGGAATTGTCGCAACTGCCGATCCTGATCGATGACACGCCGGCCATCACGCTCTCGGCCTTGCGCACGCGCTGCCGGCGCATCCAGCGCACCAAGGGGCTGCGCTTCCTGGTGGTGGACTACCTCCAGCTCATGCGGCCCGCCGCCGGCACCAGGCCGGAATCCCGCGTGCTGGAGATCAGCATGATCACCCAGGGGCTGAAGGCCATCGCGAAGGAGCTTTCCATCCCGGTCATGGCGCTCTCCCAGCTCTCGCGCGCGGTCGAGCAGCGCGAGGACAAGCGGCCGCAGCTGAGCGACCTGCGTGAATCCGGCTCGATCGAGCAGGATGCGGATAGCGTCTCGTTCATCTACCGTGACGAATACTATTTGAAACAAAAAGAACCGAAGATCACCAACTACCCCGACGACGCCAAGTTCCAGGACGCCATGACCCGCTGGCAGCAGGACATGGAACGCGCCCACAGCAAGGCGGACCTTATCATCGCCAAGCAACGCCATGGCCCCACCGGGACCATCCCGCTGTTTTTCGAGGCCGAGTTCACCCGCTTCGGCGACCTCGACACCACGCATGAGCAAAGCTATGGCGACTGAATGCCCCATGGCCTCCTGACCATTGATTGCGGCGCGGTGGTGCGGAACTGGCGCCGGCTCTGCGAGACCCATGCGAGCGGCGCGGTCGCGGCCGTGCTCAAGGCGGATGCCTATGGCCTGGGCGCCGCTCCCATCGCCACGGCGCTGCGCGATGCCGGCTGCCGCCATTTCTTCGTGGCGACCGTCGAGGAGGGCGAGGCCCTGCGCGGCGCCCTCGGCGAGGGCCCGATGATCGCGGTGCTGGGCGGCTTCCGCGCCGGCCGCCACAAGGGACTGACGCCGGTGCTGAACAGCGTCGAGCAGTTCGAGGGCCATTCCGGCCAGGTGATCCTGCATGTGGATAGCGGCATGTCGCGCCTCGGCCTCCCGCTCAGTGAGCTGGAGGCGCTGGCCGCCGATCCTGCGCCGCTGGAGCGCCTCGAAATCCTCTACGTCATGACGCATCTGGCCGCGGCCGAGGAGCCGCAGCACCCGATGAATGTCGCCCAACTGGCCCGCTTCAACGAGGCCTGCCTCGGCCTGCCGCGGGCGCGCCGGAGCATCGCCAATTCGTCGGGCATCTTCCTCGGCCCGCGCTTCGGCAGCGACCTGGCGCGGCCGGGCGCCGCCCTCTACGGCCTGAACCCGACACCGGGCCACGCCAACCCCATGGAGCCGGTCTTCACCCTCAGCGGCCAGATCCTGCAATTGCGCGATATTCCCGCCGGGCAGACGGTCGGCTATGGCGGCGCCTGGCTCGCGACAAGGCCGAGCCGCATCGCCACCATCGGCATCGGCTATGCCGATGGGCTGCCGCGCGCGCTGGAAGGCAAGCTCCAGGGGCGCTACCAGGGGCAGGAATTTCCAATGGTGGGCCGCGTCTCGATGGATTTGATGACCTTCGACGTCACCGGCATTCGCGGGGTGAAGCCGGGCCGCTGGATCGAGATCATCGGCCCGGGCCAGGATGCCGACACGGTGGCGGGCATGGCGGGGACGATCGGCTATGAGCTGCTGACCTCGCTTGGCCGTCGCTTCCGCCGGGACTACACCCCGGCATGAACCGCTTCCTCGACATGCTCGCGCTGTTCGGGCGGGGCCTGATCGGCGCCTGCCGCACCCTCGGCGATGTCGCGATCTTCGCGGGCATCGGCGTCTCGCATCTGGTGCGCCCGCCCTTCCAGTTCCGGCAGTTCTGGCGGCACTTCGTCGAGATCGCCTATTTCTCGTTGCCCGTGGTGGCGCTGACCGCGCTCTTCACCGGCATGGTGCTCGCGCTGCAGAGCTTCACCGGCTTCTCGCGCTTCAATGCCGAAAGCGCCATCGCGAGCGTCGTCGTCCTCTCCGTCACGCGGGAATTGGGGCCGGTGCTGGCCGCACTCATGGTGGCGGGCCGGATCGGCGCGGCCATGGCGGCCGAGATCGGCACGATGCGCGTGACCGACCAGGTGGATGCGCTGACCACGCTCTCCACCGACCCGATGAAGTATCTCGTGGCGCCCCGCCTGCTGGCAGCCACGCTCGCCATGCCGCTCCTGGTGATCGTGGCCAATATCCTGGGCGTGCTGGGCGGCTTCCTGATCGGCACGGTGAAGCTCGGCTTCGTGGCGCAGACCTATCTCGACAACACCTGGGACGTGCTGGAGGTGATGGATGTGGTCAGCGGGCTGGTGAAGGCCGCCGTGTTCGGCTTCGTCATCGCGCTGATGGGCAGCTGGTGCGGCTACAACAGCAAGGGCGGCGCGCAGGGCGTGGGCCAGGCGACGACGGCGGCGGTGGTGGCCTCCTCCATCCTCATCCTCGCGCTGGATTATGTGATCACCGAGGCGTTTTTCAGCCGATGAGCACTCCCGCCATCAAGATCCGCCTGCGCGGGTTGACCAAATCCTTCGGGCCGAAGCGCGTGCTGGATGGCGTGGACCTCGATGTGCGGGCCGGCCATTCCATGGTGCTGCTGGGCGGCTCGGGCTCCGGCAAGTCGGTCACCATCAAGTGCATCCTCGGCCTCATCACGCCCGATGAAGGGCTGATCGAGGTGGATGGGCAGGATGTGTCCAAGCTTTCCCGCCGGGACCGCACGGCGCTGCGCGACCGCATCGGCATGCTGTTCCAGAATGGCGCGCTCTTCGACAGCCTGCCCGTCTGGGAGAATGTCTGCTTCAAGCTGCTGGCGCAGAAGCGCATCACGCGTGCCGCCGCGCGTGACAAGGCGGCCGAGGTGCTGGCGCAGGTGGGCCTCGCCGCGAGCGTGGGCGACCTCTCGCCTTCCGAGCTTTCGGGTGGCATGCAGAAGCGCGTGGCCCTGGCCCGCGCCGTGGCCTCCGAGCCGGACATCATCTTCTTCGACGAGCCCACCACCGGCCTCGATCCCATCATGGGTGCGGTGATCGACGGGTTGATCGTGGATTGCGTGGAGCGGCTGGGCGCCACCGCCTTCTCCATCACGCATGACATGGCGAGCGCGCGCCGCATCGGCGATGACGCCGCGATGATCCACAAGGGGCGGATCATCTGGACCGGGAGCGCCGAGCATCTGGGCGACACCGGCAATGCCATGGTGGACCAGTTCGCGCGCGGTGAGCGCGAGGGGCCGATCCAGATGGAGTTGCGGAAGTAAAAGGGCCTCCGGCGGCTGGGGCCATTGGCCCCAGACCCCGTCAATGGAATGGGGTCTGGGGCCCCCGGCCCCAGCCGCCGGAGGCCTCTTTTCTCCTCAGGGCGTCCGCGCCGCCTCGATGATCTCGCGGAACAGCCGCGCCGGCAGCGTGCCGCCGCGCACATCATCCATGCCCGTATTGTCGTCATTGCCGAGCCAGACGCCGATCACCAGCGGACCCGTGGGCATCTGCACGAAGCCCATGAACCAGGCGTCGCGGTAATCCTGCGTGGTGCCGGTCTTGCCGCCGGTGACGAGGCCCGGGATGGCGGCGGCGCGGCCGGTGCCGCCGCGCACCACGCTCACCATCATGTTGCGCATGCGCTCGGCCGCCTCGGCGCTGATGACCTGGGCGGGCTCGGTCCGGGGTGCGGCGATGGCGCGGCCCTCGGCCTCCACGCGCTGCATGCCATAGGGAGTGATGCGCCGCCCGCCATTGACCATCGCGGCATAGCCAGCGGCGAGGTCGATCAGCGTCACCTCGCCCGTGCCGAGCGCGATCGAGGCGTCACGCGGGAAGCGCCCCTGGACGCCGAGGCGCATCGCCACATCGGCGACACCGCGCGGCCCGCCGCCCATCTGCATGACGCGCACGGCGGCCGTGTTGACCGAATGCGCGAAAGCCTCATCCAGCGTGACGGAGCCGCGCGTGCGCCAATGCCCGTTGGAGGGCGACCAGCGGCCCATGGTGAGCGGCCCGTCCGCCACCTGGTCGAAGGGCGTGGCGCCATGTTCCAGCGCGGCCAGATACACCATGGCCTTGAAGGTGGAGCCGGGCTGGCGGCGGGCATTGGTGGCGCGGTTGAAGGGGCTGCGGCGGAAGTCGCGCCCGCCGGCCATGGCGCGCACCGCGCCGGTATTGGCATCGAGCACCACGACGGCGCCCTGCCCCACCTTCGCCTCGCGCCCCGCCTGGTCGAGCAGGGCGGCGAGGCGGGTTTCCACCGCGTTCTGCCAGCGCGGGTCGAGCGTGGTGCGGATGACGAGGTCGGCGCTGCCGGGGAAGGCCGTGGGGATGTCCTCGAAGATCCAGTCGGCGAACCAGCCGCCATTGCGCGAGGGGCGCGGCGGGATCGCCATCTCCTGGCCCGCGCGCTCCATCTGCTCGGCCGTGATGGCGCCGGTGGCGACCATGGCGGCCAGCACATCCCGCGCGCGGGCCATGGCGCCATCGGGGTTGGCGCGCGGGCTGTAGCGCGAGGGCGCCTGTGGAAGCCCCGCGAGGATGGCCGATTGCGGCAGGGTGAGCCTGCGCGCGGAGACGCCGAAATAGAGGCGTGCGGCCGCATCCACCCCGTAGGCGCCGCCGCCGAGATAGACCCGGTTCAGGTAGATCTCGAGCAGCTGGTCCTTGGTGAAGCGGTTCTCGAGCCAGAGCGCCATCAACGCTTCCTGCACCTTGCGCCGCGTGCTGCGGGCCGGGCTGAGAAACAGGTTCTTGGCCAGCTGCTGCGTGAGCGTCGAGCCGCCCTGCACCACATCGCCCGCATTCCAATTGGCATAGGCGGCGCGTGCGAGGCCGATCACGTCCAGGCCGAAATGCTGGTGGAAGCGGCGATCCTCGATGGCCAGCAGGGCCGCGGGCAGATGCGCCGGCAGGTCGCGCAGGCGCAGCGTCTCGCCATAGAGGTCGCCCTGGGTGCCGAGGGGCCCGCCCTCGGCGGTTTGCAGGGTGACGCTGGGGCGGCGCTCATGCGTCAGCGCCGCATCGGGGCGCGGCATGTCATGGGCGAACCAGATCAGCACGGCGCCGAAGGCGAGCAACCCCCAGATGAGCAGGATGATGGCCAAGCGTAAAAGCAGCCCGCCGAGGCTGCGGCGGCGCTTCGGGGGCGCGGCGGCGCGCCCGCTGGATTTTGGCCCGCTCGGGGGGGACCGTGATTCGACCCGGGGGGAGGGCCGGCTGGCAGGGGCCGGGGTTCGCAGCCTGGCGGCCGCCACTCTCGGCATGGCGAGGCTTTAGCATGGCGAAGGGCGGCGTGCATCAGGGAGTTTGAGGGGCGGTGCTGGAACCCGCTCCCCAGATCGCCATTCCAGGCCAGGTGGGACCACGGAGGATCCGGCCCCAAAGCGGCCGCCGCCCGCCCCGCTTGACCCCAGCCCCACAGCCCGCCATCTCCATCCCGTCGCAGCGTCCGGAGCATCCGGCCGCGTCATGTTTGCCTTCGATGGCAAATATGCCATCTACGGGCGGCCGGCGCGCCGCGCCCGCCCTCCCCTCCCACCGCACCTCTCGCGGCGCGAAGGCAAGGCGGCGGAGCCGCCGCCCGCCGTCTGAGGGCACGAATATGAACTGGATTTCCGAGTGGGCGCTGCCCAAGATCAAGACGCTCTTCGGCACCTCGCGCGAGATGCCGGACAATCTCTGGCACCAGTGCCCGAGCTGCGAGAAGATGATCTTCCAGACGGATCTGGAGAAGAACCTCCGCGTCTGCACGCATTGCGGCCACCACATGCGCCTCTCGGCCCGGCAGCGGCTCGACGCCACGCTGGATGAGGGCTGGCAGAAGATCGAGCTGCCTAAGGCGCCGGCTGATCCGCTGCGCTTCCGCGACCAGCGCCGCTATTCCGAACGCCTGCGTGACGCGCAGACGAAATCCGGCATGGATGACGCGGTGCTGGTCGGCCATGGCCAGATCGAGGGTCAGCGCGCCGTCGTCGCCGTCTTCGAATTCGCCTTCATGGCGGGCTCGATGGGTGCCGGCGTGGGCGAGGCCATCGTCACCGCGGCACGGCTCGCCGTGCTGCAGGACGCTCCCCTCATTGTCTTCGCCAGCTCGGGCGGGGCGCGCATGCAGGAGGGCGCGGTCAGCCTCATGCAGATGCCGCGCACCGTGATCGCGACGCAGATGGTGAAGGATGCGGGCCTGCCCTTCATCGTCGTGCTGTGCGACCCGACGACGGGCGGCGTCACCGCAAGCTTCGCCATGCTGGGCGACATCCAGATCGCCGAGCCCGGCGCGCTGATCGGTTTCGCGGGGGCCCGCGTGATCGAGCAGACGGTGCGCGAGAAGCTGCCCGAAGGCTTCCAGCGCGCGGAATACCTGCTGGAGCACGGCATCCTCGACATGGTGGTGAAGCGCGCCGAGATGCGCGAGACGCTGGCGCGCGTCATCCGCCTGCTGCGCGCCGCCGAGGAAGCGCCGGCAGCCGCATGAACTCTGCCATTGGGGGCCGTTCGGAAGCGATCATCGACCGGATGCACGCGCTGCATCCGAAGCTGATCGATCTGAGCCTGGGGCGGCTGGAAGCGCTGCTCGCCAAGCTCGGCCATCCCGAGCGCAACCTGCCGCCCGTGGTGCACGTGGCCGGCACCAACGGCAAGGGCAGCACCTGCGCCTTCCTGCGCGCCATCGGCGAGGCGGCCGGGCAGCGCGTGCATGTCTACACCTCGCCCCATCTGGTGCGCTTCCATGAGCGCATCCGCCTCGCCGGCGAACTCGTGGCCGAGGATGCGCTGAGCGACGCGCTGGAGGAGGTGGAGCGGGTGAATGGCGAGACCCCCATCACCGTCTTCGAGATCACCACGGCGGTCGCGCTGCTGCTGTTCAGCCGCGTGCCGGCGGACATGCTGGTGCTGGAGGTGGGCCTGGGCGGGCGGTTCGACGCGACCAATGTGATCGCCGCACCGGCGGCGACGGCGATCGCCAGCATCTCCATGGACCACATGGAATTCCTGGGCGACACCGTCGCCAAGATCGCCTTCGAGAAAGCCGGCATCATCAAGCCCGGCGTGCCCTGCGCCACGGGGCGGCAGCAGGATGACGCGCTCTCGGTCATCGCCGCCCGCGCGGCCGAACTCGGCGCGCCGCTGCTGGCGCGCGGCGCGGCCTGGCGCATGGAGCGCGAGGGCACGGCACATCGCTTCACGGATGGGCAGGGCAGCATCCTCCTGCCCGAGCTTGGCCTCAAGGGCGCGCACCAGCCGGACAATGCGGGCATCGCCATCGCGGCACTCCGCGCGTGGAACCCGGCCTGGCTGAGCGAGGACGCCATCATCCGGGGCGCGGCGGCGGCCGAGTGGCCCGCGCGCATGCAGAGGCTGCGCGGAAGGCTGGCGCCGCCCGCCCCGTGGGAGCTCTGGCTGGATGGCGGGCACAATGCCGGCGCCGGCCAGGCCCTGGCCGCGACCCTGGCCGAGTTCCAGGACCGGCCGCTGCACCTCGTCATCGGCATGAAGCAGGGCAAGACGGCGGCGGGTTTCATGGCACCGATCCTGCCGCTCGCCACCAGCGTAACGGCGGTGGCCGAGCCCGGGCAGCATCTGGCGATGGGCGTGGACGACATCATCGCCGCCAGTGGCGGCGTGGCGAAGCCGGGGCCGGATGTGCGCGCCGCGCTCGCGCGCCTCGTGGCTGAAGAAACGCCCGGGCGTGTGCTGGTCTGTGGCAGCCTCTACCTCGCGGGTGAGGTGCTGAAGCTGGACGCGCCCGCTACTTGATCTCCTCGTCCGGCAGGACGCCGAAGATCTCGCCGCGCTTGATGAAGCCGCGGCGGTCCTGCACCTGCACCTCGCACCAGTCGCTCCCGGCCTCGCAGCCGCGGATGCGGCCGATCACGCCGGGCTTGAGGCGCGCGACAGGGCCGGAGGAATCCTCGGCGCGGCGGCGCAGCGGCACTTCAGCCGCGGGATCGCCGCGCACGATAAAGGTGCGGCGGCCCGGCTGCAGGTTGGAGGCGGCGAGCCAGCCCTCCGCCCCGTCCGGGTCGCGGATGCGGCGCCACTGGTCATGCTCGCGGATGATCTGCACCGGCAGGTCGGAGCGCTGGTAGCGCCAGTCCACCGGGAAGCGCCGGTCGGGACCGACGCGCAGATTGACGTCATTGGAGCGCAGCGCGGCGAAGCGCGGCATGGGCAGGCCGGTGACGCTGCCGATGGGCGGAATGGGTTCAGGCGGCGGCGGGGTGGCGGGCTGGGCGGCGGCGGCTGCGGCGGCGGTTCCGGCCGCAGCGGCGGCGGCGGCAGCGGCTGTGGCCGCGGCGGCGCGGCGCTGCTGGGCCTGCTGGCGCTGGG
>JAIYCD010000230.1 GCA_027488195.1 Acetobacteraceae bacterium | reverse complement strand
GGGCTTTGCCCCCTCAAACTCCCCCAGCAGGGAACCAGTTCCCTGCACCCATATTCATTCGGAGGTGCAGGAACCTGAGGTTCCTGCCGGGGAGTTTGAGGGGCAGCGCCCCTCAATTCCCTTACAAGGGTTAGACTCATGTCGGACATGGACGCCGAAACCGCCCGCCGCGTCGAACGCCTGATCGAGGCGGAAGAAGGCGTCATGAACCGCTTCACCGGCGCGCTGGGCGTGGTGGCGGTCGGTCTCGCGCTCGCCATGTCCCTGTTCCACCTTTACGCCGCCTGGAGCATCGTCCCCACCACCACGCTGCGCTTCGCCCATGTCGGCTTCACCATGGTGCTGGGCTTTTTCCTGTTTCCCGTGGCGCGCCGCTTCCGGGACCGCTTCCTGCCCTGGGACTGGGCGCTGATCGCGGCCGGTATCTACGTCACCTGGTACCTGATTTCCGGCGGCGATGATCTGCAGGACCGCATCATCTTCCCCGAGCCGATGGACATCGTCGTCGGCTGGCTGCTGATCGCGCTCGTGCTCGAAGTCACGCGGCGCTGCACCGGCTGGATCATGCCGGTGGTGGCCATCGCCTTCCTGCTCTACGCCTTCTTCGGCAACCACCTGCCCGCCCCCTGGACGCATCGCGGCTACGACGCCGAGCGGCTGATCCCGCACCTCTCCATCACGCTGGAGGGCATCTTCGGCACGGCGGTGGATGTGAGTGCGACGCTGATCATCCTGTTCACCATCTACGGGGCCATTCTCGGCGCCACGGGTGCGGGAAAATTCTTCGTGGATTTCTCCTTCGCGGCGACGGGCGGCAAGCCTTCCTCCGCCGGCCGCACGGTCGTTCTCTCGGCCTTCCTGCTGGGCGGGCCCTCGGGCTCGGGCGTGGCCACCACGGTCACCATCGGCACCGTCGCCTGGCCCATGATGAAGCGCGTGGGCTACACGCCGCATGATGCGGGCGGGCTGCTCGCGGCGGGCGGGCTGGGTGCCATCATCTCCCCCCCCATCATGGGGGCGGCTGCCTTCCTCATCGCCGAATACCTGAAGATCTCCTACCTCGACGTGCTGCTGATGGCGGCGATCCCGACCGTCCTCTACTACGCCTCGCTGCTCTTCATGGTGGAGCTGGACCAGCGCCGCATCCGGGCCGCGGGCGGCGGCAAGGACGATGTGCCGATCCAGGTCGAGCGCGTGGGCGCCATGTTCAAGCGCGGCTGGTATCACTTCACCAGCCTCATCGCGATCATCTTCTTCATGGCGCTCGGCTATTCGGCGACGCTCTCCGTGCTCTACGCCATGGGCCTCGCGGTCGCGCTCTCCTTCCTCTCGCGCGAGCATGCGCTCTATCCCGTGAAGCTGATCCGCACCCTGGCGGCGGGCTCCGAGCAGGCGATCGGCATTGCGGCCACCTGCGCCTGCGCGGGCATCATCGTGGGCTGCATCACGCTGACCGGCCTCGGGCTGAAATTCTCCGACATCGCGATCCAGGCGGCGGGCGGCAGCCTCATCATCACGGCGATCTATACGGCGCTGATCGTCTGGGTCGTCGGCCTCGCGGTGCCGGTCACCGCCAGCTACATCATCTGCGCCGTCGTGGCCGCGCCCGCGCTGATGAAGCTCGGCGTGCCGGACTACGCCGCCCACATGTTCGTCTTCTACTACGCGGTGCTGAGCGAGGTCTCGCCGCCCACGGCACTCTCGCCCTTCGCCGCCGCCGCGATCACGGGCGCGGGCCCCTACCGCACCACGCTGATGGCCTGGAAATACACCCTGCCCGCCTTCGTGCTCCCCTTCGTCTTCGTGACCGATCCGCAAGGCGTGGGGCTGCTGCTGAACATGCTGCCCGGCATGGACTGGATGGATGTGGTGGAGCAGGTCTTCTTCGCCACCCTCGGCCTTGCCGCCCTCTCCTCCGCCTGCCAGGGCTACGCCATCACGGTGATGAAGGCGGCGGAGCGCTGGCTGATGGCCATCGCCGGCCTGCTGATGGTCTTCCCCGCCATCCTCGAAGCGGTGGCGGCGGATGCCATCCCCGCCCCGCATTGGGTGGGGCTGGGCATCGGCGTGGTGCTGCTCGCGGTGCAATGGGCGCGGCGCGGGCGCTTGCGGGTGGCGACCTAGCGGGCTTTCCTGCGTGGATGGACGCCGATGAAACGCCCACCGCCGAGACCCGCCCGCCCGGCCTGATCCGCCGCGGCTGGGAGCGCGGCAAGGCGGCCTGGGAATTCAGCCAGCGCCTGATGCTCGGCACGCTGCCGCTCATCCTCGCCGTGCTGGCCATCTTCATGGTGCTGCGCGAGGCGGCGCGGCATCCCATCGAGATCGCGGAGATCGCCGTCCCATCCTCGCTCTCGGACACCGGGCTCACCGGCGCGGTGGCGGCGCACCGGCTTCTGGATGCGATCAACGCCACCGCGAACGCCGTCCGCACCGAGACGATGCATCGACCGAGCGCCGAGCTGGAAAGCGCCGAGCCCGACCTGAACATCCCCGCCGCCGGCCTCTCGCTGCGCGGGCTGGCGGGCCTGGTGCGCAACCTGCTGGGCTGGCCCGAACGGAAGCTCTCGGGCGAGATCATCGTGAGCGGCGACCAGATGCGCCTGCGCCTGCGCCTCGCCGGCCACGGCGTCATCGCCGATGTGGAGGGCCCCACGGCCGATGGCGCGGACCAGCTGCTGCTGCGTGCCGCACCCGAGGTCTGGCGCGTCGTCGCCCCGCGCCTCTACGCCTGGCACATCGCCGAGATGGACGCCGAGGAGGAGGAGATCCGCGACCGGCTTCTGCTGCTCCGCCGCCGCGCGGTGGATGCGGATGCGGTGGCGACGATCAACTTCCTCTTCGCGCGCTCCCTCGTGCGCTCGGGCCATGCGGCGCGTGCGCTGGAGCTGCTGGACCTGGTGATGGAGCAGGGACCCCCGCGCGCCTCGGCGCATTACGGCCGGGCGATCGCGCTGCGGGCCATGGGCGACCGCGAGGGCGCGCTGGCCGCCCAGGCGCAAGGGCTGGCGCTCGATCCGCTCTCGCCCTGGGCGCATCTCTCCTCGGCCGTGCTGCTGCGCGAGCTGGGCCGCTTCGACGCGGCGCTGGCGGCGGCGCGCACCGCGCAGCGCCTGGATGATGACGACCGCGACGGGCTGATCGAGGAGGCACGCATCTTGCGCTTCATGGGGCGGCTCGCCGAGGCCGCCTCGGTCGCGCGTCGGGCGGTGGCGCTGGACCCGACCTATGCGCCGGCCCATGCCGGCATGGGCCACACGCTGCTCCGGCAGAACGAACACGCTGCTGCGCTGGCCGCCTTCGAGACGGCCCTTCGCCTGGCACCCCATCTGGCCGATGGGCATACCGGCCGCGGCCAGGCGCTGGCCGGGCTGGGCCACACGCCCGATGCGCTGGAGGCGCTGGCGCGCGCCATCGCGCTCGACGCAACGGACCACCGGCCGCACCACGCGAAGGGCACCGTCCATGCGCGGCTCGGCCAATGGGAGGAGGCGGTGGCGGCCTATGACATCGCCATCGCCCTCACCGCCGGCGTGCCGGAGCTGTATCTGGGCCGCGGCGTGGCGCTGGCCGAACTGGGGCGGCGGGCGGATGCCATCGCGGCGCTGCGCCAGGCCTTCACGCTGGGCTTGCAGGATGATGCCGGCCGGCGGTTGCTGACGGAGCTGGAGGCGGCGCGGTAGCTACCGGCCGGTCAGCACCGCCAGATCTTCCGCATCCAGATCGACAGGCGTTCCGCCACGGATCAGGGCCGCGAAATCCTCATCCGGCACCATCAGCGTCAGGCAATAGAGCTTCCCGGGGCCGGTATTCTCCACCACATGCTCGACGCCCGGCGGCAGCATGAGCGTGTCGCCGGGGCCGATCTCGGTCCAGGTTTCGCCGGCCCGGGCGCGGCCCGTGCCGTGCAGGACGAAGAAGGCCTCTTGCGCCGCGCGGTGCGTGTTGGGGGGCGTCGCGCCGCCGGGGGCGAAGATCTCCACCACCAGGGTGAAGCCAGCGCCATCGGCGATGGGATCGAGCAGGCAGGCGAAGTAATTGCTGTCGCCCGCCGCGATGCGGAAGCCGCGCAGATCGGCGGCGCGTTTGACCGGCCCGGCCATCAATCCACCTTGATCTCACGCACCTGGAACTGGTTGTCGGCGCGGTGCTGCATGCTGATGCCCTGGCGATGCGCCCAGGGGATCATCATGTGATAGACCGGCACGTGGCCGAGATCGGCGTTGTGCAGCTTGTGCGCCTCGATCATGAGCGCGCGGCGGGCGGCCGGGTCGCCCTCATTGTCGATGCGCGGCAGCAGCGCGTCGAAGGCCGGGTTGGAATAGCCGCCCATGTTCCATGTGGCGGCGCCGCCGATGGAGCGGGACGCCATGATGGCGCGCAGCGTGTAGCTCGCATCGAAGGTCGGCACCCCCCAGGAGAGCGCGTAGAAGGCCGTCTCCTGCCGGCGGATGCGCTGGGTGAAGACGGCGTTCGGATGCAGCGCGAGCGTCACGCGGATTCCCACCTGGCTGAGCATGGCGGCGATGGCCTGGCAGGCCTCGTCATAAGTGCCGACGGGGCAATCGAGCGGCACCGAGAAGCCCTGCGGATAGCCGGCCTCGGCCAGCAGGCGGCGCGAACGCTCGCGGTCCAGCGGCAGGCGCGCATCGGTGCTGGCGTCCCAGCCATTCACGAATTGCGTCCACATGGAGCCGGTGGGCACGGCCTGGCCGCGCAGGGTCGCGCGGCGCAGCGCCTCCACATCAATGGCATGCGCCACGGCCTGGCGGACGCGGAGATCCTTGAAGGGGTTGCGGCCGCGGATGTCGCTGCCGGGCAGCTCATCCACATCCTGGCGGAAGCCGAGCCAGACGGTGCGGTTCTCCTGCCCTTCCAGCACGCGCAGGCGGGAATTCGAGCGGATGCGCGCGACATCCTGCACCGGCACCACATGCACCATGTCCACCTCGCCCGAGAGCAGGGCGGCGACGCGCGTGGCGTCCGAACCCAGGGTGATGTGGTGGTATTCCGTCACGTTGCCGGCGGGGGCTATGCCGGCGGCCGTGCCCCACCAGTTCGGGTTGCGCACCATGATGGTGCGCTGGTCGATCTCGCGCGAGCGGATGATGAAGGGACCGGTGCCGTTGGCCATCCGCACCGCCGGGATTTCCTCGCGCTGGGCGAAGTTCTGCGGGAGGGCGCTGCGGTTCGCCTCGGACCAGCCGCGATCCATGATGAGGATGCGCGTCATCTTGTCGGGGATCACCGCGTCCGGCACGCGGGTGACGATGTCCACCGTGGTGTCGTCCACCGCCTCGGCGCGGAGCACGGTGTCCACGAAGATGCCGTAGTTGCTGGTGGGTGCGAGCGCCCGCGTGATGCTGAAGACCACGTCATCGGCGGTGAAATCCTCGCCGCCCGCGAATTTCACGCCCGGGCGCAGGGTGAAGCGCCAGCGCGTCGGCTCCACCTGTCGCCAGGCGGTGGCGAGGCCGGGATGCACGCGCAGGTCGTCGCCGCGATGCGTCAGGCTCTCATAGACCTGGGAGACGACGAGGAAGGTGAAGAGCGCGTTGGTGGCGTGCGGGTCGAGGGTGGCGGCATCCACGCTCGTCGCCATGCGGAAGATGCGGGGCGGGTTGGTTTGCGCCACCGCGGGAAGCGCCATGGAAGCGGCCAGGGCCGCCCCCGCCAAAAGCCTTTGCCAGCGCATCATCGCCTCCATCTGCGGGATGATTCAGCATGGGGCGGTGCGAAGAACCTCGCAATCGGGCTTCCTTGCCCCTATATTGCCGGAAAGACATATTTCCTTCGGGAGTTGCCACCATCATGCGCCGCACTGCACGTTTTCTGACCGCCGTTGCCGCCGCCGCCTTCGTGCTGGCGCCGGCCCTGGCCGAGGCCGCGCCTGGCGGCCGCTCCTCCTCCGGCAGCCGGGGTGCGCGCACCTATCAGGCGCCGCCTCCGACCAACACCGCGCCCCAGCCCGCGCGCCCGATGGAGCGCACCGCGACCCAGCCCTCCGCCCCCGCCACGGCGGGCGCCCCGGGTGCGGCCGCCGCGCGTCCGGCCGCCGCTGCCCAGGGCGGCTTCTTCTCCCGCAACCCGATGATGGCCGGCCTGATGGGTGGCCTGCTGGGTGCGGGCATCTTCGGCCTGCTGGCCGGTGGCGGCTTCTTCTCGGGCCTCGGCAGCCTCGCCGGGATCATGGGCTTCCTGTTCCAGCTGGCGATCATCGCGGGCCTGGTCTTTCTCGCCATGGCGCTGTTCCGCCGCTTCCGCCAGCAGCAGGCCCCGGCCGGCATGCCCAACAGCATGATGCGCGAGGCGCAGGACGCGCCGCGCAACGGGATGATGGGCGGCATGGCGGGCGGCGGCATGGCCCGTGGCCCCGCCCAGCCGGTGGATGAGGTCGGCATCCAGGGCGCCGACTTCCAGGCCTTCGAGCGCAGCCTCATCGAGATCAACGCCGCCTGGTCGCGCGAGGATATCGCCGCCCTGTCGCGTCTTGCCACGCCCGAGATGGTGCAGTTCTTCCGGGACGACTACGCGGCGCTGGCCGAGCGCGGCTGGAAGAACGAGACGCGCGACGTGAAGCTCGAGCAGGGCGACCTGGCCGAGTCCTGGAACGAAGGCCCGCGCGACTACGCCACCGTCGCCATGCGGATGAGCCTGGTGGACTGGACGCGCGACGTGAAGACGGGCGCCATCACCGAGGGCGACCCGAATGCGCGGCAGGAGCAGACCGAGCTCTGGACCTTCGTGCGCGTCCAGGGCGGCCCCTGGGTGCTGAGCGCGATCCAGCAGACGGGTTGATTTTTGCCCTCAAACGCCGGGTGCGCGCTTCCGCGCGCTTGGCTTCGGAACGCTGAAGCGTTCCGGCTCGCCTGTTCGGCTCGCATCCTTCGGGGGTGCGGGCCGTTTTGTTTTGTGGCGCTTTCCCTGAGGGCCCCGCGCCTTTAGCGTGCGGCCATGTTCACCCTCCCCGCGCTCGAAGCCGCCGAGACCCTGATCCGGCGGCATTTTCCCGCCACGCCGCAATATGCCTGGCCGCTGTTGGCCCAGCGCGCCGGCTGCGAGGTCTGGGTCAAGCATGAGAACCACACGCCCACCGGCGCCTTCAAGGTACGCGGCGGGTTGGTCTATTTCGAGCATCTGCGCTCGCCCGGCGTGGTGAGCGCCACGCGGGGCAATCACGGGCAGTCGCTGGCCTATGCCGGCGCCAAGGCGGGGATTCCCGTCACCATCGTGGTCCCCATCGGTAATTCCATCGAGAAGAACGCCGCCATGCGCGCGCAGGGCGCCACCCTGATCGAGCATGGCGCGGATTTCGACGTGGCGCGGCAATACGCCCGGGATCTCGCGGCGGAGCGCGGCCTGGATTTCGCACCCTCCTTCGCGCCGGATCTGGTTCGCGGTGTCGCGACCTACGCGCTGGAGCTGTTCCGGGCTGCCCCACCGCTGGATGCGCTTTATGTGCCGGTCGGCCTCGGCTCCGGCATCTGCGGCTGCATCATGGCGCGGGACCTGCTGGGCCTCTCGACCGAGATCATCGGCGTGCAATCCACCGGCGCCGATGCCTATGCCCGCAGCTTCGCCGCCGGCCATGTGGTGGAAACGCCGAGCGCCGTCACGCAGGCCGATGGCATGGCCACCCGCATCCCCGACCCCGTGGCGCTGGAGATGATCCTGAAGGGTGCGGCCCGCATCGTGACCGTCACGGATGACGAGGTGCGCGACGCCATCCGCGCCTATTGGACCGACACGCACAACCTGGCCGAAGGCGCCGGCGCCGCGCCCTTCGCCGCCCTGATGCAGGAACGCGGGAAGATGCGCGGCAAGCGCGTGGCCACCATCCTGTGCGGCGGCAATATCGATCTCGCGCTGTTTCGCGACTGGGTGATGGCATGATCCTGGAGCATGTGAGCCCGCTTGGCGGGACAGCCGTGGATGTTCATGTCGCTGAGGGGAGCATCACCGCCCTGACACCCAGCACGAAGCCCGGCGCGCCGCGCCTGCTGCTGCCCGGGCTGGTGGAAGGCCATTGCCACCTGGACAAGACGCTCTGGGGCCAGAACTGGTGGCGCAATGAGGTCGGTCCCTCGCTGATGGACCGCATCAACAATGAGAAGGCCACGCGCCGCGCCATCGGGATGGATGCGATGCGCGAGGGGCGCGCGCTGTGCGAGGCGCATCTGGCGGCCGGCACCACGCGGCTGCGCAGCCATGTGGATGTGGATGAGGAAAGCCGCCTCTCGCATGTCGAGAAGCTGCTGGCCCTGCGGGATGAGATGCGTGGGCGCATCGAGATCCAGCTCGTCGCCTTCCCGCAATCGGGCATCCTGCGCACACCGGGCGTGGAGGAATGGCTGGACACGGCGCTGCGCCTGGGGTGCGACGCGGTGGGTGGGTTGGATCCCTCGCTGATCGACCGTGATCCGGTGGGGCATCTCGACATCGTGTTCAAGCTGGCGGAGCGGCATGGCAAGCCGGTGGATATCCATTTGCATGAGGCGGGCGAACTGGGCGCCTTCAGCATGGAATTGATCGCGGAGCGTGCGCGCGCGCTCGGCATGCAGGGGCGCGTGGTGATCAGCCACGGCTTCGCGCTGGGTGATGTGGCGCCGGCGCGCGCGGATGCGCTGCTGGCGCAACTGGCGGAGGCGGGCGTGGCGCTCTGCACTTCTGTGCCGCCCTCCCGCGCTGTGCCGCCGCTGAAGCGGGCGCGGGAGCTGGGTGTCACGCTCTTCGCCGGCAATGACAATATCCGCGACACCTGGAGCCCGCACAATGCGCCGGACATGCTGGCCCGCGCCGGAATGGTGGCGCTGAAATACGAGCTGCGGCGGGATGAGGATGTGGCGCTGGCGCTGGATGCCGTGACCTTCCGGGGTGCCGAGGCCTGTGGCTTCGCGGCGTATGGGCTGGCGGTCGGCGACCGCGCCGATCTGGTGCTGCTGGGTGCCAGCTGCGTGGCGGAGGCGGTGGTCACCCGCGCCGCGCCGCTGGCGGTCTATTCCGGCGGGAAGTTGGTAGCCGGAGATGCAAGAACCTGAGGTTCTTGTCGGGGTCGAGGGGCAGGGCCCCTCGCTTCAGGTATTGCCGCCCGTCAACGTCTGATTGGCCAGGCGTTCGGACAGCTTCGCCACCGCCGTATGATCCTCGCCCGGCCCGAGATGCGTGGCCGCAGCCGCCCAGAGTTCGCGCGTCAGCGCCGAGAGCGGCGTGGGCACGCCGGCTCCCTTGCCGACCTCGATGGCGATGGAGAGGTCCTTCACCATCAGGTCCAGCCCGAAGCCGGAATCGAAGCGCCGCGACAGCACGAATTGCCGGAACTTCTTCTGGGTGGAGTTGTTCATCCCCGTCGAGGAATTCAGCACATCCACCATCAGCCCGGGTTCGAGGCCGAGCTTCTGGCCGATCAGCAGCGCCTCGATGCCCATGAGGAAGCCGCCGGCGCTGACCAGGTTGTTCAGCGCCTTCATCGCCTGGCCCGCGCCGATGCCGCCGCAGCGGTGCAGCGAGGTGCCCATGGCGCGCAGCAGCGGCTCGGCCGCATCGAGATCGGCCGTCTCGCCGCCCAGCATGATGGCGAGCTCGCCGGTCTTCGCACGCGGCACGCCGCCGGAGACGGGGCCGTCCACCATGCGGATCTTGCGCGTCGAGAGCTTCGCCGCGATCTCGCGCGTGCGGCTCGGGTTGCCCGAGGTCATGTCGATGAAGAGCGCGCCCTCGGGCAGGGCCGGCAGCACGGCGTCGGCGACGAGCGCCACTTCCTTGCTGGTGGGCAGGATGCAGAGGAAGGCGTCCACGCCGTTTGCGGCCTCGGCGGGCGAGGCGGCGGCCGAGGGAGCGATGGGGCCGCCGACCTCACTGACGAAGCGCGCCACGCGCTCGGGCGAGATGTCGGTGACCGTGACATCATGGCCGGCCTTGATGAGGTTGGCCGCCATGGGCCAACCCATATTGCCGATGCCGGCGAAGGCGAGGCGCGCCATCGGCTACTTCTTCGCCTTGGGCGCGGCCTTCTTCGCGGCGACCTTGGGCGGCGCGGCGACGGCCTTGGGCGCGGCCTTCGGCTTCTTCGCGGGCTTGGGCTCCTTCGGCTTGATCGCGCCCTCGGCCAGCAGCACCTCATGCGTCGCCTTGAAGGCGTCCAGCGCGGCGGGGATGCCGCAATAGGCGGCGGCGTGGCTCAGCGTCGCGCGGATCTCGTCCACGCTCACGCCATTGGCCAGCGCGCCCTTCACATGCAGCTTCACCTCGGGAATCTTGCCGAGTGCCGTCAGCATCGCGAGGTTGATGATGGACCGCGTCTTGCGGTCCAGCGTCGGGTCGCCCCAGGCCATGCCCCAGGCCCAGCTGGTGGTGATGCGCTGGAAGGCCATCATGAAGTCGTCGGCCTTGGCCATGCTGGCATCCACATATTCGGCGCCGAGCACGGCGCGGCGGATGGGCAGACCCTTCTTGAAGAGCTTGTCGTCGTCGAGTGCCATGGAGATTTCCCCTCTGTTGAAAGATGCCGCAGGCTAATCCGCGCGAGAGACGGGTCAATGGGAGGCATGGATGTTCTTCGAAGGCTTCACGCTGGAAACGCGGCAGGTGGATGGCATGGCGGTGCGCTTCCGGCGCGCCGGCAAGGGCCCGCCGCTGCTGCTGCTGCACGGCAATCCGCAGACGCATGCGATGTGGCACATGGTGGCGCCGCCACTGGCCGAGCGCTTCACCGTGATCGCCGCCGATATCCGCGGCTATGGCTTTTCGGAAAAGCCGGCCCCGAGCGCGGATCACGCGCCCTATTCCAAGCGGGAGATGGCGAAGGATGTGGTGGGGCTGATGCGGGATCTCGGCTTCGACCGCTTCAGCGTGGTGAGCCATGATCGCGGCGCGCGCCTGGCGCATCGGCTCGCCCTGGATCATGCAGACCGCGTCGAGAAGCTCTGCGTGATGGACATCGTCCCCACGCTGCATCATTTCGAGCATGCCGACATGAAATTCGGCCTCGGCTACTACCACTGGTTCTGGTTCGCGCAGCCGCATCCGGGGCCGGAGACGCTGATCAGCCAGGATGTGGAGGTGTGGTTCGACATCCACACCTCGCGCGAGCCGAAGGATCGCAGCTTCTTCCACCCGGAGGCGCGGGCCGACTACCTGGCGGCGCTCCGGCTGCCCGGCACGGTGACCGCGATCTGCGAGGATTACCGCGCGGCGGCCAGCATCGACCTGGAGCATGACCGCGCGAGCCGCGCGGCGGGTGAGCGCGTGCAATGCCCGGTGCTGGCGCTCTGGGGTTCCAAGGGGAAGATCGGGCAGTGGTATGAGCCGCTGTCGGTGTGGCGCGACTACGCGGATGGGCCGGTGAGCGGGCATGCGGTGAAGAGCGGCCACTACCTGGCCGAGGAAGCGCCGGGCGAGGTGCTGGCCGCGCTGGAGGGCTTCCTTGGCTGAGGCGCTGCGCCTGCGCGTCGCGGTGCCGGAGGATGCGGCGCGCATCTCGCAGGTGCTGGCGGCGTCCTATGGCACGCTGTGGCAGGGGGCCTATCCGCCCGAGGTGCTGGCGGCCGTCCTGCCGCTGGTGAGCCGCGCGCGGCCGGAGCTGCTGGCCTCGGGCCGCTACGTCCTGGCGCTGCGCTGCGCTGCGCGGCGAGGCGGTGGCGGCGGTGGGCGGCTGGAGCCTGGAAGACCCTGCGACCGGCCTGATCCTGGCGCGTTGCCTGGGTGAGGCGCGGGCGGCGGGTGTGCGGGAGATGCTGTGCCTGGCGCGCCTGCCCTTGGAGGGCTTCTACGCCGCGCAGGGATTTTCCACCCTGCGCCGGATGGAGACGCGGATCGGCCCGGAGCATGTGCTGGCCTCGCTCCTCATGCGGCGCGGGCTTGACAGCTGAGGTATTTAGTCCTAATGACGGCCGCTGCAGTTTGACGAACCGCGCCTGCCTGACCGGTTGCGCGCGATCGCGGTGCGCGGCGTTTTCGCCTGAATCCCGCATCCGGCCTGGGCGGCTGGGCGATTTGCCCGAAAGCGCGGTGGCGCTCAATCGCCCTGGGCTGTGCCGTCGCGCCGGGGATCGGCGGCGCCCTCCAGGCCGCCGGGGATGCGGCGGATCACCTGCAGGCCGGTGTTGATGGCGACCACGCGCGGCGCATGGCCCATGGCGGTGAGCGCGGGCGCCAGGGCGGCGGCCGGCGTGTCCCGCTCCAGCTCCACCACGCCCGATTGCGCGCCGAGGCGCGGGCGCGAGACGGCGGCCCAGGCGTCGCGGTTCCAGGCCAGCATTTCGGCCAGGCCGCCGGCCACCGCATCGGGGATCCAGGCGCCGCCGCCGGCGCCGATGACGATCTCGGGCTCGCCGGTCGCGCCGAAGACGAGGCTGGGGGCCATGGTCGTCGCCGGGCGCTTGCCGCCGGCCATGCGGTTGGGCGAGTTGGATTGCGGGTTCACGGCGAAGTTGGTGTTGCCGTTGTTCAGCGCCACGCCCATCGCCATCAGGTCGGCGCCGAAGTTCAGGTTGTTGGTGGTGGTGAAGGCCACGGCGCCGCCCATCGCATCCATCACGGAGATATGGCTGGTCATCGGCGCGTTCTCCGGCGTGCCGGGGGTGACCTCCGGCCGGGCCTGGTTGGGGCTGATCAGCTCGGCGCGGGCGTCCAGGTAGCGGCGCGTGACCATCGCATCCTCCGGCACGGTGACGAAGCGCGGGTCGCCCACCCAGCGCAGCCGATCCGCGCGGGCGAGGCGACCGGCCTCGATGAGCAGGTGCGCGGCCTCTGCCGTGCCGGGGGTGGCTTGGGCGAAGCCAGCGCGCTCCAGCAGGCCCAGTTGCTGAAGCACGGAGACGCCGCCCGAGGAGGGCGCGGCCGCGGTGCAGATGCGGTGGCCGAAGGCATGGCCGCACAGCGCCTCACGCGGGAGGGCCCGGTAGGCGCGGAGGTCCTCGGGCGTGATCAGGCCGGGGATCGGGCCGGTGCGCGTGGCGGCGAGGAAGGCCTCGGCCAGGGGGCCTTCGCGGAGCGCTGCTGCGCCGTGTGTGGCGACGAGACGCAGGGCCTCGGCCTGGGCGGGATTGCGCAGGTGGTGGCCGGCGGGGTGGGGCGCGCCGTCCTCCGCGTAGAACAGGGCGCGGAAATCGGCGTTCTGGCGCAGGGCCGCGGCGCGGGCGGTGAGCACGGCGTGCAGATAGGGCGGGAGCGGGAAACCTTGCTCGGCCAGCCGGATGGCAGGCGCGAAGAGGCTGGCCCAGGGCAGGCGGCCGAGTGCCGCGTGGCCGGCCTCCAATGCCGCGATGCTGCCGGGAATGGCGACGGCCCGGCCGCTGCGGGCCACGCTGGGCGGCAGGCGGCTGCCATTCGTATCGAACGTGAGGGAGGGCGTCGTGGCGGAAGGGGCCTCCGCCACGCCATCCCAATGCAGCGTGCGGCGCGCGGCGGGGTCCCAGGCGAGCAGGACGCCGCCGGAGAAGAGGCCGGAGGCGTGCGGCTCCACCAGGCTCAGCACGGCCTGGGCGGCGATGGTGGCATCCATCGCGCTCCCGCCCTGGCGCAGCATCTCGAGCCCGGCGGCGGAGGCCATGGGGTTGGCGGTGGCGACCATCTGGCGCGTGGCGCGGGTGGCCTCGGCGTGGGTGGTGAGCGGCGTGAGCAGGAGCAGCAGCAGCAGCAGGAGGGCGCGCATGGTTCGGGCTTCCGGTGGCCAGGGTTCTTCGCCACGATGGCGCAACTTCCGGGAGACCACCATGCGCCGCCGTAACGTTCTGGCCCTGCCCTTCCTGGCCACGCCCGCCTTTGCGCAGCCGCAGCGGGCCATTCGGGTGATCGTGCCCTTCGGCGCCGGCGGCATCATCGATGTGGCGGCGCGGCTGCTGGCCGAGCCGATGGGGGCGGAGCTGGGCCAGGTGCTGCTGATCGAGAACCAGCCGGGTGCCGGGGCCACCATCGGCGCGCGCAACGCGGCGCGCGCGGCGCCGGATGGGCAGACGCTGCTGGTGAGCGGGGCCGCGCATGCGGTGATGCCGGCACTCTACAATGATGCGCCCGATCCGGCGCGGGACTTCACGGCGATCACGCTCATCTCGCAGCAGCCCTTCCTGCTGGCGGTGCATCCCTCCAACCCCGCGCGCAGCCTGCCGGCTTTCCTCACCTGGCTGCGGGAGAAGCGGGACACGGCCACCTTCGGCACCACGGGGGTGGGTGCGGCCTCGCACCTCGCGGGGGAATTGCTGAAGAAGCTGGCGGGCGTGGATTTCACCGTGGTGCCCTATCGCGGCACGCCGCAGGCGGTGACGGATCTGACGGCCGGGCGGCTCGACTTCCTGATCGACAGCCAGACGCTGCTGGCGCCGCTGGCCCGCGCCGGGCAGGTGGTGGGGCTGGCGGTGACGACGGCCGGGCGCTCGCAGATGCTGCCGGAGCTGCCGAGCATCGCGGAGGTGGTGCCGGGCTTCGAGAGCTCCTCCTGGCAGGGGATGTATGGGCCGGCAGGATTGCCCGCGCCGATGGCGGCGCGGCTGGCGGCGGCGGCGCAGGCAGCGCTGGCGCGGCCGGAATTGCAGGCGCGCTTCGCCGATGCGGGGTTGCAGATGATGCCGACGGGGCCGGAGGCGCTGCGGACCTTCCTGGCGGCGGAGACGGCGCGCTGGGTGCCGATCCTGCAGGCGACCGGCGCGCGCGGGGGTTGATGGGGCTTGAGTGCGGGCCGGCGCGCGGCTAAGTCAGGGACAGAGCGCGGGCGTAGTTCAGAGGTAGAACGTCAGCTTCCCAAGCTGAATGTCGGGGGTTCGATTCCCCCCGCCCGCTCCATCCCCCTCAATCCAGCGAGAGCATCCGTCCCAGGCGCTTGCCGCCCAGGATATGCACGTGGAAATGCGGCACTTCCTGCCCGGAATCGGGGCCCATATTCGTGATCAGCCGGTGACCGGGCTGCTCCAGGCCGAGCGACTTCGCGACATGGCCCACCGCGCGCCAGAAGCCCGCGATCTCCTCCGTCGTCGCACCCGCGTGGAAATCGGCGGCGCTGACGTAAGGGCCCTTCGGGATCACCAGCACATGCGTGGGCGCCAGCGGGTTGATGTCGTGGAAGGCGAGGGCGAACTCGTCCTCATGCACGCGCTTGCTGGGAATCTCCCCGCGCAGGATGCGCGCGAAGATGTTCTGGGGATCATAGGGGGGAAGGCCGCTGACGCTCATGCGGCGCAGGTTAGTGCAGGACGCGGCGCGTTGGAATCACCTCACGCTCCGCCCGCCTGGGCCAGGATGCGGCGGGCGCGGATGAGGATGGGCTCGTCCACCATCAGCCCATCCACCACGAAGGAGCCACGGCCCTCGCGCGCCGCTTCCTCGCCGGCGGCCAGCTGGCGTCGGGCAAGGTCCAGCTCAGCAGCGCTGGGGGAAAACCCCTCATTCAGGATGGGCACGAGGGAGGGATGGATGCAGCTGGCCCCCACCAGCCCCGCGCGCTTGGAACGGGCGACGAGGGCGCGGATCTTCTCGGCATCCTTGTAGTCGGCGACGGTGCCGAGCGTGCCGAGTGGCGCGACACCCGCCGCGACCGCGGCCAGCACCATCTGCCGCTTGGCCATGGCGATGATCTCGTCATCCGCCGCGGCGCCGCATTCGGCGGCCAGGTCCTCGGCGCCGATGAGCAGGCCCGCCACCCGGGGCGAGGCGCGGGCGATTTCGTGCAGCGAACGCAGCGCGGCCGCGGTCTCCACCATGGGGATGATGCGCATATGGCCGGTGAGCAATTCGCAGGCGAGCTGGACGTGGTCGGGGCCCAGCACCTTGGTCAGCAGGATGCCGTCGGCGCCCGCTGCTACCGCGGCCTCGATGTCGCCCACCGCCAGGCGCAGCGGGCGGTTCACGCGGACCAGCACCTGGGAGCCGCCCGCGCGCGCGATGGGGATGGCGGTGGCGAGCGCGGCGCGCGCCTCGGCCTTGCGCTCATGCGGGATGCTGTCCTCGAGGTCGAGGAGGATGGCATCGGCGCCGGCCGTCGCGGATTTCTCCACGAAGCGCGGCACATTGGCAGGCACATAGAGCATCGAACGCCAGATGCGGGCCATCACTTGGTCTCCCCGTCGAGCACGATGCGCGCCGCGCGCAGGCGTGCGAGTTCCTCGGCGCCCAGCAGCGGGCCGAGCAATGCGTCATTGTCCTGGCCCAGGCTGGGCGCGGGGTTGCGGAGGATGCCGGGTGTTGCGGAAAGGCGCGGCACCTCGCCATGCATGGGCAGCCAGCCGCCGGGCATTTCGGCATCGGGCACTTCGATCAGCGCCTCGCGGCCGGCGACATAATGGTCCTGCTCCAGGCCGGCCACATCCATGATGGGGCCGATGGTGACGCCGTCGCGGTCGAACTGCGCCAGGGCTTCCTCCATGGTCAGTTGCGCCACGGCATCGCGCACCACGCCGTCGATCTCCTCGATGTGGCGGATGCGGTCGCTGTTGGTGCGGAAGCGTGGGTCCTCCACCAGCTCAGGGCGGCCGATGCTCTTCATCAGCTTCACGAAGATGGCCTGGGTGGAGCTGGAGAGGCCGACCCAGCCGCCATCCTTCGTCTGGTAGGCGTTGCGCGGGGCGGTGTTGGTGCTGCGGCTGCCGGTGCGCGGCTTGAGCTTGCCGCTGATGCGGTAATTGGCCATCTGCGGTTCGAGCACCGAGAAGATCGGCTCAAACAGCGAGAGGTCCACCACCTGGCCCTGGCCGGTGCGCTCGGCATGGCGGAGCGCGATGAGGGTCGAGGCCGAGCCCATCAGCCCGGCATAGGCATCGGCCATGAACATGGGCGGCAGCACGGGCGGCCGGTCGGCATAGCCGTTGATGGCGGCGAAGCCGGAATAGCCCTCCACCAGCGTGCCGAAGCCCGGCTTATGCGCGAAGGGCCCGGTCTGTCCCCAGCCGGAGACGCGCACGATGACCAGGCGCGGGTTGATGACGTGCAGCGTGGCGGGGGAGAGCCCCATCTCCTCCAGCACGCCGGGCCGAAAACTTTCGACGAAGATGGCGGCGGTCTCGGCCAGGCGCTTCACGACCGCGATGGCGTCGGGCTGGCGGAGGTCGAGGCAGATGCTGCGCTTGTTGCGGCACCAGGTCTTCCAGGAGGTCTCGACGCCGCCCACCTTCCAGGCGCGCAGCGAATCCCCGGCGGGCGGCTCGACCTTGATGACCTCGGCCCCCTGGTCGCTCAGCATCTTGGTGAGCATGTTGCCGGCGACGAGGCGGGAGAGGTCCACCACGCGCAGGCCGTCCAGCGCGCCTGTTGCCGCCGGGTCGAATTCGCGCCGCGTGAGCATCTTGTCCCCGTTTCCCCCGGCATTGATCGGTGCCGACGCTATGGGCCAGTCTGCCAGGGGTCAATGCGGGGGAGGCGGCGCGGATGGCGTATGAGCAGAGGCGCGATTTCATCGGCTATGGCGCGAACCCGCCTGATCCGCGCTGGCCGAATGGCGCGAAGCTGGCGCTGAACTTCGTGCTGAATGTGGAGGAAGGGTCGGAGCCCTCGGTGCAGGATGGCGAGGGGTTTTCGGAGACCAATCTCAGCGAGGCGCATGGGCGGAACCAGATCCCGCAAGGGCGGGACCTGGCCGCCGAGACGCTGTTCGAATATGGCAGCCGGGTCGGCTTCTGGCGCGTCACGCGGATGTTCGCCGAGCGCGGCCTGCCGCTGACCATGTTCGCCTGCGCCCAGGCGCTGGAGCGCAACCCCGAGATCGCCGAGGCCATCCGGAATTCCGGCAATGACGTCTGCTCGCATGGCTGGCGCTGGATCAAGCATTTCGAGCTGGACGAAGCGACCGAGCGCGCGCACATCGCGCGCGCCGTCGCCTCGCTGGAGCGGACGACCGGGCAGCGGCCCTCGGGCTGGTATTGCCGCTACGGGCCTTCGGTGAACACGCGAAGGCTCGTCGCCGAGCATGGCGGCTTTCTCTACGACAGCGACCATTACGGCGATGAGCTGCCCTTTTGGGTGACGATCGAAGGCGAGGGCCACCTGATCCTGCCCTATTCCATGGCGACGAATGACGCGAAGTATTTCGGCGCGATCGGCAATGGCGAGCAGTGGTTCGGCTACATCCGCGATGCCTTCGACACCATGCTGGACGAGGGCCGGCGTGGCCGCCCGGCCATGATGTCGGTGGGGCTGCACCCGCGCATCACGGGCCAGCCGGCGCGGGCGGCGGGGCTGCGGCGCCTGCTGGACCATGTGATGGCCCAGCCCGATGTCTGGGTGGCACGGCGCGAGGAGATCGCGCGGCATTGGGTCGCCACGCACCCCTATCCGGGGCGCGGGCTGAACGAGTGAGGGAAAAGGGGCACGGCGTACCCCGCGCGCCGAAGGCGCGAGCGGCGGGATGGCCGCCGCCGCTGGTGCGGCGAAGCCAAGGGCCGCGGAGGCGGCCCGCCCGGCGTCTGAGGGGCACGAAGGCGAAGCCTTTGTGCGTGGAAAAATCGGTGATCAGTCGGCTCTGATGCCGGCCTCGCGCACCAGGCGGCCCCAGCGCTGGACCTCGGCCTCCATGAAGCTGCGGGAGCGGTCGGGCTCCCAGCCCAGCATGTCGAAGCCGCCCTCCTCGCCACGGCGGCGCAGATCGGCATCGCGCATGGCGAGTTGCGTGGCGCGGGTGATCTCCGCCAGCACGGGCCGCGGCACGGCGGCATTGGTCAGCATGGCCGTCCAGTTGGTCATTTGCAGGTCTGGCGCGTTCGCCTCCAGCACGGTGGGGATGTCGGGCACCAGGCGGTGGCGCGTGGGGCTGGTGACGGCCAGGCCGCGCAGTCGTCCGCCCTGAATCTGTGCCAGGCATTCGGGCAGGTTGGAGACCATGAAGTCGAGATTGCCGGCGACGAGGTCCGTCACCCCCGGTGCGCCGCCGCGATAGGGCACATGGGTGATGTTGCCGCCCGCGCCGGCGACACGGCGGAAGAGCTCCAGCCCCAGATGCGGCGGCGAGCCATTGCCGGAGGAGCCGCCATTCAGAACGCGGCTGCGCGCCTGGGCGATGAGGTCGGCGAGGTTGCGCGCCGGATTGGCCGCGTTCACCACGACGACGAGCGGCAGCGAGCCCAGCACCGAGACAGGCACGAAATCACGCATCAGGTCGTAGGGTGCGTTGGGGAAGAGGCTGACATTCACCGCATGGGTGAGGGTGATGGCCAGCAGGGTGTGGCCATCGGGCGGGGATTTGGCGGCCGCGTCGGCGCCGATCATCGCATTGCCGCCGGCACGATTCTCCACCACCACGGGCCTGTTCCAGGTCTCGGAGAGTTTTTGGGCCGCCAGACGCGCCATGATGTCGGTGAGGCCGGCCGGGGTGAAGGGGACGATGTAGCGCACCGGACGGTCAGGGAAGGCGGGGGCGGGTTGCGCCTGGGCGACCAGCGGTAGGCCCAAGGGCAGGCTGAGCGCCCCCCGGCGGGTGATGGACATGAATTCTTCCTCCAATGGACGATGTTTCCGCCCTTGCGAGGAAGTGTAGGCAAACCCGGGGGCAGTTTGGCAAGCTGCTGGACCTCTGGCGTAATGATGGAGAACCCGTAGGAACCGCCCGATGACCGACGCCTTCCCGCTGCCCAGCGCCAGCCCCGCCGAACTCGGCCTGGACCCCGCCAAGCTTGACCTGCTCTGCGCCCGGATCGAGGCGGACATCGCGGCGGGGCATCATCCCGGCGCGCAGGTGGCGCTGGCCCGGCATGGCAAGCTCGCCTTCTTCCGCAGCTTCGGCGCGGCGCGCCATGGTGTGCCGGCGACCGACGCCTCGCTCTGGCTGCTCTACTCCAACACCAAGGTCATTACCGCCGCCGGGCTCTGGGCGCTCGCGGAAGAGGGGCGGCTGCGGCTGACCGATACGATCGCCCAGCACCTGCCGGGCTTCGAAGCAGGCGGGAAGGGCAGCATCACTTTTATCGAGCTGCTGACCCACCAGGCGGGGTTCCCGAGCGCCGAGATCCCGCCTGCTGCCTGGGAGGATCCGGCGCTGCTGCGCGAGCTGGTCTGCGGCTTCAATCTGGAATGGGAGCCCGGCAGCTGCGTGCGCTATCACCCCGCGGCGGCGCATTGGGTGGCGGCTGCTGTCATCCGCGCCGTGACCGGCGAGGATCACCGGGCCTATCTCCGGCGCCGGATCATTGCGCCGCTCGGCCTCGATGGCGAGTTGTTCGTGGGCGTGCCGCCGGAAATGCAGGGCCGGACGGCGGACATGCATGATGTGGACGGCTCGGTCCGCATGCCCGAGGGCACGGCGGGCTTCCTCGCGGCCGGCATTCCGGGCGGTGGGGGCTATGGTACGGCGCGGGCCATGGTGGCCTTCTACCAGGCCCTCATCCAGGGCGGCGCCTTGGCCGGAAGGCGCATCCTGTCACCGCGGATGCTGGGCTACGCCATCCGCAACTACACGGGTGACCGGCCGGATGAGTACAACGGGATGCCGATGCATCGTGGCCTTGGGCCCCATCTGCGGGGCGAGACGCCGGGCATTCGCGGCCTGGGTGACATCGCGCATCCCGGCACCTTCGGCCATGGCGGCGTCGGTTCCTCCTATTGCTGGGGCGACCCGCAATCGGGCGTGTCCTTCGCCTTCCTGTCGAACACGCGTCAGTCCGAGGAATTCCATGGGCCGCGCATGAACAGGCTGAGCGACCTGGCGCACGCGTCCATCATTTCGTGAGGAGGCGGACCAGCCCGTCCAGCTGGTCCAGATCCTTGTAGGCCAGCACCACCTGCCCGCCGCGCGCGCCGTGGCGGATGGTGACCTTGATGCCGAGATGGCCGCTGATCTGCCGCTCGAGCGCGCGCGTCTCGGCATCCGACTTCGGCTGGCGCGGCGCGGGGCCCACATTCTTCGCTGCCGCCAGGGCCTCCGCCTGGCGGACATTCAGCCCGCGATCCACCACCTGGAGGGCCAGCGCCACCGGATCCTTCGCGGTCAGCAGGGCGCGCGCATGGCCGGCGGTGAGAGCGCCCTCACGCAGCAGGTCCCGCACGCGCTCGGGCAGGTTGAGCAGGCGGAGCGTGTTCGCCACATGCGGGCGGCTTTTGCCCACGGCGCGGGCCAGCGCTTCCTGCGTCAGGCCGAATTGCTCGGTCAGGCGGCCGTAGCCTTCGGCCTCCTCCAGCGGGTTGAGGTCCTGGCGCTGGAGGTTCTCGACCAGGCCGGCGGCCATCGCCTCGCGGTCCGAGAATTCGCGCACCAGGGCCGGCACCTCATGCAGCCCGGCGGCCTGGGCCGCGCGCCAGCGGCGCTCGCCGCCGATGATCTGGTAGCGGTTGGGCCTGCCCTTGGTGGGGCGCACCAGGATGGGCTGCAGCACGCCATGCTCGCGGATGGAGGCGGCGAGTTCCGCCAGCGCCGCCTCATCCATGGCCTCGCGCGGCTGGAACGGCCCGGGCTCGATGGCGCTGACCTGCAAGGTGCGCAATCCGGGGGCGCTGGCGCTGACGGCGGCGGCATCGCCCAGCAGGGCGGAAAGGCCGCGGCCGAGGGCGGGGGGTTTGGTCATCGGGCGGCCTCCTCGGCCATCCTGGGGTCTGGCCCTGGATGGTCACACTCAACACGGATCAGGATTCGCGCTCCAGATCATTCTTCGCGAGCTCCCGCAGCCGGGCGCGGTGGCGGCGCAGGAATTCGGCGGCGAGGCGGGTATAGGCCTCGGCCCCTGGGGAGCGTGGGTCGTAGAAGGTGACGGGCAGGCCGTGGGACGGCGCCTCGGAGACGCGGACGTTGCGCGGGATCACCGTGTCGTAGACCTGGGACTTGAAGAAGCCGCGCACATCCTGCGCGACCGCCTCGGCCAGGTTGTTCCGGCGGTCAAACATGGTGAGCACGATGCCGTCCAGCCGGAGCTTCGGGTTGAAGCCGGCACGGACGCGTTCCAGCGTCTGGATGATCTGGGAGACACCCTCCAGCGCGTAGAACTCGGCCTGTAGCGGGACCATGACGGATTCCGCGGCCACCAGCCCGTTCAGGGTCAGCAGGCCGAGCGAGGGCGGGCAGTCCAGCAGGATCCACTCGACGCCCTTGAGCGCGGCAGCGCCCTTTTCCAGCGCGTCGCGCAGGCGGGTTTCGCGGTGGGCGAGGTCCACGAGTTCGAGTTCGCCGCCGGCCAGGTTGGGGTCGGCCGGGATGATGGAGAGGTTGGGGATGGCGGTGGGGCGCAGCACCTCGGCCAACGGGCGGCCTTCGACCAGCATGGCGTAGCTGCCGGCGCCGCGGGCGGCGCGGGCGATGCCGAGGCCGGTTGAGGCATTGCCCTGGGGGTCAAGGTCAATGAGCACGACGCGCTGACGCGCGGCCAGTGCCGCGGCCAGGTTCACGGCCGTCGTGGTCTTGCCGACGCCACCCTTCTGGTTGGCGAGGGCCAGGATGCGGAAGGTGGCGGGGTCAGACACCGGCAGGGCGTATCTCGCTGAGGCGGAGGATGGTCGCTTGCGCGTCGGTGCGGCTTTGGAACCGCTCCGTTTGCATAAGCCAATGCGGCGCGGCGGCCGTCAACTCCGCCTCGGCGTTTCGGCCCTTCAAAAACACCGCGACGCCGCCAGGGGCGAGGATTCGCGCGGCATGGCCCAGAAGATCATCAAGCGGTGCCAGCGCGCGGGCGGTCAGAACTTGTACCTTCGGCAGGCGAGCCGCCTCGATTCGCACGGGATGCACGCGCACGTGATTGAGGCCGAGTGAGCGGGCCGCCTCCATCAGGAAGGCACATTTGCGCCGGTCGGATTCAACGAGGTGCGTCTCTTCCTCCCGCCCGATGGCGATGACGAGGCCGGGCAGCCCCCCACCGGAGCCGATATCGGCCAGCGGGCCGGGCGGCAGAAGCGGCAGCATCTGCCAGGAATCCAGGATGTGCCGATGCCACGCATCTTCCTCCGGCACGGCGGCGATCAGGTTGATCTTGGCATTCCAGGAGAGCAGCAGGCGCAGATACTCCCGCAGCCGCGCCTCTGTTTCACGTGAAACATCGAGGCTGGGCGCGTCAGGCTGTTTCACGTGAAACACCCCGCCTGAGATGGACCGCGAGTGCGGCGATGGCCGCCGGCGTGATGCCAGGAAGGCGGCCGGCCCCGCCCAGTGTGGTGGGGCGGGCGCGTTGCAGGCGGTCTTTCATCTCGTTGGACAGGCCCGCGATCTCCGCGAAGTCCACATCGGGCGGGATGGCCAGCGCTTCCTCGCGCTCGAGCAGGGCACGCTCGCCCTCCTGGCGAGCGAGGTAGGGGCCGTAGAGCGCCTCGGCCTCGACATGGGCGCGCACGCGCTTTGGCAGGTCACGCAGCCAGGGAAAGAGCCGCTCCGCCGCCTCGCTCGACATGGCGGGCAGCGCCAGCGTGTCGAGCGCGCTGCGCCAGCGACCGTCCTGGTTCACGGCGACACCTGCCGCGGCATAGGCTGTGGGCGTCGCACCTTCGACCCGGGCGCGATGCAGCGCCCGGGTCACGTCGGCGGCGAAGGCCCGATGCATGGCGGCCCGGCCAGAGCCGACGCAGCCCCAGGCGAGGCCCTTCTCGGTCAGGCGCATCCCCGCATTGTCGGCCCGCAGGCTCAACCGGTACTCGGAGCGGGCCGTCAGCATGCGGTAAGGCTCGCTTACGCCCTGAAGCGTCAGATCATCCAGCAGTACGCCCAGATAGGCTTCCGCCCGGCTCAGCGTGGCCGGCGCGGCGCCGCCGCCCGCGACGTGCGCCGCATTCACGCCCGCCAGCAGGCCCTGGGCCGCAGCCTCTTCGTAGCCCGTGGTGCCGTTGATCTGCCCGGCCAGGAACAGGCCCGGCAGCGCCTTGCATTCCAGCGTCGGCCCGAGCGCGCGCGGGTCCACATGGTCATACTCGATCGCGTAGCCGGGCCTGACGATCACGGCCCGCTCCAGCCCCGGAATGCTCGCGATCATCGCGCGCTGCACATCCTCGGGCAGGCTGGTCGAGATGCCGTTGGGATAGACCGTGGGGTCATCCAGCCCTTCCGGTTCCAGGAAGATCTGGTGCCGCTCGCGCGAAGCAAAGCGCACCACCTTGTCCTCAACAGAGGGGCAGTAGCGCGGACCCACACCTTCGATCCGCCCGCCATAGACGGCGGAAAGATGCAGGCTGCCGCGAATGATCTCATGCGTGCGCGCCGTGGTGTGGGTGATGCCGCATTCCACCTGGCGGTTGGTGATCGCCTCCGTCATCCAGGAGAGCGGCTCGGGCTCCGTATCGCCCGGCTGCATCTCGAGGCTCGCCCAGTCGATGGTGCGGCCATCCAGGCGCGGCGGCGTGCCCGTCTTCAATCGCGCCAGCGGCAGGCCGAGCCGCGCCAGCGCCAGCGCGAGCCCGACCGCTGGCGCCTCGCCCACGCGGCCCGCCGGGATGCGCTGCTCGCCGATATGGATCACGCCGCGCAGGAAGGTGCCGGTGGTGATGACCAGCGCGCCGCAGCCAATCCGCCGGCCCGTGCCGGTCACCACGCCCTGGAGGCGTCCATCCTCGATCGCCAGATCCTCGGCGGGCTCCCCCAGGATGGTCAGGCCCGCGGTCTCCGCCAGCAGGGCCTGGATGGCCTCACGATACAGGCGCCGGTCCGCCTGGGCGCGCGGGCCTCGCACGGCCGGCCCCTTGCTGCGGTTCAGCAGCTTGAAATGGATGCCGGCCGCATCGGCCGCGCGGCCCATCAGCCCATCCAGCGCATCCACCTCGCGCACCAGGTGGCCCTTGCCGACGCCGCCGATCGCCGGGTTGCAGGACATCTCGCCGAGCTTCGCCGGGTCATGCGTCAGCAGCAGTGTCCGCGCGCCAGTGCGCGCCGCGGCCGCCGCCGCCTCGCAACCGGCATGGCCGCCGCCCACCACGATCACATCGAAGCGCATGTCCCACATGGCGCGGCCTATAGCAGCGCCGGCGCGCCAGCGCGATCACTTGCCGATGCAGAACTCGCCGAACACCACATCCAGCACCTGCTCCACATCCACACGTCCCGTCAGCCGCCCCAGCGCCCGCAGCGCACGGCGCAGCGCCTCGGCGCGGAGTTCCGGCAACCCGGCCATCGGCAGGCGGGAGAGTTCCTCCACCGCCTCGCGCAGCGCCGCGCGATGGCGCGGCCGCGTCAGAACGGCCCCATCGGCCAGGCCCGCGCGCGCCGCCGCCGCTTCCTCCAGCCCTTTCCGCAGCGCCGCCAACCCCTCGCCTGAGCGCGCCGAGACGCGCAGGGCGCCCTCCAGCCTCGCATGCGGCAGGTCTGCCTTGTTCAGCACCAGCAGCGCGTCCGGACCACGCAGCGCCAGCGTGGCCGCATCCGGCGGCGCATCGGCCGCAAAGACCAGCAGGCGCAGATCCGCAGTCTCGGCCCGTGCCAGGGCGCGGCGGATGCCCTCCTGCTCGATCTCGTCCGCTGCCTCGCGCAGGCCGGCCGTATCGGCCAGCGTCACCGGCACGCCGGCCAGGATCATGCGCACCTCCACCACGTCGCGCGTCGTACCCGCCCGCGCCGAGACGATGGCCGCCTCACGCCCCGCCAGCGCGTTGAGCAGCGAGGATTTTCCGGCGTTGGGCGCGCCGAGGATCGCGATGGTCAGCCCCTCGCGCAGCTTCTCGCCGCGGTCGCCCTCGGCCAGCAGCGCTTTCATCTCGGCGCGCAGCACAGCGGCATCCGCCTCCACCCGCGCATCGAGGTCGCCGGGCAGATCCTCCTCCTCGAACTCGATGAAGGCCTCCTGCCGGGCCAGCAGCTGCGTCAGGCGCTGCGCCCAGGCGGCATGCCGCGCGGCCAGCCCACCCTCGGCCTGGCGGAGCGCCTGGCGCCGCTGCGCCTCCGTCTCGGCCGAGATCAGGTCGGCAATGCCCTCGGCCGCCGTCAGGTCCATCCGCCCATGCAGGAAGGCGCGGCGGGTGAATTCGCCGGGTTCGGCCGGGCGCGCGCCCAGCGCCGCCAGCGCATCGGCCACCGCCGCGATCACGGCCGGGCCGCCATGCAGGTGCAATTCGGCGCTGTCCTCGCCGGTGTAACTGCCGGGGGCCGGGAACCACAGCACCAGCGCCCGGTCCAGCTCGATGCCCGCATGGCGCAGCAGGCGCAGGCTCGCCCGTCGGGGTGCCGGCAGCGGGCCGGCCAGTGCCGCCAGCACCTCGCCCGTGCCCTCCCCGGAGAGCCGCATCACCGCCACGGCGGAGCGCCCCGCCCCGGTGGCCAGCGCGAAGATCACGCTCACGTCTTGGCCGGAACCACGTCCTTCTCGGTCAGCATCAGCCGCCGCGCGCGCCCACCCTCCACGAGATGCGCCGCCAGGACCTCATCCACATCCTCACGCGTGCGGACCTGGTACCAGACGCCCTCGGGATAGATCACCAGCGTCGGTCCGAACTCGCAGCGGTCCAGGCAGCCCGCCTGGTTGATGCGCACGCCCTTGAGGCCCAGCTCCTTCGCGCGCGCCTTCATGTAGTCGCGCAGCGCCTCGCTGCCCGCGGCCGCGCAGCTGCCGCGCTTGTGCCCGTCCGGCCGCCGGTTGCAGCAGACGAAGACATGCGCCTCGAAATAGGGCGGGGGGTCTGCCTCGGCCATGCGGCCTCCTTCGGAAGATGTTCAGCTTCCATGTAGCAACTGCGCGGGACGGGGAAAGGGAGGGGATGCTTGACGCCGCCCCCCTCCGGGTGCTGCATCCCTCCCACGCGCGCAACATTGGGAAACATGCCGCAACTCTCGCTCCATACTCCGCTTGGTGAGGTCACGCTCTCGGAAGAGGACGGCGCCATCGTGGCCCTCGACTGGGGCCGCGGCAGCGAGCAGGAAGCCACGCCCCTGCTGCGCGAGGCGCGGGACCAGCTGCATGACTATTTCGACGGCAAGCGCGCCCATTTCCAACTGCCGCTGGCCCCGCACGGCACGCCCTACCAGCGCCGCGTCTGGTCCGCCCTGCGCGCGATTCCCGCCGGCGAAACACGCAGCTATGCCGATATCGCGCGTGAGGTCGCCTCGCATGCCCGCGCGGTGGGCCAGGCCAATGGCCGCAACCCGATCCCGATCATCATTCCATGCCACCGCGTGGTCGCCGCCAATGGTGCGATTGGTGGCTATTCCGGCCTGGATGGCCCCGAGACGAAGCGCTATCTCCTCGCCCTCGAGGCGCGGATTCTCAACCTGCCATCCCCCCTCATCTGAACCAGGAAATCCTCCATGAACCACGCCATCCGCGTCCATGAATACGGCGGTCCCGAGAAATTGCAGTGGGAGGAAGTGCCCCTGCCGCACCCGAAGCCGGGCGAGGCGCTGATCCGCCAGAAGGCGGTGGGGCTCAACTACATCGACGTCTATTTCCGCACGGGCCTCTACAAGGCGCCCTCGCTGCCCTTCACCATGGGCATGGAGGGTGCCGGCATCGTCGAAGCGATCGGCGAGGGTGTCACCGAAGTCGCGGTGGGCGATCGCGTCGCCTATGCCTCCGGCCCCATGGGCGCCTATGCCGAGGCGCGCACCAACAAGGCCGACCGCCTGGTGAAGATCCCCGACGGCATCGATTTCGAGCAGGCCGCCTCGATGATGCTCCAGGGCATGACGGCGCAGTACCTGCTGCGCAGCACCTACCGCGTGAAGGCGGGCGAGACGATCCTGGTCCATGCGGCGGCCGGCGGCGTCGGCCTCATCATGGTGCAGTGGGCGAAGGCGCTGGGCTGCACCGTCATCGGCACCGTCAGCACCGAGGCCAAGGCGGAACTCGCCCGCGCCAATGGCTGCGACCATGTCGTGATCTCGGGTGAGGATCTGCCCGCCGCCGTCAAGCGCATCACCGGCGGCGCCATGCTGCCCGTCGTCTATGACAGCGTGGGCCGTGACACCTTCACCGCCTCGCTCGACTGCCTGGCGCCGCTCGGCATGATGGTCAGCTATGGCAATGCCTCGGGCGCCGTGCCGCCGATCGACATCGGCATCCTCGCCGCCAAGGGCTCGCTCTACCTGACGCGCCCGACGCTCGGCTCCTACACGATGAAGCGCAGCGACCTCGAGCATGTCGCCGCCGAGCTCTTCGACGTCGTGAAGTCCGGCGCGGTGAAGCTGCAGATCAACCAGCGCTATGCGCTGAAGGACGCCGCCCAGGCCCATCGGGACCTGGAAGCGCGCAAGACCACGGGCAGCACGGTGCTGCTGCCCTGAGGGCTTACCGCAACACGAAGTAGCGATAGCGATAGGCCTCCGTGAGCCCCAGCCCCGCCTGGAGCGCCACGGAGGCCTTGTTCGTGATGGCCACCTGCGCAAAGCAGGCCTGCGCCCCCAGGCCCTCACCCCAGCCCGCTGCGGCGCGGATCATGCGCTGCGCCAGGCCGCGCCGCCGGAATTCCGGCCGCACCGCGAGATCGAAAATGCCGGTGAAGCGGCCATCGCAGGTGGCGGACATGGCGGCGGCCGCCTGCCCTTCCTCCTCCAGCACCAGCCAGGCGGCGGGAATGGCGAAGAGCGGCACCGCTTCCTGCTTTTCGGCGCGGCGCGCGGCGGATTGGTATTCCACCGTGCCCAGCACGTCGAACCAGGCCGCATCCGGCGCGGCCAGGATGCGGATCGCGGGGTCCGCCTGCGCCTGCACGCGGCCATGCGTGACATGGCTCTCATCCGCCTCCGCCCATCCGCCGGCGCGCAGCAACGCCTCCAGCCCCGGCGGATCGAGCGGCGCTGATCGGAAGCGCGGCGTCATGCCGAGCCGCCGGTAATGCGCCGCCACGCGCGCCACCCGCGCCGCCAGCTCGGGATCGGGCGCGGGGTCGAGCGAACAGGCGGCATTCGCGCGCCCCGTCCCGCCCAGGAAGCTGCGCACCACGAAGGGCCCATCGAAGACGACGCGCGGCGAGGGCAGCGCGTTGAGCGTGGCGCGCTCCAGCGCATGGATCAGGGCCAAGTTCATGGGGCCTCGCGCGCCAGCTCGGCCATGGCGCTTTGGTAGGTCTGGTCGAACAGCGCCTCCAGGCCCGGGTTCACGCCGCGCAGCCCCGCCGCGACCCGTCCCGCCCAGCCGACATATTCGACGCGGCGTGCATGGTTCCAGCTGGCCGGCGGTGCGGCCACGATGGCGCGCAGGTTGGAGATCTTGTCGGCCAGCTTCACCAGCTTCGCACCGGGGGACGCCTTCGGCGCCTTGGAGATCTGCAGCGCCTTGCGCATTTCCTTGGGCAGGCTCTTGTCGTCCGAGACCTCGGCGACGATGCCCGCGACTTCCGGGCCGAACCGCGCGGCCAGCGCCTCCAGCGTCACCGGTTCGGGATCATTGTCGCTGTCCTCCACCGTGTCGTGCAGCAGGGCGGCGATGATGGCTTCCTCCGGCGCGCCATGCTCGGCGAGGATCTGGGCCACTTCCAGCGGGTGGTTGATGTAGGGCTCGGCCGCCGCACCCTTGCGGCGATGCGTGGCATGGACGGCGGCCGCGAAGCTCGCGGCCGCCAGGAGTCTCGCGCTCAAGCGATCACTTGAAGGCTTGGGGCTGCGGTTGCGGCGTGGTGATCACGCCGGTCGCCGCGCCGACCGCGCCGCCGGTGATCGCGCCGATGGCCGCCCCGCGGCCACCGCCGGCAATGGCGCCGATCGCCGCACCCGTGCCGGCGCCAAGCAGCGCGCCACCCGCGGCCCGCTGGCCCGGGTCATTCGGATTGGTGCAGGCGCCCAGGGCCAGAAGGCCGCAAAGACCGAGCGCCGTGAAAGTGGATCGCATGATGGTGTTCTCCTTGTTGGCGGAAACCGACCTGCCTGTCAGGCGGCAAGCTGAAGCTTCGCAGGGGCCATCGGATCAATTTCCCGGATGGTTGGCAATGTCCCGCTGGCGGAACAGAAAGCTGCCCGGTGGCGGCCCGCGAAGTCCATAGCCATCCGACGGCGCCCCCCGCGGCTGGGCACATCCGGCCAGCAGGCCGCACAGCAACAGCAGGGGAAGCGCGATCATCGGCATGGCTGAAGCTTGACCGCGAAACATGGCCGGATCATGAACGGCCATGCCCCAATCCCGCCCCCGTCGGGGCGCGCGATCAGGTGTTCATCGCGTCACGCCGCAGGCGTGCCAGACGCAGCCGATGCGACGAACACCGTCAGGTGTTCATCGCATCAAAGAAGTCCTGGTTCGTCTTGCTGTATTTCAGCTTGTCGGTCAGGAACTCCATCGCGTCCTGCGTGCCCATCGGGTTCAGGATGCGGCGCAGCACCCACATCTTGCTGAGCGTGCCGCGCTCCACCAGCAGCTCTTCCTTGCGGGTGCCGGACTTGGTGATGTCGATGGCGGGGAAGACGCGCTTGTCGGAGAGCTTGCGGTCCAGGATCAGCTCGGAATTGCCGGTGCCCTTGACCTCTTCGAAGATCACCTCGTCCATGCGGCTGCCCGTGTCGATCAGGGCCGTCGCGATGATGGTCAGCGAACCGCCTTCCTCGATGTTGCGCGCCGCACCGAAGAAGCGCTTCGGCCGCTGCAGCGCATTGGCGTCCACGCCGCCCGTCAGCACCTTGCCGGAGGAGGGCACGACCGAGTTGTAGGCACGGCCCAGGCGCGTGATCGAATCAAGCAGGATCACGACATCGCGCTTGTGCTCGACCAGGCGCTTGGCCTTCTCCAGCACCATCTCCGTCACCTGGACGTGGCGCGTCGCCGGCTCGTCGAAGGTCGAGGCCACGACTTCGCCGCGCACGGTGCGCGCCATGTCCGTCACTTCCTCGGGCCGCTCGTCGATCAGCAGCACCATGAGGAAGACGTCGGGGTGGTTGGCGGTGATGGACTTGGCGATGTTCTGCAGCATCACCGTCTTGCCGGTGCGCGGCGGGGCCACGATCAGCGCGCGCTGCCCCATGCCGATCGGCGCGATCAGGTCGATCACGCGGTGCGTGTTGTCCTTCTGCACACCCTTCGGCGTCTCCTGCCCTTCGATCTCCATCTTGAGGCGACGGGTCGGGTAGAGCGGCGTCAGGTTGTCGAAGTTGATGCGGTGGCGCAGTGCCTCGGGCGGCTCGAAATTCACCGCGTTCACCTTGAGCATGGCGAAATCCCGCTCACCATCCTTGGGCGCGCGGATCTGGCCTTCCACCGTGTCGCCGGTGCGCAGGCCGAAGCGGCGCACCTGGGCGGGGCTGACATAGATGTCGTCGGGGCCGGGAAGGAAATTCGCCTGCGGGCTGCGGAGATAGCCGAAGCCGTCGCTGAGGATTTCCAGCGTGCCCTCGCCATAGATCGCCTGGTCATTGTCGGCGAAGGTCTTGAGGATGGCGAACATGATGTCCTGCTTGCGCAGGATGGAGGCGTTCTCAACCCCAAGCTCCTCCGCGAAGGCGAGGAGTTCGGGCGGCGTCTTCGCCTTGAGTTCTGAGAGGTGCATGCAGCATCCGAAAAGGTTCGTCGCGGGGAGAACGCCGGGGGCGATGTCGCGGGCCCCGACATGCGCGCCACGCATGGAAGCGGCGGCGGGCTCGGCGGTCGGAAGGGAGGGATCGGTCCGGAAGGGCCGACGCTGAGAACGTAGGGAGCCGCAGCCCGCGCGTCAACGGCCCCCCGCGTCAAAAGGGATTGTCAAGCCGGGATCAGAAAGGTTTCACGATCACCATGATGACGATGACGATCATCAGCAGCGTCGGCACTTCGTTCATGATCCGCCAATGACGCTGGGGAAACAGCCGCTCGTCGCGCTCGAAGGCCTTGCGGTGCTTGGCGAGATACATGTGGAACCAGGTCATCCCCAGCACGCTCAGCAGCTTCACGTGCCACCAGCCCGAGGTCCAGGAGACGACGCCCGGCGTCGCCACCAGCACCAGCCCCAGCAGCCAGGTGACGATCATGCTAGGGTTCATGATGGCGCGCAGCAGCAGGCGCTCCATCTTCTTGAAGCGCTCATGCTCCACGCCGCCGCCCTGCGGGATCTCGCAGTGATAGACATAGAGGCGCGGCAGGTAGAAGAGCCCCGCCATCCAGGCCATGACCGCCATGAGATGGAAGGATTTCACCCAGAGATAGGCGGGGGCCAGAAATTCCACGGTCGAGGCTCCTGCGGGAATGGGGACCTCCATCATCGCCGGGAAAGCGCGGCGCGGGAATCCCCGGCGCTGGCCTTCTGCCCTCGGGAGGATTAGAGGTGCGCCCATGCAGCCCACCTCCGTGACCCGCCGCGCCGAGATCGCCCGCACCACCGCCGAGACCGACATCCAGGCCCGGCTCAACCTGGACGGCACCGGCAAGGCCGAGATCGCCACCGGCATCGGCTTCCTGGACCACATGCTGCATGCGCTCACGCGGCACGGGCTGCTGGACCTCGCGCTCACCGCGAAGGGCGACCTGCATATTGATTTCCACCACACGACGGAGGATTGCGGCATCGTCCTCGGCCAGGCCATCAAGGCCGCGCTGGGCGAGAAGCGCGGCATCACCCGATTCGGCCACTCCCTCATGCCGATGGATGAGGCGCTGGCCGAATGCGCCATCGACATCTCCGGCCGCCCCTTCCTCGCCTGGAGCGTGACCTTCCCGCGCGACAAGGTGGGCGAGATGGACACGGAACTCTTCGAGGAGTTCTTCCGCGCCCTGGTGATGAATGCGGGCCTGACCTGCCACATCACCCAGAAGGCCGGCACCAACGCGCATCACATCGCGGAGGCCTGCTTCAAGGCCTTCGCCCGCGCCCTGCGCATGGCGGTCGAGCCCGATCCGCGCCAGCGCGGCGCCATTCCCTCCACCAAGGGCGTGCTGGAGGGCTGATGCGCAGCTGGACCGTTCACCTCCCGCCCGGCGCTGGCCGTGGCTCCGTTCCTGCCACGGGACTCGGCAAGCCGCCGCTGCTGATCCCGGAGGGCTTCTCCGTCTGGGCCTTCGTCTTCGGGCCCTTCTGGCTCTTCGTGCATCGCGCCTGGCTCGCTGGGCTCGGCGTGCTGGTGGGGCTGGTGGCCGTGAACGTCCTGCCTGATCCCTATGGCATCGCCCTGGCCCTCGCCGCGCATCTGCTGCTGGGCTTCCAGGGGCAGGATCTGCGCCGCTGGACGCTCGCGCGCCGTGGCTGGAGCCTCGCCCATGTGGTGCAGGCGCAAAGCGCCGAGGGCGCGCTGGCCCGGCTGCTCCAGGCCGAACCGCGCCTGCTGCCGCTCTATGCCGCGGAGGCACGGCGATGAGGGTGGCGGTGATTGACCCGGGCTCGGGCAACCTCGCCTCCGTGCGCCGCGCGCTGGAGCGCGTGGCCGATGGCCCCCTCACCGTCGAGATCACGCGCGAGCCGGAGACGCTGATCCACGCCGACCGCATCGTGCTGCCCGGCCAGGGCGCCTTCGCCGCCTGCCGCGCGGGGCTGGAGGGGATGGTCGCCGCGCTCTATGAGCAGGTGCAGGTGCATCGGAAGCCCTTTCTCGGCATCTGCGTCGGCCTGCAATTGCTGGCCGAGCGCGGGCTGGAGCATGGCAGCACGCCCGGTCTCGCCTGGCTGCCCGGCGAGGTGGCGGAGATGGACCCGCGCGGCCCGGATGGCGCCGTGCTGCCCCTACCACAGATGGGCTGGAACACGCTGGATTTCACGCCCGGCGTGCATCCGGTGCTGGAAGGCCTGCAACCTGGCGACCACGCCTATTTCGTGCATTCCTACGCCTGGCGCGGCGGCGAACCCGGCGATGTGCTGGCCACCACGGATTACGGCGGGCCGGTGCCGGCCATCCTCGGGCGCGACAACATCATCGGCACGCAATTCCATGTGGAGAAGAGCGCGGCCGTGGGCCTGCGTATCCTGCACAATTTCCTCCGGTGGGCCCCATGAGTTCCGAGCCTGCCGTCGTACATCGCCTGGAGGTCGAGCGGGTGGACATGCTCGACCCGCATGACCTAGCCGACCTCTGCGAGGCGACCAATGCCGCCATCGTGGAAGGCGGCGGCTTCGGCTGGGTGGAGGCGCAAAGCCGCTCCGCCCTCGAACGCCATTTCCGCGGCGTGATGCTGGTGCCGGAGCGTGAATTCTTCGTCGCGCGTCTGGATGGCGAGGTGGTGGGCAGCGCGCAGATGGTCCGTCCGCCGCGCAACAACGAAGCGCAGGGCTTCACCGCGCAGCTTACCCACGCCTTCATCGCCCCCTATGCGCGCGGTTTCGGCCTGGCGCGGCTTCTGGTGCGGCGCGTGGAGGAGCGCGCGGCGAGCATGGGCATCCGCGTGCTGAACCTCGATGTCCGCGCCACGCAGGAGACCGCGATCACGCTGTTCGAACGGCTGGGCTATGTGCGCTGGGGCACGCATCCGGCCTATGCGCGGGTGAATGGCGAGACCATCGCCGGATATTTCTATTATCGCCTGCTGGAACCCCAGCATGGCCGCAGCACGGCCGATGCGCTGGGGCGGATCAAGACATGAGCGGCTTCACCCTTTACCCCGCCATCGACCTCAAGCAGGGCCGCGTCGTCCGCCTGCAGCGCGGCGACATGGCCCAGGCCACCATCTATGCCGAGGACCCGGCCGAGCAGGCGCTGCGCTTCGCCGCCGACGGGTTCAAATGGCTGCATGTGGTGGATCTCGATGGCGCCTTCGCCGGCAAGCCCGCCAATGCGGAGGCCGTGGCGCGCATCCTGGCGGCCGCGCCCATGCCGGTGCAGCTCGGAGGCGGCATCCGCAACCTGCCGACCGTCGAGGCCTGGCTGAATGCCGGCATCACGCGCGTCATCCTCGGCTCGGCCGCCGTGAAAGACCCGCAATTCGTGCGCCAGGCTTGCCGCCAATTTCCAGGCCGCGTCGTCGTGGGCATTGATGCGCGCGGCGGCATGGTGGCGACCGAGGGCTGGGCCGAAACCAGCACCCTCCCCGCCCGGGATCTGGCGCTGCGATTGGAAGATGCCGGGGCGGCCGCCATCATCTACACCGACATTGACCGCGACGGCATGCTGAGCGGCGTAAACGTCGAGCAGACGCGCGCTTTGGCCTTGGCGCTGGAGACGCCGGTGATCGCCTCGGGCGGCGTCGCCTCCATCGCCGATCTGGTGGCGCTGAAGGCCGTGGCGGCGGATGGGATTTCCGGCTGCATCCTGGGTCGCGCGCTCTATGACGGGCGCATCGCGCCGGCCGAGGCACTGGCGCTGGCGGCGGCGTGATCCGGCGGGCGATGCCCGGGGACCTCCCGGGCATGCTCGACCGCTATCGCGGATCGCCCGGCATGATCACGCGATCTCCTTCCCTATGGCCGAGGTCATGGTACCGCGCGTGCCAATCATGCATCTCCTCATGGTGATCGCCGCACCGCGGCCCCATGCCCAGGTGGAGCGAGCCGCGTCGAAGGCGGCATGGGCATCGGGCGCGAGGGGGTATTCGCGTGGTGGCCGTGCCACTTGCTTTCCATACAATTTGGGGTTGCGCGCGGCGCTGCCGTGTGGCTCGCTTCGCAAAACCGGCTGGCCCCACCACCCAGTTGGGGAATGTCTGCCTCATGAAGGAGAGGAGTCTTCCGCAGTGACGTATGATGACTGGATGAGCCGCACCCGTGCCGGCGCCTTGCAGCCCCGCAGCGCCGCCCTGCGGAATCTGGATGCGGCGCTGAAGGCCTACACCCGATCGCCGAGCCAGCAGACCTTCAACACGCTGAAGGCGATGTTCGATGTCTGGCAGAAGGGCAAATCGGACTGGGATACGTCCATCCGCAACAAGTCCGGCGCTGTCTCGGACCTCAACCGCTACCTGGCCGCCGGCTGGCCGCGCCCCGCGGCACCGCCGATCATGCCCAAGGGCCCCTTCAAGGGCGACCCGTTCCGCGCCGCCGCGGCGCTCGGCCGCAAGCGCGCGCAACTGGCCGAGCAGCAGGAATTCATGTTCCGCCGCGACGTCACCCAGACGCTCACCTACCGGCCGGGGTCCTGGTACAACCGATGGGATGGCAATGGCTGGGTGCTGTCGCAATACACCGCGGCGACCAACGTCACCTTCCCCTGGACGGTGAAGCTCGGCTTCCTGAACCGCGGCCCGGTGATTGAAGTGCGGGTTCGCATCCGCACCATTCCGAAAATCGGCGTCCCCTTCGGCACCAAGTTTACCGAAAGATTCCAGAACGGCTTCAAGACCCAGATCCAAAGCTATTGGAACTGCGGCACCATCAAGGACGGCAAGGCGAAGAAGGATCTGCTCTTCAGCGTGGTCTTCACCGATGACGACGATGCCTACCAGTTGAGTGTCGCCAACCCGCCGCCGGTACCGCAGGGCCTGTCCCGCCAGGCGGTCGCCCAAAAGTCCCGGGACAATACCATCAACCTGCTGGAATGGGCCTGGAACGACAGGACCGCGATCCTGCATGAATTCGGCCATATGGTGGGCTGCCCCGACGAATACCTGACGACCGGCTTCACCGGCATGGGGCTGACGTGGTCGGCCGATATCTACGACCAGATCGCCTATACCACCGGCGCCATCATGAACGACCCGACCGAGACGGCCCTGCTGTATCCCAGGAACTTTGCCTTGGTGCTGGACGGGTACAAGGAATGGCAGCGCAGCCTGGGCGCGGACCCGAGCGGCGCGACGATCGTGATCGAACGCGCGCGCCTGCCGGCGGAAAACCTGACCATCGCCGAAGCAGCCTATCAGCGGCGCATGGCCATGGGTTACTTCAACGACGACGAAGACGAGGACTGGTAGACCCAAGCCAGAACTTGCGCTGGCAGTGCCCCGGGACTTCCCGGGCCTGCTCGCCCTTTACCAGCACCCCAATCCGCAGGACCCGCCGCGTGGCGGAGGCGGTGGCCGCCGGGCCCTGCGCGACGATGCTGGGCCCGGACCTGATCCGCCTCAGCGTCGCGAACTCCGCGAGGAGGTTGGTCTCACGCCGCAGGCGCGTGATCGTGCCGAATATCAAGCGGTGCGCGCGGGGCTTCGGCGTGATCGAGGGCGTCGTCACCCACCTGGCCCATCGCAGGCGTGGTCTCGGCGGGGCGGTGCTGGAAACCGGCTCGCGGCAGGGTCCGACCTGATGATTCCATGAGCGCGCTGGCTTCTCCCGGGCGACAAAGACGCATTTTCAACTCCGTCCAGACTGAAGCTTCGGCGGTCACCCACGCGCCACGAAACCATCGCTTGACGCCCTCGAAAAAACCCCGCATGCGCCCGCCCCCAGGTGCATTCGC
>JAIYCD010000120.1 GCA_027488195.1 Acetobacteraceae bacterium | reverse complement strand
GAAGATGAAGGACATGAACTGCACCGATATCGACAGCGCGGTGCGCCAGCTGGCCGGCTCTGCCCGCGCCATGGGCATGACCGTGGTGGAGGGCGGAACATGAGCAAGCGCATGAAGGCCCTCGCGGCCAATGTCACCGCCAACAAGGCCTATCCGCTGAACGAGGCGATCGTGCTGGCCAAGGCCAATGCCAAGGCCAAGTTCGACGAGACCATCGAGATCTCGATGAATCTCGGCATCGACCCCCGCCATGCCGACCAGATGGTCCGCGGCGTGGTCGGCCTGCCGAACGGCACCGGCAAGACGGTCCGCGTGGGCGTCTTCGCCCGCGGCCCGAAGGCCGAGGAAGCCAAGGCCGCCGGCGCCGATGTGGTGGGCGCCGATGACCTCGCCGCCGCCGTGCAGGAAGGCAAGATCGACTTCGACCGCTGCATCGCGACGCCGGACATGATGGCGCTCGTCGGTCGCCTCGGTAAGGTGCTGGGCCCGCGCGGCCTGATGCCGAACCCGAAGCTCGGCACCGTAACCATGGATGTGAAGGGCGCCGTGACCGCCGCCAAGGCCGGTCAGGTGGAGTTCCGCGCCGAGAAGGCCGGGATCATCCACGCCGGCATCGGCAAGGCGAGCTTCGAGGCGGATGCGCTGCTGGCCAATGCGCGCGCCTTCGTGGACGCCATCCAGAAGTCCCGCCCGACCGGCGCGAAGGGGACCTTCGTCAAGAAGGTCGCCGTCTCGTCCACCATGGGCGTGGGCGTGACCGTGGATGTGTCCAGCCTCAACGGCTGAACCCAGTCCTTCCGGGCTGAGAGATTCGTCCCGGCTTCGGCCGGGACGCGCAGGTGGCGGGGCTTCGGCCGCGCCGCCGCACCTGTCGGAGATTGCAGGCGCCCGGCTTCGCCCGGGCTTAATGGGCCGAGGCCCGCCAGCATGAGACGGGGAACCGAGATTCTCCCGCCCGGGCCAAGGCCCGGGTCGGAATGGCTTGGCTTTCCGGCGACGACAGGCGAACGGGGCAGGGGGATGGTCCCCAAGCCCCCGTGTGAACCGGTCGAAGCCCTTCCACAAGGCTCCGACCACCGACGGAGACGTGACGTTGGATCGTACGGAAAAGCGCGCCTTCGTTGACTCGATGGCCGAAGTCTTCGCGCAGACGTCGTTCGTGCTCGTGGCCCAGAACAAGGGTCTCACGGTCGCGGCGGTGGATGATCTGCGCCGGAAGATGAAGGCTGCCGGGGCAACGTACAAGGTTGCGAAGAACCGGCTGGCCAGTCGCGCCCTCGACGGCACCCGTTTCCAGGGCATCGCGCCGCTGCTGAAGGGTCCGACCGCGCTTGCGTGGTCGGTTGACCCGGTGGCCGTGGCGAAGACCGCCGTGGAGTTCGCCAAGGGGAACGACAAGTTCGTGATCCTGGGCGGGGCGCTCGGCGCCCAGAACCTGAACGTCGATGGCGTCAAGGCTCTGGCCGAGCTTCCCTCGCTCGATACGCTGCGGGCATCGCTGGTGGGTCTGATCCAGACCCCCGCGACGCGCATTGCCGGGGTGGTTCAAGCCCCCGCAGGGCAGCTGGCACGGGTGCTGAAGGCATATGCGGACAAGGAAGCCGCCTGAGGCTGCTCGCCGGCGGATTTGAGATCCGGCGGCGGCACGCCACAGGGCGGTGGGTCCGCAGAGGGGCCGATCAGCTTTCCACTATTTGGCCCTGCCGCGATGGCGCGGTGGGGTTGTCAAGCCACAGTCAAGCCATTAGTTAGAAGGAACACAATCATGGCCGATCTTGCAAAGCTCGTTGACGAGCTGTCCGCGCTGACCGTCCTGGAGGCCGCTGAGCTCTCCAAGATGCTCGAAGAGAAGTGGGGCGTCTCCGCCGCCGCGCCGGTGGCTGTTGCCGCCGCTGCCGGCCCGGCTGCTGCCGCCGCCCCCGTCGAGGCGCAGACCGAGTTCACGGTGACCCTTGCCGCCGCCGGCGACAAGAAGATCAACGTGATCAAGGAGATCCGCACGATCACCGGCCTGGGCCTGAAGGAAGCCAAGGACCTGGTCGAGGGTGCGCCGAAGGTCGTCAAGGAGAATGTCTCCAAGGACGAGGCGGACAAGATCAAGAAGGTGCTCGAAGAGAACGGCGCGACCGTCGAAGTCAAGTAAGGTCGCCCTTCACGGGTCAAGCGGTTCGCGCCGGTGTTTCGCACCGGCGCGGGCTGGACTGGTTAAGAAAGTCGGGATGGGCGGCAATCGGGCCCGATTGCCGTCCGTCTCGCCGTTTCAGGGGCAGGGTGCCGCTGGAATGTGGACGGAAGATTTTGCCGGCGCCGGGATTTCCCATGCGCCAGGATAAGGAAGCGGGACAGGCATGAACGCTATCAGCAAGTCGTTCACGGCGCGCAAGCGGATTCGCAAGAGCTTCGGCAGGCTGCCCGAGGTTGCGCCCATGCCCAACCTGATCGATGTGCAGCGTGCCTCCTATGCGTTCTTCCTGCAGATGGAAACGCATCCGGACAGCCGGACCAATACGGGCCTCCAGGAGGTCTTCAAGTCGGTCTTCCCGATCAATGATTTCGCGGGCCGCGGCCGTCTGGAATTCGTCCAGTACGAGTTGGAAGAGCCGAAATACGACGTGGAAGAGTGCATCGCGCGCGGCCTGACCTACGCCGCCCCGCTCAAGGTGAAGCTGCGCCTGATCGTCTGGGACCTGGACGAGGACACTGGCGCCCGCTCCGTCCGCGACATCAAGGAGCAGGATGTCTACATGGGCGACATGCCGCTCATGACCGACAACGGCACCTTCATCATCAACGGCACCGAGCGCGTCATCGTCAGCCAGATGCACCGCTCGCCGGGTGTGTTCTTCGACCATGACAAGGGCAAGACGCACTCGTCCGGCAAGTACCTGTTTGCCGCGCGCGTGATCCCCTATCGCGGCTCCTGGCTCGACTTCGAATTCGACGCCAAGGACATCTGCTATGTCCGGATCGACCGCAAGCGCAAGCTGCCGGCCAGCACGCTGCTGCTGGCGCTGGACAGCGAGGCGACCGTGGCCAAGCGCGCCGAGCGCGCGGCCCAGGGCCTCGATATGGAGCCCTCCGAGGTCCGCGGCATGGATGCCGAGGAAGTCCTGGCCGCCTTCTACGGCCAGGTGGAATTCAAGCGTGGCCCCAAGGGCTGGTCGCGCGCCTTCGACCCCGAGAGCTTCCGCGGCATCAAGCTGTTCGAGCCGCTGATCGACGCCAAGACCGGCGCCGTGGTGGCCGAGAAGGACGTGAAGATGACGCCGCGCGCGGCGCGCAAGATCGTCGAGGCCGGCACCACCGAGGTGCTGGTCGGGCGCACCGATCTGCTTGGCCGCTTCGTCGCTTTGGACCTCGTCAACATGGAGACCGGCGAGATCTGGGCCGAGGCCGGTGAGGAACTGACCGAGGCGAAGCTCGCGGCGATCGAGGATGCCGGCATCGACGTGCTGCCGACGCTCGCGATCGACCAGTCGGTCGGCGCCTGGATGCGCAACACGCTGGCGGTGGACAAGAACACCAACCGCGACGAAGCGCTGATGGACATCTACCGGGTGATGCGCCCGGGCGAGCCGCCGACGCCGGAGACGGCCGAGGCGCTGTTCAAGGGCCTGTTCTTCGACGGCGACCGCTACGACCTCTCGGCCGTGGGCCGCGTGAAGATGAACATGCGCCTGGGCTTCTCGCTCGAGGAAGCGCCGGATCATCTGCGTACGCTCCGCAAGCAGGACATCGTCGCCACCATGCGCGTCCTGATGGACCTGAAGGATGGCCGCGGCTCGATCGACGACATCGACAATCTCGGCAATCGCCGCGTGCGCTCGGTGGGCGAGCTGATGGAGAACCAGTATCGCGTCGGCCTGCTGCGGATGGACCGCGCGATCAAGGAGCGCATGGGGGCCGTCGATATCGACACCGTCATGCCGCATGACCTGATCAATGCGAAGCCGGCCGCCGCCGCCGTGCGCGAGTTCTTCGGCTCCTCGCAGCTGTCCCAGTTCATGGACCAGACCAACCCGCTTTCGGAAGTGACGCATAAGCGCCGCCTTTCGGCGCTTGGCCCGGGCGGCCTGACGCGTGAGCGCGCCGGCTTCGAGGTGCGCGACGTGCACCCGACGCATTACGGCCGCATCTGCCCCATCGAGACGCCGGAAGGCCCGAACATCGGCCTGATCAACTCGCTCGCCACCTTCGCGCGGGTGAACAAGTACGGCTTCATCGAGACGCCCTATCGTCTCGTGAAGGACGGCAAGATCACGGGTGACCCCCGCTACCTCTCCGCCATGGAGGAGGAGAAGCTGGTCGTCGCGCAGGCCGACGCGCATGTCGATGCCGCCACGGGCGAGTTCCTGAGCGACCTCGTCTCGGTGCGCCAGGGCGGTGACTTCCGCCTGGTGAAGCCGGGCGAGGTGACGGCCATCGACGTCTCGCCGAAGCAGCTGGTCTCGGTCGCGGCCGCACTCATTCCCTTCCTCGAGAATGATGACGCGAACCGCGCGCTGATGGGCTCGAACATGCAGCGCCAGGCGGTGCCGCTGATCCGCGCCGATGCGCCGCTCGTCGGTACCGGCATGGAGGCTGCGGTCGCCCAGGATTCGGGTGCGGCGATCTCCGCGCGCCGTGACGGCATCGTGGACTCCATCGACGGCGCGCGCATCGTGGTGCGTGCGACCAATGATGAAGGCCAGACGGCGGGTGTCGACATCTATCGCCTGCGCAAGTTCCAGCGCTCCAACCAGAGCACCTGCATCAACCAGCGCCCGCTGGTGAAGGTGGGTGACCGCGTGACCTCGGGCGAGATTATCGCCGACGGCCCCTCCACGGAGCTGGGCGAGCTGGCGCTGGGCCGCAACGTGCTTTGCGCCTTCATGCCCTGGAACGGCTACAACTTCGAAGACTCCATCCTGATCAGCGAGCGCATCGCCCGCGATGACGTGTTCACCTCCATCCACATCGAGGAATTCGAGGTGATGGCGCGCGACACGAAGCTCGGCCAGGAAGAGATCAGCCGCGACATCCCGAATGTGGGTGAAGAGGCGCTGCGCAACCTGGATGAGGCCGGCATCGTCTATGTCGGCGCCGAGGTGCATCCGGGCGACATCCT
>JAIYCD010000328.1 GCA_027488195.1 Acetobacteraceae bacterium | reverse complement strand
CAGGCCCTCGCCGATCTCGAAGCGCACCATGCGGCGCTGCTCCATCCAGTCAATGACGCGGCGGACTTCGTGCATGACCTCGGGGCCGATGCCGTCACCCGGCAGGACGAGGAGCTTCTTGTTGGCGATCACAGTTGGTTCTCCGCGCCATGCAGCCAAGGCTGGGCGTTGCGCTGCTTGGTCTCGTAGCTGTCGATGGAGCCGGTGTGCTGCATGGTCTGCCCGATGTCATCCAGGCCGTTCAGCAGGCAGTGGCGGCGGAAGGGATCAATGGCGAAGGGGATTTCCTCGCCATTGGGGCGCACCACCACATTGCGCTCCAGATCCACCGTGATGCGCGCATTGCCGCCGAGCTTTGCGTCCTCCATCAGCTTCTCGCAGATCTCGCGCGGCAGGCGGATGGGCAGCAGGCCGTTCTTGAAGCTGTTGTTGTGGAAGATATCGGCGAAATCCGGCGCGATGACGCAGCGTATGCCGAAATCCAGGAGCGCCCAGGGCGCATGCTCGCGCGAGGAACCGCAGCCGAAATTCTCGAAGGCGATGAGGATCTCGGCCTTGCGATAGGGCGCCTGGTTCAGCACGAAATCCGGCTGCTCCGACCCATCCGCATTGTAGCGGAAATTGGCGAAGAGGTTCTTGCCGAAGCCCGTGCGCGCGATGGATTTCAGGAAGCGCGCGGGGATGATCTGGTCCGTGTCCACATTCGCCTTGGGCAGCGGTGCGGCGATCCCGGTGAGGGTGGTGAAGGCTTGCATGTCAGAGGGCTCCGCTCGGCTGCCAATCGCGCACATCGGTCAGGTGGCCGGCAATCGCCGCCGCCGCCGCCATGGCGGGCGAGAGCAGATGCGTGCGACCGCCCGGGCCCTGGCGCCCTTCGAAATTCCGGTTGCTGGTGCTCGCGCTGCGCTGGCCGGGCGTCAGCTTGTCCGGGTTCATGCCCAGGCACATCGAGCAGCCCGCCTCGCGCCATTCGAAGCCGGCCTCGGTGAGAATGCGGTCCAGCCCCTCCTCCTCGGCCTGCGCCTTCACAAGGCCGGAGCCCGGCACCACCATGGCGCGCACGCCATCGGCCACCTTGCGGCCCCTGGCGATGGCGGCGGCGGCGCGGATATCCTCGATGCGGCTATTGGTGCAGCTGCCGATGAAGGCGACGTCGATCTTGAGATCGGTCAGGCGCTGGCCCGGCGTCAGGCCCATGTATTCGACCATGCGGCGCAGCTGCGCGCGGCGCGCCTCATCGGCGGCCTCTTCCGGGTTCGGCACGATGCCGGTGATGGGCAGCACATCCTCGGGGCTGGTGCCCCAGGTGACCTGCGGCGCGATCTCATGCGCGGCGAGCTTCACGATCTTGTCGTAATGGGCGCCCGCATCGGTGGGCAGCGTGCGCCAATAGGCCATGGCGCGCTCCAGCGCCTCGCCCTTCGGCGCCATCGGGCGGCCGCGGATATAGTCGAAGGTCTTGTCGTCGGGCGCGATCAGGCCGGCGCGCGCGCCACCCTCGATCGCCATGTTGGAGACCGTCATGCGGCCGGCCATGTCGAGCGCGCGGATGGTGTCGCCGCAATACTCGATCACATGGCCCGTGCCACCCGCCGTGCCGATCTTGCCGATGATGGCGAGCGTCACGTCCTTGCCCGAGCAGCCGATGGCGAGATTGCCCTCGACCAGCACCTGCATGTTCTTGGCCGGCTTCTGCAGCAGCGTCTGGGTCGCCAGCACGTGCTCCACCTCGGAGGTGCCGATGCCGAAGGCGAGCGCGCCCATCGCGCCATGCGTCGAGGTGTGGCTGTCGCCGCAGACGATCGTCATGCCCGGCAGCGAACGGCCCAACTCCGGCCCGATGACGTGGACGATGCCCTGGCGCCTGTCGAGCAGCGGGATGAGCGGCATGCCGAATTCGGCCGCGTTCTTCTCCAGCGTCTCGACCTGCAGGCGGCTCTCATCATCCACGATGCCGGTGTAGCGCGAGGCGTCGGTGGCGATGTTGTGATCAATCACGCCGAGCGTGAGGTCAGGCCGGCGGATCTTGCGGCCGGCCAGGCGCAGGCCCTCGAAGGCCTGCGGCGTCGTCACCTCATGCGTGAGGTGCAGGTCGATGTAGAGAAGGGCCGTTCCGTCCGGCAGTGTCTCGACCACATGGGCGGCCCAGATCTTGTCGAACAGCGTGCGCGGCTTTCCATCGCTCATTGGCGATCTCTCCCTCTACAAAGCGGCAGTCTGGCGGAGGGCCCGACCGGCCCTCCGCAACCGGAGCCTCAGCCCTCGGCGGCTTCCTTGGCGGCGGCGCCGGCGGGCGCACGCAGGCCAAGCTTCTCGGCGATGCGCGCCGACTTGCCCGTGCGGCCACGCAGGTAATAGAGCTTCGCGCGGCGCACCTTGCCGCGACGCACCACGGCGATCTCGGCGATGGCCGGGGAATGCAGCGGGAAGACGCGCTCCACGCCCTCGCCGTAGGAGAGCTTGCGCACCGTGAAGTTGCTGTGCAGGCCGCGGTTGGAGCGCGCGATCACGACGCCCTCATAGGCCTGGACGCGCGTGCGCTCGCCTTCCACGACCTTCACCATGACGCGCACGGTATCGCCCGCGGCGAACTCGGGAACGGGGCGGGTGGCGGTCAGGCGCGCCTTCTGGTCGGCGTCGAATTGCTGCAGGAGGTTCATGGTCAAGTCCTTTCGAGAATTTGGTTTAGGCCGTGGCTCGCGAGCCGACAACCTGCATTCGGTTCCAGAGGTCGGGCCGCCGCTCGCGCGTCGCGGCCTCGGATTGGGCACGCCGCCAGCGCGCGACCTCGGCATGATGGCCGGAGAGCAGCACGGGCGGCACGGCGCGGCCCTGCCATTCGGCAGGCCGCGTGTAGTGCGGGTATTCCAGCAGACCTGCCGAGTGGCTTTCCTCGACGGCGCTTTCGGCCGCACCCATGACACCCGGCAGCAGCCGCACGCAGGCATCGAGCAAGGCCAGCGCCGCGATCTCGCCACCCGAGAGCACGTAGTCGCCGAGGCTGACCTCGCGCATGCCACGGGCCTCGATCACGCGCTGGTCCACGCCCTCATACCGCCCACAGAGCAGCACGAGGCCGGGGCCCGACGCGAAATCGCGCACCATCGCCTGGTCGAGCAGACGGCCGCGCGGCGTGAGATAGACCAGCGGCCGCGCATCGCCCTCCGGCATCGCGCCCGCGATCGCCGCATCCGCCACATCGGGCCGCATCACCATGCCCGCACCGCCGCCGAAAGGCGTGTCATCCACGGTGCGGTGGCGATCCGTGGCGAAGCCGCGGATATCCATCGCATCGCAGCGCCACTTGCCGTCGCGCAGCGCACGACCAGCGAGCGACACGTCGAGCGGTCCCGGAAACATCTCCGGGAAGAGCGTGAGGATGGTGGCGCGCCAGCTCATGCCGCACCCGCCTCCCGGTCGCCCGGCTGGGGCTCCACGAGGATCTCGGCGGGCAGCACCACGGTGATGCGGCGCGCCTTGGTGTCCACCTCGGGCACCGCCGCGCGCGTGAAGGGCACCAGCCGCTCGGGCGGGCCTTCCAGCACGAGGAAGGCGCCGGCGCCGTGATCCTCCACCGCGCGAACGCGGCCAAGGGCCTGGCCTTCCGCCGTCACCGCCGCCATGCCTTCGAGGTCGGAGAGGTAGTATTCCTCCTCGTCCTCGGGCGGTGGGAGGGCTTCGCGCGGCACGTAGAGCTTGGTGCCGGTCAGGCGCGCGGCCTGGTCGCGGTCATTCACGCCCTCGATGCGCGCGAGGTCGGGTGCCAGCATGTCCAGCACGAAGCGCTGGCTGCCGGTCGCGTCGCTCAGCGGGCCATAGGCCGTCAGATCCTCAGGCTCGGCGGTGAAGCTGCGGACGCGCACCAGGCCCCGCACACCGTGCGGCCTCCCGATCTCGCCCAACAGGATCATCGCCGTGGCCATGGATCAGATCAGCGCGCGGCGGCCGCGGCGCGTTCCTGCGCCTTCTTCTTCGGCGCGGACTGGATCGGCTGCGTCGGGATCGCGGGCATTTCCATCAGGCCGGCGCGGCCCAGGAACTTCGCCACGCGGTCGGTCGCCAGCGCGCCCTGGGAGAGCCATTCCTTGATGCGCTCATCCTGCAGGCGGATGCGGTCGGCGTGGTCGGCCGGCAGCATCGGGTTGTAGCTGCCCACCTTCTCGATGAAGCGGCCATCGCGCGGCGAGCGGCTGTCGGCCACGACGATGTGATAATAGGGGCGCTTCTTGGCGCCGGCGCGGGCAAGGCGGATCTTCAGGCCCATGGGGTCTTCTCCTTCGGTAAAGTCTAAATCAGAAAGGTCGTTTGCCTTGGGGGAGGAGGCTGGCGAGTCCGCCGCGCATCATCCCCTTCTGGCCCATCTTGTTCATGCGCTTCATCATGTCGCGCATGTCCTCGAATTGCTTGAGCAGCCGGTTCACCTCCTGGACGGAGGCGCCCGAACCGGCCGCGATGCGCCGCTTGCGCGACGCCTTGATGATCTCGGGCTGACGGCGTTCCTTCACCGTCATGCTGCCGATGATGGCGGCCTGCTTCTTCAGCATGCCGGTATCCAGGTTCGCGTCCTGCAGCTGCGCCTTCACCTTGGCCACACCCGGCAGCATGCCCATCAGGCCGCTCATGCCGCCCATCTTGCCGATCTGCTTCAGCTGCTGGGCGTAGTCCTCCAGGCTGAACTGGCCCTTCTGCATCCGGGCGGCGAGCTTCTCGGCCTCCGCCTGGTCGATGTTTTCCGCGGCGCGTTCGACGAGGGAGACGATGTCGCCCATGCCGAGGATGCGGTTGGCGATGCGGTCGGGGTGGAAATCCTCGAGCGCGTCGAGCTTTTCGCCGGCACCCAGCAGCTTGATCGGCGCGCCGGTCACGGTCCGCATGGAGAGCGCGGCACCACCGCGCGCATCGCCATCCACGCGGGTCATCACGATGCCGGAAATTCCCACGCGCTCGTTGAAGATGCGCGCCGTGTTCACCGCGTCCTGGCCGGTCATGGCGTCCACGACCAGCAGCGTCTCATGCGGCGTCACCGCCTGCTTCACGGCCGCGACCTCGGCCATCAGCGCCTCGTCGATCGAGAGGCGGCCGGCAGTGTCGAGGATGACGACGTCGTAGAGTTCGCGCCGGCCCAGATCCATCGCGCGCTCGGCGATCTGCAGCGGTGTCTGGCCGGCAATGATGGGAAGGCTGGTCACTTCCGCGCGCTCGGCGAGCTGGGCCAGCTGCAGCTGTGCCGCGGGACGATGCACGTCGAGGCTGGCGAGCAGCACCTTCTTGCGCTCACGCCCCTTGAGGCGGAGTGCGATCTTGCCCGAAGTGGTCGTCTTGCCCGAGCCCTGGAGGCCCACCATCAGGATCGCGACGGGGGCCGCCGCATCCAGGCTGATGCCGCGCGGGCCGGGGTCATTGCCGCCGAGCGCCTCCACCAGCGCGTCGTTCACGATCTTCACGACCTGCTGGCCGGGCTGGATCGAGCGGATCACCTCCTGGCCCACCGCGCGTTCGCGCACGCGGGCCGTGATGTCCTTCACGACGGAGAGGGCGACATCGGCTTCGAGCAGGGCCACGCGGACTTCGCGCAGCGCATCCGAGACATCGGCTTCGGACAGGGCGCCACGGCCGCGGAGGCGGTCGAACACTCCCTGCAACCTGTTGCCCAAAGTCTCGAACACGAAAAGTCCTCTACAACGTCGAATGCGCCGCTGCGCGAAACTCGCGGAGCGACGGAGATCCCACAGATCGCGGAACCCAAGCCGGACGATACCGGCAGGGAGCGGTTAGCCCCGTGGGGCCAGCGAGTCAATCTGATGGTTTCCAAAGGCCCTCGGCCTTTGGTGGGGGCAAGGGGGCAAAGCCCCCCCAGCCTTACTTGGGTGCCAGCACCATGATCATCTGGCGGTTTTCCAGGCGGGGCATCTGCTCGACCTTCACCAGCTCGACCAGCTCGGTCCGGATGCGTTCCAGCAACTTCACGCCCAGCTCCTGGTGGGCCATTTCGCGGCCGCGGAAACGGAGCGTGACCTTCACCTTGTCGCCCTCGCCGATGAAGCCTTTCGCTTGGCGCATCTTCACGTCATAGTCGTGGTCATCAATGTTCGGACGAACCTTGATTTCCTTGATCTCGACGACCTTCTGCTTCTTGCGGGCCTCGTTGGCCTTTTTCTGCTGCTCGTATTTGAACTTGCCGTAGTCGGTGATCTTGCAGACCGGGGGCACCGCATTGGGGCTGATTTCCAGCAGGTCGAGACCGGCCTGGAACGCCTTGTAGAGCGCGTCGCGGATGCTCAATACGCCAAGCATTTCGCCATTCTCGTCAATCAGACGAACCTGCGGAACGCGGATCTCCTCGTTCACGCGGGGCCCCTCGCGGGAGGGGGGCGAAGGGGGCATGGGGCCTCGTGCTATGGTCGTCTCCTGTCTCAGTT
>JAIYCD010000043.1 GCA_027488195.1 Acetobacteraceae bacterium | reverse complement strand
GCGTGGTTCAGGTTGAGGTACTTGCCGTATTTCACGAATTGCTCGGCCACCTGGAGGGCGAGCTCACGCGTCGGCTCCAGGATCAGGCTGCGCGGCATGCGCGCCTTGGCCCGGCTGCCCGAGAGGATGTCCATCATCGGCAGGGTGAAGCTGGCGGTCTTGCCGGTGCCGGTCTGGGCGCAGCCCATCACGTCCCGGCCCATCAGCACGATGGGGATCGCCTGTTCCTGGATGGGCGTGGGGTGGATGTAGCCGCTTTCGGTGACGGCCTTCAGCAGCTCATCCGAGAGACCGAGATCGGCGAAGGTGGTGCGCGGCGCCTCGGGCTCGGGTTCTTCTTCGGGCTCGGCTTGCTCGCTGGCGGCGGCTTCGGGGCCCTGCGCTTCGGCAGCCTCGGCCAGGATGGGAGCGGGCGCGTCGTCGGCCGGAACCGGGGCTTCCGCGGCGGGTGACTCAGCCGCTTCCGCGGCGGGTGCTTCAGCCGCTTCCGCGGCGGGTGCTTCAGCCGCTTCCGCGGCGGGGATGGTGGCCGCGTCAGCGACGGGAAGGCTGGTTCCGGGCGTATCGGTCGCCACGGCAGCGTTCGGGGTGGTCTCGTTCAAAATGGGGCATCCTGGCCTAAGGGGGCCCGCGCGGAAGGCGCATGGCCGCTCGGGCGGACCTGCCGCCCTCTTCGTCAACGGGCGGCATATGCGCCTGAAACGGGCAGGTTGCAACCTGAAACCCCGTGATTGCGCCCGCGCCGGGCGCGATTTATGCCGCTCGCATGGCGATTCCCCTGCTCCTGCTGCCCGGCCTTCTCTGCGATGCGCGCCTGTGGCGCGATTGTCTGCCGGCCCGCGCCCAAGCCCGCATCGCCGACCTCACGCAAGATGACAGCGTGGCCGCCATGGCCCGGCGCGCTCTCGGGCTGATGGCGGATGCGCAGCACTTCGCGGTCGCCGGCCTCTCCATGGGCGGCTATGTCGCGCTGGAGGTCTGGCGCCAGGCCGGCCCGCGCCTCTCGCACCTGGCGCTGCTCGACACCTCGGCCCGGCCTGACACGCCCGAGCAGACGCAGCGCCGGCTGGACCTGATCGCGCTCTCCGGCCGGGGCGCCTTCAAGGGCGTCACGCCCCGCCTGCTGCCGCTGCTGCTGCACCCCTCCCGCCTGGAAACCCCGCTCGCCGCCGAGGTGATGGCGATGGCCGAGCGCGTGGGCGTGGAGGGCTTCCTGCGGCAGCAGCGCGCCATCATGGCCCGCCCCGACTCTCGCGGGGACCTGCCGCGCATCGGCGTCCCGACGCTCGTCGCCTGTGGCGCCGAGGATGCGCTGACGCCGCCCGCCCTGCATGACGAGATGGCGGCGCTGATCCCCGGCGCGCGGCGGCTGCGCTTCGAAGGCTGCGGCCACCTGCCGACCATGGAGGCGCCCGACATGGTGCGCGCGGCGTTGGAGGATTGGCTCAGCCCGCCACGCAGCGCGTGACATTGGGCTGATCCCGCGCCGGGATGGCCGTGGTGCCCGGCGGGCAGGGCGCCTGGGCGCGGGTGGGCGGCCGCAGGCCCTGGTCCCAGTCGCGCACCTCAGGGTCATCGCCCAGCCAGCCCGTCCCCGCCGCGCCGATGCCGGGGCCCCGCATGCAGCGCCCGCGCCCCTGGGGTGTGCCGCCATGCGGGCATAGGAAGGCCCGCGCCGAAGCCAGCGCCCCGGCGCTGGCCCGCGGGCTGCGCGGCTGGCCGACCGGGCGTGATTCCACCACGCGCCCCGCGCCCCGCGCCTCGGTCCGCGCGCCGACCGGGTTGCGCGGCAATTCCTGGCCCGCGGCGGAGCCGCTCCAGAGCAAGACGGCGGAGCCGCTCGATAGCAAGACGGCGGAGCCGTTGACCATCAGCAGGAGCAAAAGAGCAATTCGGCGCATGTCCTCGACATCATAGCCTTGATCCGCCCGGCATGGAGGCTGGGACGCTGGATCATGCCCGGGCGATCCAATCCCGGTTGCGCGGCGCGCGCGGCGGCCCCATCCTTCCCACATGAGCACGCCCCCGCCCGAGAGCCTCCTGCTCGAAACCTACGAGTCGAAGCGCAGTTTCGGCATCGTCTGGGGCGCCGTGTCCTTCCTGCTGCTGGGCCTGCCCTTCCTGGGCCGGCAGCGCATCACCGTGAGCGACCAGCGGATCACCATCCGCCAGGGCTTCTGGACCAAGACCAGCGACGACATCGAGATCTTCCGGATCCGTGACGTCGTGGTGAAGCAGAGCCTGTACCACCGCATCGTCGGCATCGGGGATGTGGTGATCAAAAGCATGGAAGGCCGCACCGAGGAGCAGCATGTGCTGAAAGGCGTCCCCGCCCCCGATGCGGTGTCGGAGGTCATTCGCGACGCCTGGAACGCCGTGGCCCGCCCGAAGGGCCCGGCGACGACGCTCGACTGATGCGCGCCCTGCTTCTTCTGCTCGCAGGCCTGGTCCTGGCGCTGCCGGCGGCGGCGCAACAGCAGCAGCAGCAGCAGCAACAACAACCGAGCAACGCCTGCCGGGTCGCCTGCCGCGTCGCCCAGGCCACGCCCTCGCCTGACCAGCGGCAATGCCTCACGCAATGCATGTCGGGGCAGCCCATCACGCGCGAGGCCCCGGGCCAGGCGCGCCCCTCGGGGGCGCATGCCACCAGCCCGGCAGCCACGGCGCGGCCCGCCACCCCGCCGCCGGCCCAGCAGCAGCAGGGGCGGGGCGCGCCGCCGCTCCCCGCCGCCGAGG
>JAIYCD010000209.1 GCA_027488195.1 Acetobacteraceae bacterium | reverse complement strand
GCGTCAGCACCATGTTGCCCGAGCGCTGCGCCAGCACCATGCCGAGATGCGCGAGCGAGCCATTGCCGATCGTGCCGTAGCTGATCGCATCCGGCCGCGCGCGGGCGGCGGCGACCAGCTCGGCCATGTTCTGCCAGGGGCGGGTGCGATGCGTCAGCAGCATGTTGGGCGCGGTGCCGATCAGCAGCACGGGCGCCAAATCCCGCCGCGTGTCGAAGCCCATATTGGCGATCAGCGAGGGGTTGGTCGCATGCGTGTCGAAGACCAGCACGAAGGTCTGGCCATCGGGTGCCGAGCGCGCAACCTGCGCCGTGCCGAGCGAACCCGATGCGCCGCCGCGATTCTCGACGACCACCGGCACGCCCAGCTCTGCCGAGAGCGGCTGCTGCAACAGGCGGGAGACGGTGTCCACGCTGCCCCCCGGCGGAAAGGGTGCGACGATCCGCACCGGCCCATTGGGCCAGGCCGGCTGGGCGATGGCGGGGGTGGCGAGCAGGGGCAGTGCGCCAAGCGCGCGGCGAGAGAGCATGAAGTTTCCTCCTAAAATTTTCCGGAATGTAACCCGAAGCGGCGCCGAGGGCTATTCTTCGACCCAAACCGAAACCGGAGTGGCGGCCCCGCGTTCTGGCCCGATGAACCCTCTCCTCCCCCTGCTGCTGCTCGTCCCCGGCCTGGCTTGGGCCCAGACGCCCCCGTCCAAGGGCGACCCGCAACCGCGCCTGGGCGTCGCAGCACCCGCCGATGCCGGCCCGGCGAACCAGCCCCCCCGCACCGCCAGTCCGCAGGCCGTCAATCGCGGCACGGATGGCTCGGCCGCCGGCCTGACCCAGCCGGGTGCCACGGGCGCGACACCCCAGGGCATGGTGGGCAGCGCCACGGCGGGTGCGCGGGAGCCGAACGCGCCCCTCGGCGTCCCACCACCGATGAGCCAACCAGAGGGTAACCGGCGCTAGGCCTCCATCGCCGGCACGGCGCGCGCGGTGCCGCCATGCAGGTCCAGCAGCCGGTCCCGCCAGGCGAAAACGGCGTCATCGGCCGCCAGCAGCGCCAGCGGGCTCACGATGCGCGCCCACATGAAACTGCCGAAGACGATGTAGTCGGCATAGTCGGGCACATCGCCGCCCAGGAAGGGCTGCTGCGTCAGCGTGCGCCGGAGCGGGCCGAGTGCGGCGCGGAACTCCGGCAGCCGCGCCTCGCGATCCGCCGTCACCTGCGCGAGCGGCATGCCGAAGCGCTTCTCGCGGCTTTCGATGAAATAGGCGGCCTCCTTCGGACCCAGCAGCGGCACGATGTCCGAGACGACGAGGCGCGCCACGCCTGCCGTCAGCACAGCGTCGGTCCAGGCGGAGATGAAGCGGTAGGTCTCGGGCGGCCCCTGGAACAGGGTGGGCGCGTCCGGATAGGCGCGGTCCAGGTGCAGCGCGATGTCCCAGCTGTCGGTCAGGGTCGCCGCGCCGTCGAGCAGGATGGGCACGCTCTTGCCGCCATGGGCGGCGAGCCGCTCATTCTCGGTGAAGCGCCAGGGGATGATCTCCGCCTCAAGCCCCTTATGGGCGAGCGCCATGCGGCTGCGCCAGCAATAGGGGCTGAAGCGGCGGGCGGGATCCGTGCCGGTGAGTTCGAAAAGCTGGCGGGTCATGCGGCGTGCCTCCTGTTTGCGGGGCAGCCTGGGCGGATTCAGCCCTGCTGCGAAGCCCTGCGGGGCGGCTCGCGGCTCAGCCCCTTCAGCGCCAGCGCCTGCTCATACTCGGCCCAGCGCTCGGCCTGTTCGCGGCCCAGGCGGTGCAGCACCTCCCAGGAGTAGATGCCGCTGTCATGCAGGTCGTCGAAGGCGATGCGCACGGCGTAGTGGCCGACAGGCTCGATGCGCATGATGCCCACATGCCGCCGCCCGGCCACGATGACCTTCTGCCCCGGCCCATGCCCCTGAACCTCGGCCGAGGGCGACTCGACGCGCAGGTATTCGGCCGGCAGCGCGAAGTGGCTGCCATCATCGAAGGCGACATCGAGGGTCTTTTCCGCCGAGCGGTAGCGCAGCTCGGTGACGGTGAGCGGCCTCCCGCCGCGGTCGCCATGACGCACTTCAGTCATGGCGTGAATCGCCGGCGCATGGTTCTCAGTCCAGCTTGCGGGCCTGGTCGGGCAGCATGATCGGAATGCCGTCCCGCACGGGATAGGCGAGGCCCGCGGCGTCGCTGATCAGCTCGCCCTTCTCGCGATCGTAGCGCAGCGGCTGCTTGGTCACCGGGCAGACCAGGATCTCCAGCAATTGCGGGTCCAGGGCGGCAGGCGGGGTCGGTGCTTCGGTCATGAGGATTTCTAGCTCGGCCGCCCCCCGGGCGGAAGCTCCCCACCATCATGCGCGGCCATGCGCAGGAGGGCGACGAGGCTTTCCGCGCGGTCCTTCAGCGTCGGCGCCTCCAGCAGCGCCTGCTTCTCGACCACGCCGAAGGGGCAGACCATGGCAAGCGTCGTCACCAAGGCGGGCCCGGCCATCTCGGTGATGGCGTCCCAATTCGCCTCGATGCCCTTAGCCACGAAATAGGGGCGCAGCGCGTCCAGGATCTTCTCGGCCGGCACGTCGGAGGCGACCGGCGGCTCGAAATCATCGGCGAAGTCGCTGTAATCCGCGCGCACGCGGCGATAGCCCCGGCGCAGCGCCAGCTCCTCCGTCACGCGGAAGCGCGTGACGCCGGTGAGAGTGATCAGCAGCCGCCCATCCTCGGTCTCGGAGAAGGAGGAGAGGCGGCCGAGGCAGCCCACCTGGAAAATCGTGCTGCCCTGCTCGCCCCGCGGCTGCGAGGGGTCGCCCTGGATCATGCCGAACATCCGCCCGGCCGCCAGGCTGTCCAGCGTCATCGCCATGTAGCGCGGCTCGAAGATGTTGAGCGGCAGCTTGCCGCCCGGCAGCAGCAGCGCACCGGCCAGCGGGAAGATGGCGATCTCGGCCGGCAATTGCTCCGGCGCGGGCTGGAAGGGGTCCTGCATGCTCAGCGGAACAGCAGGGCAGAGAGGCCGCGGCGCGCCTTCAGCGTGACGGGGTCGGTCAGGCCCCAGGCCTCGAAGAACTTGAGCAGCTGCTTCTGCGCCGCCTTGTCGTTCCATTCGCGGTCGCGCCTGATCGCCTCCAGCAGCGTCTCGGCCGCCTCCTGGGGCTTGCCCATGCTGTTGAGCGCGATGGCGAGCTCGATCCGCGCCTCGTGGTCATCGGCATTGGCGACGAGGCGCTGCTCGAAGGCGCCCAGCTGCGACTGCGCGGCGCGCCCGGCCTCGGCCAACTCGATCTGCGCGCGGACGGAGCTGATTTCGGGGTGTTCCTTGAGCTTGTCGCTCAGGCTGTCGAGCATCTCCTTCGCCTGGTCCGCCTCCTCCAGCGCGATCAGGCAGCGCGCGAGCCCGGCCAGCGCCTCGGCATTCTCGGGCTCCTCCTGGCCGAGCGCCGCGTAGATTTCGAGCGCGCCCGCGGCGTCGCCCGCTTCCAGCAGTTGCTTCGCCTCGGCGAGCAGCTCGGCCGCGGGCATCTGGCCGCCGGCCACCTTCAGCAGGTTTTCGATGAACTTCTTCAGCTCGCCCTCGGGCAGCGCGCCCTGGAAGAGATCGGCGATCTGGCCCTGCCAGAAGGCGGCGACGGTCGGTACCGATTGCAGCGGCAGGCCCATCTGCGTCAGCTGCTGGACGAGCTGGCGGTTCTTGTCGATGTCGATCTTGACCAGCCGCACCCGGCCGCCGGCCGCGCGCACCACCTTCTCGAGCGCGGGCGTCAGCGCCTTGCAGGGGCCGCACCAGGTCGCCCAGAAATCCACGAGGATGGGAACCTCGCGCGAGGCTTCCACCACATCCTTCATGAACGTCCGCTGGTCCCCATCCATGACGGGGTCCGGGCCATTCGCTTTGTTGGGGTCGAGAATCACTTCCATGGGGATCGGTCCTGGCGAGGGCTACAGATGTTGCGGAGAGGGCATAAGACAAGCCGCGCAAAATGTCTTCCGCCCCGAAACGGTCCCCGCCCGCGTTCAGTCCGCAAGCCGCAGCACCGTCACCTCATGGCCGAGGCCGCGCAGGAAGGCCAGGAGATCCGGGGGCCGGATGCCGGTCGAGGCGGTGTTGACCAGCGGATGGAACCAGACGAACCCTTCGCTTTCCGCCAGGGCAGCGTCCAGCGCCACGCGCACCTCGCCCGGCCGCGCATTGACCAGGCCGAAGGGGGTGACGCTGCCGGGCGTGACACCCAGTGTCGCCTGGAGCGCCTGGGCATCGGCCATGCTCACCTTGCCCCAGCCTGCTTCCCGCGCCAGCGCATTCACCGAGACGCGCCGCGCCTCCTCCAGCACGGCGAGGCAAAGCTGGCCGGTCTTTGCCTCCCGCAGGAAGAGGTTCTTGGAATGGCCGCCCGGCAATTCGCCCCGCAGCGCCTGGGATTCCGCCACGGTGAAGACCGCCGCGTGCTGCACCGTGCGCGTCTCGATCCCCGCTGCCACCAGACGCGCCAGCAGCCCCTCCGGCGTCTCCATCAATCCAGCTTGATATTGTTGGCCCGCACCACGCGGCCCCAGGCCTCGGTCTCGCCCGCCAGCCACTGCCGGAAGGGGGCCGGGCCCATGGCGCGGATATCGGCGCCGAGTTCCGCCATGCGGCGCGCCACGTCGGGCACGGCCAGCGCCTGGCGGAAGGCCTCGTCCAGCCGGGCCACGATCGGCGCCGGCGTCGCCCCCTGCACCAGCACGCCCTGCCAGGTGCCGGATTCCTGCGCGGGCCAGCCCAATTCGGCGAAGGTTGGCAGGTTCGGGAAGTCCGGCAGGCGGCGGGGGCCGGAGACGGCGATGCCGCGCAGCCGGCCATCCTTCACGAAGGGGGCCGTGGCGGTCGCGCCATTGATGATCATCTGCGCCTCGCCGCCTGTGACGGCCGCCAGTGCCGCGGCCCCCCCGCGATAGGGCACCTGCGTCAGCTCCGCCCCCCAGGCCTGGGTCAGCATCAGCGCCGTCAGGTGGTTGGCGGCCCCCACGCCCGAATGCGCGACATTGATGCTATTGGGCGCCCGCCGCGCGAGGGCCACGAATTCCGCCGCATTCGCCGCCGGGACCGAGGGATGAACAGCCAGGATATAGGGCGCGTAGATCAGGAGGTTCACGGGGGCCAGGTCCCGCTGGGCGTCGAAGGGCAGGCGCGTGAAGAGCGCGGGCGCGGTCGCCAGCACGCCCGTATCGATCAGCAGCAGCGTCTGGCCGTCCGGCGCGCTGCGCGCCACCAGCTCGGCGCCCAGATTGCCGGCCGCCCCGCTGCGGTTCTCCACCACCACGTTCTGGCCGAGCAGCCGCGTCAGCTCGGGTGCGAGGATGCGGCCCAGGATGTCACTCGTCCCGCCAGGCGCGAAGGGCACCACGAGGCGGAAGGGGCGGTCGAAACCCTGGGCGCGGGCGATGGCGGGCGCGGCCAGGGCGATGGCAGGCAGGGCCAGCAGGTGGCGACGGTTCATGCTTTCTTCCCTCCGTGGATTTGGGGCCATGTTGGACCCCGCGCGCGAACTTATGCTACCAAACTGCTTAACCGCCCAGGCATGCTACGCTCGCCGACATAAGGATAGGGCCGATAACAACATGTCGCTCCGAAAGGGAAGTAATGCCGTCGGCATATAAGATCGTCGGTGCCAGCGAGGTCGCCGCCGAACCGATTTTGGTCAGTCGCTTCTCGAGGGCCATTGAAGAGCCCCATCGTCAATTCTTCAGCGGGCGGAGTGTTTTGGCTACGCCCGACCAGCGAATGCCTCTGTCGCCAACGATCGGCCCGATGATCACCGAGCCAGGTCTCGCAGAGCGCTGGCGCAGCTATGACCGCGAGTACCGCTCTTCGGCGCGGATCTCGCGCTTCTGGCTGACCGACATCCTGGGCGCCGCCGTCCACCCGCCCTTCGGCATCGTCAGCCAGGGCCGTCTCCTGGTGCGCGATACCATCCGCAACAGCGCCATGCTCGCCAACCTCTTCCCCGAGGAGAGCGACGCCGAGCTGCGCCAGGCCATCGCCTCATCCGAGAACGGCATCATCGGCCCGATGGCCGAGCCGAAGCGCCACTTGCCAGGCCACTCCTTCCTGCTCGGCTTCGGGGTCTTCGAGAACTACTTCAACTGGACGCTGCGCTACGCCTCCCGCATCGCGGCGTTCCAGGCGATGCCCTCCCCCTGCCGGCTGGTGGCCCCGGCCCCCGTCAAGCGCTATGTCCAGCAGACGCTCGACTTCCTGGGCGTACCGCCGGAGCGCGTGGATTTCCTGGAAGAAGCCACGAGCTTCGAGCGGCTGACCCTGCTCTCCCCCATGGCGCTCGGCCGCTACGAGCTCTCGCCCCTGATGACGATGACGCTGCGCGAGCACCCGCGCGTGCTCGAGCTCCCCCGCGGCCCGGCACGGCGCCTCTACATTCCGCGCCGCAATGTCCGCATGCGCCGCGTGATGAACGAGGCCGCGGTGGAGGCGGCGCTGGTCGCCCTCGGCTTCGAGGTGTTCGACAATTCGGATCATTGCGTTCGAGACCAGGCGCATGCCTTCCGCGACGCCGCGATCGTGGTGGCGCCGCACGGCGCAGGCCTCTCCAACATCGTCTATTGCGACGCGGGCACGCCGGTGATCGAGATCGTGCCCGAGGGGTATGACCAGGGCGTCACCTCCTATCGCAGCCTGGCCGATCTGTTCGGCCTGCGATACGCCCAGCTCTTTGCGCGCGAGGCGGCGCCCGACCGCAAGGGCAACCGCTGCAACGCCGCCATCGAGCTGGATATCGAGGAACTGGCCCACACCGTGCGGGCGCAACTGGACTGATCCGGGCGCGAGGGGCGGGATGCCGACACGGCCACGAGGAGGAGACCCGGCTGCAGAATATCCACGGATGGTGCGTGCCGGATGCCGACACCTATGTCGCCCGCAAGCATGGGAACAAGTTTGGCCGCTATCAGCGCAAGGATCTCGACAAGGCGATCTCCTTCGTGAAGCAGAGGAAGTTCGCCTTGGACATCGGCGGGCATATCGGCACCTCCGCCGTGTTTTTCGCCAGCCTCTTCGAGAGGGTCGTCTCCTTCGAGCCGGCGCCCGATACCTTCGAGTGCCTGGTCACCAACGTCCGTGCCTTCGGCGTCAAGAACGTGGAATGCCGCAACTTCGCCCTGTCCGATACGGCAGGCCGGGCGCGGCTGATGAGCTACCCGCGCGACCCCGGCAATGTCGGCGCCCGGTTCCTGGGCGAGGGCGAGGACGTGGAGGTGCGACGACTTGATGATTTCGGATTGACCGGCGCCGATCTCGTCAAGATCGACGTCGAAGGGTGGGAATCCTGGGTCCTGCTGGGCGGCAAGACGACGATCCTGCAGTCCCGCCCGGTCATCATGTTCGAAGTCCGCGGCCTGAGCGACCGGCTGGGGACGGATATCCCAACCCCGCAGGATGTGCTCGCATCCTGGGGCGCACAGTGTCTCCTGCAACTATCAGGCGATGAGGTGTGGGGCTGGGAGGGCAGCACCAGCCCCCGCGACGCCTGAGCAGGTCCGGATGCCGGGCGATGGCCCCGGCCCCACGTCTCAGGCGGACCCGTCCGGCCTCCGAAACTCGAAGCAGACATGGCCGGCATATTGCAGCTTCATGGCGTTCACATCGCGCACGCTGCGGCCCTCGAGGGGGGTATCCTCCGGTAGCAGCTCCCGGGCCGGGAACCGGTCCGAGAGGAAGCCCTGGAGCCGTGCCAGCTCGGCCGCATCGCGGGCATCCAGGGTGCCTTCTGCCAGCAAATGCTGGATCACCAGGTTGAGCGGCGATTCCCGGTCGAAATAATGACGGAAACTTCGGCTGCGCGCCCGCAGCCCCCGCAAGACCAGGTTGCGCAGCGTCAGCGTCACGCCATCAATGCCGGGCCGCAGTTCCACGGCGGCGAGCCCCGCCTCCACCGCGATGGTGGCGAAGCCGAACCAGGTGAAGTTCCAGTAGCTGTTGGAGTGGAACGGTTCCAGCTGCGAGACCGAGCCGATGAACCGCCCCCCCGGCTTCAGGACGCGCCCTATCTCGCGCATCAAGGGCTCCGGGTGTCGGACATGCTCGAAGACCTGGCGGGAGAAGACCACGTCGAAACGCGCATCCTCGAAGGGAATCTTCACGCCGTCATAGGTCACGAACCGGCCATCCGTCCGGGTGCGGCTTCGCACCTCGGCACTATCGGCGATGTCCAGCCCGAACCACTCCACATCCGGATGATGCGCCCGCACCACATCGAGCGAACGCCCGTCGCCCGCACCGAGGTCGAGGAATTGCAGCGGCTCCGGTCCGGACGGAATGCGCGCGAGGTAATGGTAGGCGTCCACCTGCCGCGCGTGATCGGTCGGCACGGCGGCGAGCAGGCTCCGGGGCGAGACGGGGGCGCGGTGCCGCGCCAGCATCTCCTCCAGCCGGAACAACCCGCGCTCGCGCATGTAATCCATGAGGCGGGCCCAGGCCGCGTCATTCTCCCTGCGGTTCCGGTGATAGAGCGTCGCGTCCTTGGCATCCTGGGGGGTCAGGCGGGGGCCGAAGCGGCCGCGCGGGGGGCCGGCATCGACCAGCACGGTGGCGATGCCGGCGCACATCGTGGCGGCCTTGAAGGCGAGGTCGTCCTGCCGAGGGGCCAGCTCGCGCAGTTCGTCCAGCAGTGCCAGGTTGGCGAAGAAGCGGCTGTTGTACAGCACCCCGCGAACGCCTGTGGCGACCGTCAGGAGGCCATGCAGGGCGGGTGGCACCCCAGCGAAGGCGTCGGCCCCGCCAGGTATCAGGGGCCATGCCGAATAGGGCTGGAAACTACCGGCCTCCACCGTGATGGCGCGGCAGCGATAGGCCACCACGCAATGGTGCCGGCGATAGGTCTCGATCAGGCCGGCCAGCCAACCCGATGGGTAGATCATGTCGTCATCGACCGTGACGATCAGGCGCTCCTCACCCGCGAAGCGGCGCAAGGCCGGCAGGAGCTTGCGGTAGGACCCGGTGTTCTCGGCCTCGACGATGTCGAGCGCGCCCTCGGCCGCGAGCTGCCGCAGGGCCTCGGGGAGCATCTCGGGCGCGATGCCCGCATCCAGCAGATAGGGCTCGCGCGAGATCACCAGCATGATGTGATCCGGCCGCGGCGACTGCGCCAGCAGCGACTGGATCACGCGCTCCACATGGCCGATCCGCGAACTGATGGTCGTCAGGGAGATGGTCAGCGGAGGAAGCTTCAACGGGAAGGCGCCCTGGTCGCCGTGCCGCCGCTCACCCGCTTCCATCCGGCATCGGTGCGGCGAAGATGTGGAAATCGGCGAAGGAGGTTTCCTTCTGCTGCGCCGGGTTCCACGGATAGGGATTGGGGATGTGCAGCGCGCGGCGCCAGCCGGGGAAGCGCTGCGCGATGAAATCCGTGAAGCGCCGGTGCCGGATGTGCGAGCCGGCGTAGGGCAGCTCGTCATTGCTGGAGTAGATCACCACAAACCGCAGCGCATGGCGGAAGAGCGCCTCCATATACGCCTCGAAGACGTGATCCTCGATCAGGTGGTAGATGACGTCGCTCGACATGGCGATGTCGCACCGCGCATCGGGCGGAAGCTCGTCAGGATGGACGAAGCGGTAGAGCGGCTGGTCAGCGAAGCGGGCGCGCAACGCCGCCAGCGCCGTCTGGGAGACGTCCACGCCAATATAGGGCATGGGCCGCATGAGGCTCAGCTGGTTGCCGTCGCCAGTGCCGAAATCGATGAAGGAGGTCGCCCCGGTCTCGGCGATGACACGGTTGATCACCTCCGCCTTGAACTCCGCCAGACGTCCGTAGCTGCCGGCGCCCGAATTCTTGCCGCGGCGGTATCGCCTCTCCCAGTATCCAGCCGAATCGAACATACGCGGCTCCTTTCCGTGGGAGACTGAGGGGCTCCAGTTTGGTGGGTCGGGAGGGGATCGAACCCTCGGCCGCGAGATTAAAAGTCCCGTGCTCTACCCCTGAGCTACCGACCCGAAGGGACGCGTCCCGTGCGGCGCGAAACACACCGCACGGGGCTGGTTGTCAAGCCAGGCTCAGGTATCGGCCAGCACGCGCATGCGGATCAGGCGATCCGCCGGCGCGGCGACCGTGCCGCTGCCGCCCGCGCCGCGCTTGATGCGGTCCACGAACTCCATGCCCGAGGTCACCTGGCCCCAGATGGTGTACTGGCCATCGAGGCTCGGCGTCGGCGCGAACATGATGAAGAACTGGCTGTTTGCGCTGTTCGGATCCTGCGCGCGGGCCATGCCGCAGGTGCCGCGCAGGAAGCGCGCGCGCGACGGCGGGCTGAACTCGGCGCGGATATCGGCGAAGCCGCGGTCGCGGAAGCCGCCCATGCCGGTGCCGGTCGGATCGCCGCCCTGCGCCATGAAGCCCTCGATCACGCGGTGGAAGGGCGTGTTGTCGTAGAGGCCCTGCCGCGTCAGCGTCTTGATGCGCTCGACATGCAGCGGCGCCAGGTCGGGGCGGAGCTGGATGACCACGCGGCCATTGTCCTTCAGCTCCATGATGAGGGTGTTTTCGCGGTCCGGGGCGGCTTGCGCCTCGGCTTCATTGGTCTCGGACATCATCGCTCCTGCTGCGATCAGGGTTGTGGTCATCAAGGCGCGGCGGTTCATGGTGATCCTCCGTATTGTGGTGGTTACTTGCGGACTTTCGCCAGCGTACGCTCCAGCGTGAGCGCCGGGACGAAGCTGGAAACATCTCCACCAAGCTGCGCGATCTCCTTCACGAAGCGCGAGGAGATGAAGTGGTTCCTCTCGCTCGCCATGAGGAAGACGGTCTCGATCTCGGGATCGAGCCGGGCATTCATCCCGCACATCTGGAACTCATAATCGAAATCCGAGACGGCGCGCAGCCCGCGCACGATCATTTGCGCCCCCACCTCGCGCGCGAAGGCGACAAGCAGCCCGGTGAAGGGCCGCACCTCGATCACGCAGCCGGTGCGGGTGGCGATGGCGGCGGTTTCGGCGGCCACCAGCTCGGCGCGCTCCTCCAGCGAGAAGAGCGGCCCCTTGCCGATGTTCATGGCGACACCGATGACCAGCCGGTCCACCAGCCGCGCGGCGCGGCCGATCACGTCCAGATGGCCATTGGTCACGGGGTCGAAGGTGCCCGGGTAAAGGGCGACGCGTTCAGCCATTCTCTTCGGTATCCTCGGCCTCGTCTTCCAGGACGGGGAAGCAGCTGGTCACGCGCTCCGCCTCATCCAGCCGTTGCAGCATGACGCCTTGCGACTGCCGCCCGGTCTGGCGCACCTGCTGCGCCTCGAAGCGGATCGCCTGGCCGCCATCGGTCATCAGCATGATGTGATCGCCCGATTGCACCGTGAAGCTGGCCACGACGGCGGCGCCGGTCCGCTTGCTGAGCGAGATGCCGTTGATGCCCTGCCCGCCGCGGCCCGTGACGCGATACTCATAGGCGCTGCTGCGCTT
>JAIYCD010000063.1 GCA_027488195.1 Acetobacteraceae bacterium | reverse complement strand
GGCGGAGCGCGGGCCGGGTTCGACCTGCGACGGCTCACCGATCCCGGACTGTTCGGCCTTGATGATCTCGGCGCGGTCGATCGCGACGGAGAGCGCCTGGATCGCGAGATGCGCCACCATCACCAGGATCAGCGCCTTGAGATAGGGCACGAGCGGCAGCCCGCCCATCTGCATCGCCCCCTCCCCCAGCCGGAAGGAAACGCCGACATAGCTCCAGCTCGCCCAGACGACGAGGGCGCAGAAGGGCCAGATGAAGGCGATGATGCCGGCGAGTTCGAGCCAGGCTTTCGTCCGCTCGCTCCAGTCGCCCCAGAAGAAATCCACCCGGACATGGGCATCGAGCATATAGACGTAGCCGATGGCCAGCATGAAGAGGAAGGCGTGGAGATAGACCACGCTTTCCTGCGCCCAGGCGAAGCTCGCGCCGAAGGCGTAGCGCATCACCACCACGGCGAATTGCACCACCACCAACAGGACGGCGAGCCATTTCGCCGTCTGGCCGATCAGCCGCGAGACCGCGTCAATCCCATCCGCCAGCGCGAGGAGCGGGCGCATCAGCCCCAGCGGATCGGCAGGGCGCGCGAGTTGAAATTGGCCCCGTAGCTCTGGGACATGTAGCTGGCGCTGCGAACCCGGAAGGCCGCGTAGCTGTCGGCGATGCGCTTCACCAGCGGGTCCTGGTGGTTGCGGAATTCGGCCAGCATCTCGCCCGCCGTATTGCCGAAGGCGATCAGCAGGTCACGCGGCGCCTCGCGCACCGTGACACCCTGGCGCGCCACCAGTTCGGCCAGCGCGATGGGGTGGCGCACATCGTATTCCGTCGTGGTTTCCTCATGCAGCGACATGGCGGCGATGCGCACCACCAGCTTGAGATCGTCCGGCAGGGCGTTCCAGCGCGCCATGTTGATGCCGATCTCCTCGGCCGAGGAGGGCTCCTGCACGCCGGGGTAGTAGTAGTTCTTGGCGACCTGGTGCAGGCCGAGCGGCGCGTCCGAGAAGGGGCCGAGGAATTCCGCAGCGTCGATCGTGCCCGATTGCAGGGCCGAGAAGATCTCGCCCGCCGGCAGGTTCACGACGGAGGCGCCGGCGCGGCGGAACATCTCCGCACCCAGGCCCGTGGTCCGGAAGCGCAGGCCGCGGAAATCATCCACCGAGCGGATCTCGCGGCGGAACCACCCCAGCCACTGCGGCCCGGAATTGCCGACGATGAATGGCTTGATGCCAAAGCGTCCATAGATCTCGTCATACATGGCCTGGCCGCCGCCATGCATCATCCAGCCCTGCTGCTCATAGGCGGTGAGGCCGAAGGGGAAGCTGCCGAAGAAGCCGATGCCGGGCGACTTGGAGACCCAGAAGGCCGGCACGCCGTGGTAGAGATCGGCCGTGCCCGCGGCCACCGCGTCGAAGGCGCCGGGGGCCGGAACCACCTCGCCCGCCGAGAAGAGGCGCACGGTGAGCCGCCCGCCGGAGAGTGCCCCGATGCGGTCCGCGCAACGTTGGGCGGCCACACCCGGGCCCGGCAGGTTGCGCGGCCAGATGGTGATCATGCGCCACTCGATGCGGCCCTGGCTTAGCGCGGGCGTCGCGAGGGTGGCTGCGGCGGCCCCGAGTGCGGCGGTCTGGGCAAGGTTGCGGCGCTTCATCTGGATGTCTCCAACCGAAAGGGTGTGAAGTTGTGGCAGCAGAGACAGGCTCTTGCCAAGCCTCCCCATGCCGGGCCGCCCCCGCTTCACCCGCGGATGGATGAAGCGGCGGGCAATCGCCCGGCGCGCTGCCTCAGGCGCGCGCAACCACCGGGAAATCCGGCCCATCCAGCGGCGCGCCATCAGGGAGCGTCAGATGGCGCATCGGCGGCGACCCCCTGCCCTTGCGGTCGATGAAGACCGCATCCTGCCCGACCCAACGCGCCGAGAAGACGCGCCGGCGATTCTGACGCGAGGTATTGGCCGGCGCCCCATGCACGGTGCGGAAGTTGAAGGCGACCGCATCGCCCGGCTCCATCGCCCAGCCCAGGATGCGGTAGTCGGCGCGGTGCGCGTCGATGTCCGGCATCTCGACGGCGGTATCACCCTCGTAGAGGTCGGTACCGTCGAAACGCTTGGGCTTGTGGTTCACGCCCCAGCGATGCGAGCCGGCGACCGACTCCAACGTCGTCTCCCGCCCCACGGGGTCGAGCGGGATCCAGAAGCTGACGCTCTGCTGACCGCCCACGCAATAATAGGGGCTGTCCTGGTGCCAGGGGGTGACGATGGAGGTGCCCGGCTCCTTCACGAGCACGTGATCATGGAAGAACCGCGCGATGGGCGAGGCCATGAGCTGGGCCGCGATGGAGGCCGCCGGGCTGTCGAAGACGAAGGCGCGGAATTCGGGGATGCGCTGCCAATTGCACAGATCCTGGAAGAATCGGGCCGAGCCGTCCTTGGGCGTATAGCTGCGCTCGAGCGGGCTCGGTGCCTCCATCAGGCTCGCGATGCCGTCGGAGAGGGGCTGCACCCAGTCGCGGAAGGCGCCACGCAGCAGGATGGCGCCGTCCTCGGCATAGTCTTGGATCTGGTCGGGGCTGAGCTTCATGCCCGGACGCTATCAAGCGGCGCGCGGACCCGGCAAGGGGCGCATCGCGGCGCAGGAGCAGACGAGCGTTCCATCGGGCAGGCGGTTGGCCATGGTGGGCTCCCCGCAATGCGGGCATTCGCGGATGGCCTCGCGGCTCATTGCCGTGCCTCCCGGTCGGGCAGCGGGCGCATGGCGCGCATCTGGGCGGCGAGCGCCCCCTGCCCCGCATGCTCCGCCAGCAGCGCCGCCTCCTCGCGGGCGGCCTCGAAGCCCAGGCGGTAGCCCTCATAGGTGGCGCGGTCGAGGCTGCGGCCGATGGCCTTGGGGATGCTCTCCATGGCCTGGATGTGCCGCCGCCGGTTTCGCTTGCAAGGGCGCGCAGGGCGGTTTCTGCTGCCGCCAAAGACTTCGGGAGAAACGTCCATGCTTCGCCGCGCCCTGCTGGCCTTGCCGCTCGCCTCACCCGCCCTGGCCCAGGGCCTGGGCGAAAGGCCGGTGCGGCTCATCGTGCCCTATTCCGCGGGCGGCGTGGCCGACACGGTCGCGCGCATCCTCCAGCAGCGTGTCTCGGAGAATCTGGGCCTGCCCTTCATCGTGGAGAACCGCACCGGCGCCTCTGGCGCCATCGGCGCGGGTTTCGTGGCGCAGGCGCAGCCCGATGGCCACACGCTGCTGCTGGAGGGTGCCACCTCCATCACGGGCCCTCTCGCCAACAGGAGCCTGCCCTTCGACTACGCGGCCATGCCGCGCGTGGCCCAGGTGACGGCCGCCCCCTACGTGCTCGGCCTGCGCGCGGGCTTCGCGGGTGATGACCTGGCCGGCTTCCTGGCCGAGGCGCGGCGCCGCCCGGGCGAGGTCACCTATGGGACACCCGGCATCGCCCATGTCGGCCATCTGATGGGGGAGCTGCTGCAATCGCTGGCCGATGTGCGGCTGGAGCACGTGCCCTTCCGCGGCGGCGCAGATGCGGCGCGCGAGGTGGCTGGCGGGCGGATTGACGCCTGCATCATCAGCGAAAGCAGCTTCTCCCCCGTGCTGCGCGGCGAGCGGGGGCGCGTGATCGGCGTGACCGGTCCGGCGCGCCGCCCCAACCTCCCGAACGTGCCCGCCATCGGAGAGGTCGTGCCAGGCTATGACCTTTCGACCTGGATGATGATCTTCGCGCCGCCCGGCACGCCAATGCCCCTTCGCCAGCGCCTGGCGCAGGCCTTCGCGGCCGCGCTGGCCGATGCGCAGATCCGCGAGCGGATCGAGGCCAGCGGCAATGACCCGGTGAGTGGCGGACCGGAGGCCACGGAAGCGCTTTGGCAGGCCGAGCGCATGAAGCTGACGGCGCTGATGCGCCGCGCTGGATTGGCGCAAGGTTAACGGCCCCAGATTGATGGACGGGGGTGGCTTGTGGCGCGCGCCGGGTTTCGCTAGAGACTGCGCGCACCGATACCCCGATCGGGACGCCTTGGCAGGCGGGCGCTTAGCTCAGCGGTAGAGCACTACCTTGACACGGTAGGGGTCACAGGTTCAATCCCTGTAGCGCCCACCATCCATTTGTAAAACAACACTTTTATCGGCGTGCGCGCTCGGCGTGCTTGCCCATGGTGTCGTAAGGCGCGTAGGGCGGGAATTCGCCGATCGCGACCATGTCCACTTCCACGAGCGTCGGCCCGTCCACTTCCAGCGCGCGCGCCACGACAGCACCGAATTCCTCAGCGGCGCTCACGCGGAAAAAAGCCAGGCCGGCCAGTGCCGCAAGCGGCTCCAGCGCCGGGCCCTGCAATTCGTCCCCGAAGCGGCGGCCATCCACCACCGCATCCTGGATGTGGCGAATGACGCCGTAGCCTCGGTCATTCATCACGATGGTGCAAAGCCGCGCGCGCTCCTGCACCGCGGTCCAGAGTTCGGTCAGGTTCATGGCGAAGCCGCCATCGCCCACCATGGCGACCGTCTTGCGATCGCCGGCCCCCATCGCGGCGCCGATGCCAAGCGGCAGCCCAGGCCCGATCGCGGCGCCGACCGGATGCACGGCATCACGCGAGCCATAGACCTGCAGCACGCGATTGCCCCAGGTGGAATTGCTGATGGTGATGTCCCGCACCCAGAGCGCATCGCGGGGCATCACCGCGCGCAGTTGCGCCGCGAAGCCTGCATAGGGGCCGAGCGTGGCGAAATACTCCTCCGTCGCCAGTGCCTTGGTCCGCGCCACATCGGCCGCGAAGCCCGGCTCGACGGCGATGCGGCCCTTCAAGCGACGCGCGAGCCCCTGCGCCACCAGTTCCGCATCCCCCTGAATGAAATAGCGATTGGGATAGGTGCGTCCATTCGCCGCCGCATCCACATCCGCCTGGATGAGGTTGGCCGGCAGCTTCATCGAGAATTCCATCATCTCATGACCGCGCAGGCGCGAGCCGAGCACAAGCATGGCGTCCACACTCTCATAGAAGCTGAGGATGCGGGGCGCGCCATTGCCGTGCAGCGCGCCGAAGGTCATGGGGTCGTCCTCCGGCACGATGCCGCGGCCATTCCAGGAGGAGACGGCGGCGAAGCCGAGATCGAGCAGCGCCCGCGCCCCTGCCCCTGCTTCGCGCGCGCCATTGCCGAGCCAGATCATGGGCCGCTTTGCACGCGCCAGGATGTCGGCCACCTCATCCAGCGCCGCCTCGCTCGGCGGTAGCGGCGGGGGCACGGGAAGCACCAGCGCGTCCAGTTCGGCCGGCCGGGGGATCACGGCGCGCTGGAGATCAATCGGGATTTCGACCGAGACAGGCCCACGCGGCGGCGTCATCGCCTCGGCCGCGGCCCGCATGAGCACGCCCAGCGCCTCGCCCGCCGCCCGCACGCGATAGGCGGCCTTGCCGGAGGCGGCGAGGATCGCCGTCTGGCCCGGCACGTCATGCACCGTGCCCATGTCCCGGTCCACGAATTTCGTTGCGGTCTGGCCGGTGACGTGCAGCACGGGCGAGCCCGCGAAGCGCGCCTCGACCAGGCCGCCGATGCTGTTGGCCATCCCCGGGCCCGTGCTGGTGAAGAGAACGCCGAGGCCGCCTGTCACGCGCGCATAGGCATCGGCCATGTGCGCCCCGCCCATCTCGCCCCGGCACATGACGTAGCGGATGGCGTTGCGGCGGCCGATCGCGTCCAGCATCGGGATGTTGTGGACGGAGACGATGCCGAAGACCGTGGTCACACCGATGCGCGAGAGGAATTCGGCGACCAGGTCACCGACGGTGTAGGGAGTTTGGGTCATGGCGCTTCCTCATGTTTCTTGGCGCGCATCGTGTCACGATGCGCGCCGCGCGCCAGCCCCTCAGGTGGCGCCCTGCGTGTTGGTGTAGATCGCGTAGAGCGACTTGCTGGCCGCCATGAAGAGCCGGTTCCGGTGCCGCCCACCGAAAGCCAGGTTCGCGCAGCGCTCCGGCAGGTCGATGAAGCCGATGGGCTGGCCGGCCGCGTTGAAGATCTTCACCCCATCGAGCCCCGGCGCCCCCATGCCCCAGCCGCACCAGAGGTTGCCCGCGACATCCACGCGGAAGCCATCCGGCGTCTCGCCCGGTGCGCAGCCCACGAAGACACGGCGGTTCCGCAGCATGGCCCCGGCCACGTCATAGGCCAGGATGTTGCGCGGCTCGCTGCGGCTCTCGATCACATAGAGGATGCTCTCATCGGGGCTGAAGGCCAGCCCATTGGGGTGGTCCACATCATCGGCCACGCAGGTGATGGCACCCGTCTCGCCATCCACGCGATAGACATTGGTATGCGGCAATTCCGGCGCGCGCTTCTCGCCCTCGTAGAAGCCCATGAGGCCGAAGGGTGGGTCGGTGAACCAGATGCTGCCATCGGACTTCACCACCACGTCGTTCGGGCTGTTCAGCCGCTTGCCCTGGTAGCTCTCGGCGATGACGGTGATGCGGCCATCCGGCTCGGTGCGGACCACGCGGCCCGTCAGGTGTTCGCAGGTGATGAGGCGGCCTTCGCGGTCGCGTGTGTTGCCGTTCGCGTTGTTGGCGGGCTTGCGGAACTCATCTACTTCGCCCGTGCTCTCGGACCAGCGGAGCATCCGATTGTTCGGGATGTCGGACCAGATGAGGCAGCGATGGTCGCCGAACCAGACCGGCCCCTCGCCCCAGCGCCCGCCGGTCCAAAGGCGCTCCAGCCCGGCGAGCGGCAGGCGCAGTGCATTGAAGCTGGGGGCCAGGACGCGGACGGCCGGGTCGGGATAGCGCTCGATCATGGTGTTCATCGCCCCTGGAACACGCCCTGGCGCTTCTCCAGCATGGCGTTCACCGCTTCCTTGTGATCCTCCGTCTCATGCGCGATGGCCTGGAAGGCGGCGGAGAGTTCGAGCAGCGAGGGGAGCGACATGTGCTGCCCCTCGCGCAGCAGCCGCTTGGTCATGCGCAGCACCTGCGGCGGGTTCTTCGCCACCCGCGCCGCCAGTTCGCGCGCCGCCCCCAGCAGCTCCGTATGCGGCACGACGCGGCTGACGAGGCGCGCGGCCAGCGCCTGCTCGGCGTTGAGCGGATCGCCCGTGAAGGACATCTCGGCCGCCATGGCGAGGCCGACGGCGCGCGGCAGCAGCCAGGCGCCGCCGTCGCCGGGCACGATGCCGACGCGCACGAAGCTCTCGGCGAAGATCGCCTTGTCGGAGGCGATCCGCATGTCGCACATGCAGGCGAGGTCGAGCCCGGCGCCGATGGCGGCACCATTCACGGCCGCGATGGTCGGCACGTCCAGCTCCCAGAGAGCGAGCGGAATGCGCTGGATCCCCCGCCGGTAATTCTCGCGCATGACGGCCGGGCTGTCCGCCGCCATGATGCCCTTGCGGTCGCGCATGCCCTTGAGGTCGCCGCCCGCGCAGAAGGCAGGGTCGGCGCCGGTCAGGATGACGCAGCGGATGCCGTCATCCCGCGCGATGCGCTTGCAGGCGGCCTCCACCTCGTCGCAATCCTCGAAGCCGGAGATGGCGTTGCGCCGCTCCGGCGCGTTGAGGGTGAGGGTGATGACCGGGCCGTCCTGCTCGATCTTGAGGAAATCCGCCATTACTCAACTCCCTGTGGGTCACGCGCCGTGATGTCGGGCCAGAGCTGGGCGCCGCCGCGGGCCAGGGCGGCGCGACCGATTTCCGCGGCCCAGAACCGCTCCGTGCCGCCTTCCTCCCGCCAGGCCCAGAGGCGGCGGGTGAAATGGTGCAATTCGTGGTCCTCGGTGATGCCAATGGCGGCGAACACCTGATGGACGGTGGCGGCCCCCATGGTCGCGGCCTCGCCCGCCACGACCTTGGCGCAGCCGATCTCGAAGCCGGCCTCGGCCAGCCCACGCGCATCCACAGCCCGCGCCGCCTGCTGGACGGCGACATTGACCGCCGCCACCTCCCCCGCCATGGCCGCCAGTTGCTGCTGCACGGCCTGGAACTTGCCGATGGCGCGGCCGAATTGCTTGCGCGTGTTGGCCCAATCCACGGCGAGAGCCAGGACCTTCTCCAAGGCACCCGCGATCAGCGCGGCGCGGATCAAGGCGAGACCCAGCAGCGCCGCGCGGGGGCCGAAGGCATTGGGCAATTCGCCGCGCGCCATGCGCTCCCCGGGCTGCACGGCATCGCGCGGTTCACGGCCGATATTCTCGGCCGGCGCGCATTCGCCCGACGCGTGCAGCGCGATGGCGGCCCCCTTGGGCACCACCAGCAGGCGCGCATGCCGCCCAAAGGGCACGGCGCCCTGCGCCAGCCCGAGCGGCCCTTCCGGCACGTCGATCCCGGCCGCCGAAAGCAGCGCCGCGGCCAGCATGGTCTCGGCGATCGGCGATGGCGCGCCGTGCCGGCCCAGCACCTGCCAGAGTGCGGCCGCATCGCCCCAGGAGAGGCCGACGCCGCCGGCTTCCTCGGGCACCAGGGCCAGATTCAGCCCCTGCTCCTCCAGCCCCGCCCAGAGGGTGGCGGGCCATCCGCCGGCCTCAACCACGCGCAGCAGGGCGACGCCGCCGCCATCCGCCACCAGCCGGTCCACCTGCTCGACGAGGATTGAGCGCAGTTCCGACATCAGCGCAGCCCCATGTCGCGCGCGATGATGCCGCGCAAAATCTCGCGCGTGCCGCCGCGCAGGCTGAAGGTGGGGGCCAACTGCGCGAGCCCCGCCAGCATGCGGCGCAACTCCTCGGGGCTGTCGGCGGGATCCACCAGGTTGCGGATCTGCTCGGGCAGCGCCTGCTCAAACACGTTGCCGGCATCCTTGACCAAGGCCGCCTCCACCGCCGGAGCCTCGCCCCGCTCGAGCATGCCGCCGACCGAGAGGGACATGCCGCGCAGGGTGTTGAGGCGCGCCACCATGCGGCCGATGGTCACCTCGGCGCCGGGCGCGGGCGCCGCGTTCAGTGCGTCAATGCCGGCGGCCAGCGCGGGATAGGACGACAGGTAGCGGTCCGGCCCGCTGCGCTCGAAAGCCAGTTCCGACGTCGCCTGCGCCCACCCGGCCCCTTCCTGGCCCAGCAGGTCATCCTCGCGCAGCATCACGTCGTCGAAGGTCACCTCGTTGAAACTATCCTCCCCCGCGAGGTCCCGAATCGGGCGGATCGAGATGCCCGAGAGGCGAAGATCCACCAGGAATTGCGAGAGCCCCGCATGACGCGAGCCGCCCTCCGGTGCGGGTGAGGTGCGGACCAGGGCGATCATGTAGTCGCTCTTGTGGGCGAAGGTGGTCCAGATCTTGCGGCCGTTCAGCTTCCAACCGCTCGGCGTCCGCTCGCATTTCGTACGCAGATTGGCGAGGTCGCTCCCCGCCTCCGGCTCGGAGAGGCCGATGCAGAAGGCCAAATCGCCCGCCGCGATTCCCGGCAGGATGCGGCGCCGTTGCTCCTCGGTGCCGAGACGCAGGATGAGGGGCCCTGATTGCCGGTCACCGATCCAATGGGCGCCCACGGGCGCGCCGGCGGCCAGCATCTCCTCCAGGACCACGATGCGCTCCAGCCCGGATTTCTCGTGGCCGCCATAGGCGCTGGGCCAAGTCATGCCGATCCAGCCGCGGGCACCGACCTCACGCGAGAAGTCGCGGTCGAACCCCATCCAGGACCGCGCGCGAATCTCCGGAGTCCAGGCCCGCCCAGCCTGGGCGAGAAAGGCGCGCAGCTCTCGGCGCAATTCTTCCGCGCGCGGCGGGGCATCTGGCAGGTCGAAACGCATGATTTTTCCTCCGTGCAGAAGCCTAGCAGGCGGTTCGGGAGGCCGAAACTCCGCCAGAGCCGATGAATTGTGGCAGGAGCCATTCAACTGCACTTGCGAGGCATTCTCAATTGGGTTAGCAACCTTCCCATGACGAACGCCGACAATCCCACCCCCTTCCGTCCCCCAAAGCCCCGTCCGTCCAACCGGCGCAGCCTGGATGCCGAGGTCCTGTTCCGTGACGGACCCGAGGTCGAGATCCACCACAAGGAGGAGGTCTATCGCCTGCGCCTGACGCGCGGCGGAAAGTTGATTCTGACCAAGTGACATTCGGGGTGCGCAACCGCCACCCGCATCGCGTCAGCCAGCCCCGGACAAGCCCCGCCCCGCGGGGGTCCCGCAAGCCAGCGCGCCACCTGCCCCCACCGGCAGTGGCACCCACCCGCAAGGCTTTGCCGTGTTCCGCTTCCCAACCGCCCTGATGCTCACCACCGCCCTGGTGCTCCCTGCCCTCGCGCAGGAGGCGGCAATCACCGCCCCCGCCGCCACACCGCTCGATACCGTGACCACCACGGCGACGCGCACGCCGCAGGTGGCCGGCGATTCAGCTGTCTCCGTCTCCGTCATCACGCGGGAGGAGATCCTTCAGCGCCAGGCCCGCTCGCCGGTTGACCTGCTGGGCGATGTCCCCGGCGTGGAGATTTCCGGCGCGCCGCGCACTTCGGCGTTGCAGCCCACCATCCGCGGCCTGGGCGATGAGCGGATCGTCCTGCGGATTGATGGGGTGCGCAACAACTTCAATGCCGGGCATCGCGGCCGCACCTTCATCGATCCCGAATTGCTGCGCCAGGTGGATGTGCTGCGCGGCCCCTCCTCCTCGCTTTATGGCTCGGGCGCTCTCGGCGGCGTCATTTCCTTCCGCACGCTGGAGCCCGAGGATGTGATTCTGGGCAGCCAGCCGGTGGGCGGCTTCTTCTCGGCCGGCTACCAGTCCCAGGGCGCGTCGGCGCGCGGGCTCGGCGTCATGGCCGCCCGGGCGGGGGATTTCTCCACCCTTGTCGCCTCATCGGGCTTCCGCAACGGCCAGTACCGTGACGGCGCGGATCGCATCATCCAGTTCAGCGGCGACAATGTGCTGAACCTGCTGGGCAAGCTGAACTGGAATCCGGGCTTCCACCGCTTCCAGCTCAATGCCAGCCGCTACGAGAATGCGAACCAGATCCCGATCGCGGCCAACACCGCCACGACCACCGGCATCGCGGAGCGCACGACGCTGCAGGAGAGCGTCTCGCTGCGCTATGGCTACGCCAATCCGGCCATGCCGCTGCTGGAGCCGAGCTTCACGATCTACAACAACTACGTCGAGCTGAACGAGGCGCGCATCGCCTCCCCCTTCGCGCAGGACCGCACGCGCCTCAACACCAAGGGCATGGAGGCGCAGAACACCTCGCGCTTCAGCCTGTTCGGGCCGGAGCGCCACACGCTCGTCGCCGGCATCGAGGCCTATCAGGACGAACAACGCGGTTACCAGAACGGCCTGCCACGCCAGCAATTCCCGAGTGCCAACCAGGATGTGATGGGCCTCTTCCTTCAGGACGAGATCCGACTTGGCGCATGGACGCTCCTGCCCGGCGTTCGCTTCGACCGCTTCCAGCAGGAGCGCGGCACGGGTGCGCAGTCGCAGGACAACAGCCGCGTCTCGCCCCGCGTGAGCCTCGCCTGGCAAGCGACGCCCTGGGCGCAGCCCTACCTCTCCTACTCGGAGGCCTTCCGCGCGCCCTCGCTGACCGAGCTCTACGTCGGCGGGCAGCACTTCCCGGGCAATTTCTTCGTCCCCAACCCGAACCTCCAGCCGGAGACAGCGAAGAACATCGAGGCCGGCGTGGATCTGCGCTTCCGCGACGTGCTGAACGAGAATGACCGCATCCGCGGCCGCCTCGCCATCTTCCGCAACAACATCGACAACTTCATCGACCAGACGGTGGGCCGCACCACGACCACCAGCGCCAATATCGGCGAGGCGCGGATCGAGGGCATCGAGGCCGAGCTGCAATACGACACGCCCTTCTGGTTCGCGCGGATCGCCGCCTCCGCGCTGCGCGGCACCAACCTCGAGACCAACGCGCCGCTCGCCTCGGTTCCCGCGCACCGGGCCACGCTGAATGGCGGCTATCGCTTCCTGCAGCAGGGGCTGACGCTCGGCTCGCGCCTCGTCCTGAACGATGCGCAGGACCGGCTGCCCAATACGGTGAGCTACCGCGTCACCGCGGCCTCGGCGGTGTGGGATCTCTATGCCACCTGGCAGCCGGAATTCGCGCCAGCCCTGCGCCTCGATGTCGGCGTGAACAATGTGATGGATGCCACGTATCGGCGCTCCAACTGGAATGGCGTGCCCACGCCGGCCTATGCCGAGGTGGGGCGCAACTTCCGCGTGGCGCTCAGGGCCAGCTTCTGAATGCGTGCGGCGCGGCCCGAACGGCTGCCCGGGGGGGCGGCCGGCGCCTCCCTGGCGTTGCACCTGGGTGCGGGCCTCTGGCTCGCGCTCGGCGCGATGCCGGGCGGGCCGCCAGCGCGCGATGCGGCGCGCGAGATGCCTGTGGCCTTCGCGATGCTTGCCCCAGCGGCCCCAGGGGACGCGCAGGAGCCGAAAGGCCAGCCGGAGCTGGAGGCGCCTGCCCTCTCCGAAGCGGCGCCCGCGCCGATCCCGGAGCCCATGCGCGTGGCGGAAGCCGCGCCAGAGCCCATCGAGGCGCCCGAACCCACGCCCGAACTCATGCCCGAAGCCGCATCTGCACCGAGCCCGGAGCCCATGACCATGGCGGAGGCCCCGCCGGAGCCCATCCAGGAAGCAGAGCCCCTGGCCCAAGCCGCGGCTGCACCGATTTCGGAGCCGCCACGCCCGGCCGAGCCGCCCCCTTCCCCCCAACCGCCCGCGCGCGCGGACGCGTCCCCTGCCCGGCCGCAGCCCGTCGCCCCCCTGCGGCCGCAGCGCCCCATGCAGGCCATGGGCCGAGGCCTCCCGCGAGAGGCCTCCGGCCCGGCCGGGCCGGCCGCCGCCGCCATCCCGGTGGCCGCCGCCGCGCCCCATCCCGGGCCGCCGCCCCTCATCACCCAGGCGCGCTACCGGCATCCACCGACACCGCCCGCCTACCCGCCGCGCGCCGTGGCATTTCGCATGGCCGGAACCGCGGTGATCCGCGCCCTGGTCGGACCGGACGGGCTGACGCGGGAAGTCCGGCTGCACCGGTCCTCCGGCTTTGGCGAGCTCGACCAGGCGGCGCTGGCCGCCGTGCGCGGCTGGGCCTTCGCCGCCGCCACCGAGGGCGGCCGCCCTATCGAAGCCTGGGTGGAAGTGCCCGTGCGCTTCCGCCTCGACGATTGAACAACCCAACAGGAGCCTGATGATGAACCTACGCACACGCCACGAAGCCCTGATGCGGCAGGAGCCGCGCCTGCGCATTCGCGACGCCGCCCAGCGGCTGGGCACGACAGAGGCCGCGCTGGTCGCGCTCTCCGGCGCGGTCACGTTGCGGCCGGACTGGTCGGCGCTATTCGCAGCCCTGCCCGCGCTGGGCGGCATCATGGCGCTGACCCGCAACGAACATGCGGTGCATGAGCGCCATGGTCGCTTCGAGGAGGTCTCGGCCGGGCCCGGGCATATCCTCGTCACAGGTCCCGACATCGACCTGCGGCTCTTTCCCGGGCGCTGGGCACATGGCTTCGCGCTGGAAGGCGAACGGCCCTCGCTGCAGGTCTTCGACGTGGATGGGCAGGCCGTGCACAAGATCTTCATGACCGAGGCGACCAGCCGCGCCGCCTGGGCGGCACTGGTCACGCAGTTCGCGAGCCCCGCGGCGGCGGCGCCGCCCCTGGCGGCCCCTCTCCCGGCCCCACCGCCCGCGGAGGGCGAGGTGGACGCCCGGGCCTTGCGGCAGGACTGGCTCGCCCTGCGGGACACGCATGATTTCTTCGGCCTGCTGCGCCGCCACAAGGCAAGCCGCCGGCAGGCCTTCCGCCTGGCCGGCGAGGACCTGGCCCAGCCCCTGGCGCCGGAAGCCGCACGGACCACGCTGCAACTGGCGGCCATGCGGGAGGTGCCGATCATGGTCTTTGTCGGCAACCGCTCCGCCATCCAGATCCACAGCGGGCCGGTCCGGCGCCTGGCGGCCACGCCCGGCTGGTTCAACGTGCTGGACCCCAGCTTCAACCTGCATCTGCGCGAGTCGGGCGTGGCCGAGGCCTGGCGCGTCGTGAAGCCGACAGAGGATGGCGCCGTCACCAGCATCGAGCTGCTGGACGATGCCGGCGAGACGATCGCGCTGCTCTTTGGCGCCCGCAAGCCCGGCCAGGCCGAGCGCGAGGATTGGCGCGCTTTGGTGGGGGACGTCACCCAGGCCCATGCGCTGGAGGCAGCGGCGTGATCACGCGGCGCCTGCTTGCCGCCGGCCTGCTGGCGGCGCCCGCCCTGGCGCGGGCGGCGCCGCCGCGAATCGCGGTCGCCGGCGG